>JAKCCH010000064.1 GCA_021838945.1 Actinomycetes bacterium
GCTCGTCGTCGAGGTCTACGTGCCGACCACGAGGCTCGTCGTCGTCGGAGAGGCGACCGTCGCAGACGCGCTCGCGGCCCAGGGCGCGTTGCTCGGGTGGGAGGTGGCGGTCCGAGCTGGTTTCGGTGAGGACGAGGCTGCTGTCGTGCAGAGCCTCGGACCGGCCGACGCGGTCGTCGTGCTGTCGCACGATCCGGCGGTGGACGTGCCCGCGCTCGCTGCGGCGCTGCAGAGCCGCTGCTACGTGGGCGCGCTCGGATCGCGTCACACCCAGGCGCGCCGCCGTGAGCAACTGACGGCGGACGGTGTCGGCGACGACGCACTCGACCGCATCCACGGCCCCGTCGGGCTCGATCTCGGTGCGCGCACGCCCGAGGAGACAGCGGTCGCGATCGCTGCGGAGATCCTGGCGCACCGCTCGGGGAGGACGGCCGCCGGCCTCGGCTCGACGAGCGGGCCGATCAACGGCTGAGCCGGCTGGGTCGGCTGAGCCGGCTGGGTCGGCTGAGCCGGCTGAGGTGGCGGCCCGCCCCGCGGGACGCCGGGCGGCGTAGCATGCCGGCATGGTCTCTGCGATCATCCTGATCAAGGCCGACCCCGAGCGCGTCGCTCCACTCGGCAGGGCCATCGCGGACGTAGAAGGCGTCGACGTCGCCTATTCGGTCGCGGGTGACGAGGACCTCGTGGCCGTGGTGCGCGCCGCCGACCACGAGCAGCTGGCAGAGCTGGTCACCGAGCGGATCGCCCCGCTGAAGGGGGTGACGAGGACGCGGACGCTGATCGCGTTTCGCGCCTACTCGAGCGAGGACCTCGCCAACATCTGAGCCCGGCTCAAACCGGCACGGGCGACATGCGGCCCGTCGTGCGCCGGCTATCCCTGCACCGGCTGAACCCGCACGTCCAGCCGCTTGTGCCAGACCAACACGGTGTAGCCGTACTCCACGTAGATGTGTGCCGGGCGTCCGTAGGTCTTGATGGCGCTCTTCCTGTCCACGCCGCCCCACAGAGCGCCCCGCTGGAAGACGAGGAAGTCGAAGGGCTCGTGATACCAGTAGCCGGCCGAATTCCGCTCGTACTCGAACAGCGTCTTCTTGCCCGGCGGGCAGATGACGGGGCGGATGACCACCTTGTTGCTCGACTCGACCGTCGTGATCGACGACGACCAGTAGGCACCGATCCCGTAGTGAAGGTGATGCGACTCCAGCCACGTTGCGAGCAAGGAAGCCGGGTTGACCGGGCCGGGCCTGTCGATGTTGATGACGGTTCCGGCGAGGTAGCAGCCAGCAGCGGCAAGACCGACGGCCGCGCACACCCGGCGAAACGTCCGCCAGTCGATGTCCTCCGTCACCCTCCCCACGATGCGCCCGGTGAGGATCACGGCGAAGATGATCCCGGCCGTGAGATAGCGGGAGTAGGCCGGATCGGGGTTGATCGCGAGCAAGGTGTATGCCGCCGGGGACGCGAACACTCCGAAGATCAGCATGTCGTCGAGGCGCCAGGCGGCCTCGGTGCTCGTGCCCACCACGGTCTCGCGGCCGGTGGATGTACCCCACACGATGGCCCAGACAGTCCCCGCCACCGCGGCGAGCACGACGAGGATCGCGAGGACGTGGACGTAGCTGAGGCCGACCGGCTCCGAGCCGATGCCGAAATAGGACGTCCCGACACCCATCATCAGGATCAGCTCGTGGAAGCCGTGGCGGACGTTGCGCAACATCTGGTGCGGACTGGAGATCTGGTTGGCGTGAGCCATCGAGAACGTGCCGATCGCCCGGGTGACGTGCTTGCCGATCTCCCAGAGGGCAGCCGCTGCTGCCGACGCCGTCACGTTCGGGATGCCGGCACGCCAGTTGCGGGTGCGCCCGGCAGCCGCGATGCCCGCAAGCGCGATCGGTACCAGCCCGAGCGCCGCCGTCTGGAGGTCGCCGAGCATCCCGGCGACAAGGAAGAGCACGGCGATGCCCCAGCGCCAGTCAATGCGCCCCTTGCGCAGGCAGTAGAAGGCGACAAGGCACCACAGCGCCGTACCAACGTGCCACGGTCCGCGCAGCAGGAACAACGCAAGCGCCTGCGACGGGAAGGCGAGGAGCGCGAGGACCGTCCCGGCTGAGGCCACAGCGGCGGCGCCACGACGCTCCTCGACCGCCATGACCACCCCGAGGCCGATGATGCCGGCCGCGATGACCGCTGGGATCACGTGGAGCAGCGACGGCGTGATCCCGGCGAAGGCGACACCGACGAGGTACCACAGCGCGTCAACCGACCAGAACGAGTCGAGTGAGAGCCGCCAGCCCTCGAGCAGCGGGTGACCGGTGGCCATCGCGTGGCCCTCGAGCAGGACCGTGGCGCCGTCGGAGTCCGGGTAGTAGGCGTGCGCCGAGACGGCGTCGAGCAGGAACACGAGACCGACAAGAGCGGCTACGCCGAGCACAGCGAGAAGTGCCGTCCTCGGCCAGGTCCGTTTCATCGGTAGGACGATACTCAGCTCCGACCCGTCATCAACGGAGCGCAAGTTCCGGGCCGGGTGCTGCGTTCTCACTGACGTGAACCTCGCACGAACGACACGGACGAGACGAACGGGCCGAATCCCACGCCTTGCGAGCGCCACCACCGTCGCGGCGCTGCTGGCCTGCGGGGCTGGGCTCGCCCCGGCGACCGGCGCCGCTGCGACCGGCACGACCGTCACGACCGGCACGAGCTCATCGGCGACGAGCTCAGCTGGCTCGACCTCGCGCTCGACGTTCAAGCCGCCCCCTCCGGCGAAGGTGACCTCGAGCTCGCCGGGCGCCAGCGGGAGAGGTTTCCACGCCAGGATCGAGCACTTCCTGGTCCACACCGGCCCCGATCGCGCGACGCCCTGTTCGATCGTCGGGGAGCTGTTCGTGCCCGACGGTGGTGGGCGGCACGCGGCGATCTTGACGACGAATGGTTTCGGCGGGTCGTATACCGACCAGGTACCCCTGGCAGAGCTCGCGGCGCGGTACGGCTACGTCGTCCTGACGTACTCCGGCCTCGGCTTCGGCGGCAGCGGCTGCAACATCGAGCTCGACAGCCCGGTGTGGGACGGCCAGGCCGCTTCACAGCTCATCTCCTACCTGGGCATCCTGCCCTCGGTCCGAAGGGACGGGCCGGACTCGCCGATCGTCGGCATGATCGGCGGCTCCTACGGCGGCGAGGTCCAGTTCGCCACGGCGTCGATCGACCCTCGTGTGAAGGCCATCGTGCCGATCATCACCTGGAACGATCTCGCCTACTCGCTCGCGCCCAACAACTCGACGCCGTCGCTTCGCTGGTCGAGGGTCCCGCCAGGCGTGCTCAAGTGGGAGTGGACCTCGCTGTTCTTCGGCGATGGGCTCTCCCAGCCGTTCCAGAACCCGACGGCGATACCGTTCCCGCCGAGCAGCTGTCCTGGCTTGGATCCGGCGATCTGCAAGGCGTACCTGGAGTCGGTCGCGAACGGCTACCCGACTCCTGACGTCGTGTCGATGCTGCAGAAAGACTCCGTGGTGTCGTACTACAAGCGGGTCCGGGTGCCGACGCTGCTCATGCAGGGCGAGCACGACTCGCTCTTCGACATCGCCGAAGCCGTCGCGAATTACCGGCTGCTGCGCTCTGTCGGCGACCCGGTCAAGCTCGTGCTGCAGAGCTGGGGCCACTCGAACCTCACCCCGGCGCCGGGCGAGCTCAGCTACACCTCGCCTGCGAAGGGGTACGAGACCGTGCTCGTGCTCGACTGGTTCGCGAAGTACCTGAAGGGTGCGCACGTGTCGACGGGACCGGCCGTCGAGTACTTCCGGCCGTGGGTCAAGTATGACAAGGCGCGTTCGGCGGAGCCGGCCTACGGCACGGCGAAGTCATGGCCGATCGGCTCGGTCCTCCCGCTCTACCTCTCCTCGAACGGCGCGCTCGTGCGGGACGTCGCCGACGTCGCGCCCGGCACCGTGCGCTTCGCCAACCCGCCGAACGCAGAGCCGGCCTCGTACTCGGAGACTTCGGGCGTGCAGGACCAGTCGCCGTTCGACTCGATCCCGCCGACGGATCCGCCCGGCACGTTCGCGAGCTTCGAGACCGGGCGGCTCGCGCACCCGATCGACTCTGTCGGCATCCCGGTGCTGCACGTGTCGATCTCCGGTGCGTCGGCGTCCTCCACGAGCCCGGCGACCGAGGCCGTCGTGTTCGCGAAGATCTACGACGTGTCGCCGAGCGGGACCGTCGCGCTCGTGAACCGGCTCGTCTCGCCTGCACGGCTCGGCCGCAACGGTGAGGTGGCGCTGACACTCCCGGGCGTCGTGCACCGGTACGCCAAGGGCGACCGGATCGAGCTCGTGATCGCGGCTACGGATCAGGCCTACATCGGGGACCGCTTCCTCGATCTGCTCACCGTCACGGTGCCCGCCGGGTCGCACGGCGGCAGCGTGCTCGACCTGCCCGTGGTGGCGCCGTCGAAAGAGCTCTCGGGCGGTCCGAGGGCGACCGGTTCCTGAGCCTGAGCCTGGACCTGAGCCTGAGCCTGGGCCTGAGCCTGATCCTGAGCCTGAGCCTGGACCTGACCTATCCGAGCTCGCTCGCTGCGGATGGCAGGCAAATCGCGTCAAAAGCAGCGCGGTCTGCCTGCCACTTCGAGCTCAGGCGCTCAGGCAGTCGGACGGTCGGGTGCTCGGATGGTCCAACCGCTCAAGGCGCTTCCGGGCGCTCAGGCGCTCAGGCGCTCAGCCCCGTCGGGCAGCTGACGCCCGTCCCCCCGATCCCGCAGTATCCCGACGGGTTCTTCGCCAGGTACTGCTGGTGGTAGTCCTCGGCGTAGTAGAACGGGCCGGCCTCGGCGATCTCGGTCGTGATCTCGCCGTACCCGGCCTCGGTGAGCGCGGCCTGGTACCGATCACGGGAGGCCTTGGCGGCGGAGAGCTGCTCGTCTGAGGACGTGTAGATCACCGAGCGGTACTGCGTGCCCATGTCGTTGCCCTGGCGCATCCCCTGGGTCGGGTCGTGGGATTCCCAGAAGGTCTGGAGCAGGTCGTCGTAGCTCACCTTCGCCGGGTCGAACACGACCCGGACCACCTCGGCGTGCCCGGTCTTCGACGTGCAGACCTCCTCGTAGGTCGGGTTCGGCGTGTAACCGCCGGCGTATCCGGCGGCGGTCGAGTACACGCCGTCCGTCTGCCAGAGGCGGCGCTCGGCACCCCAGAAGCACCCCATCCCGAAGACCGCAGCTTGGAACCCGTCCGGGAGCGGACCCTCGAGCGGCGTCCCGAGCACGAAGTGGCGCTCGGGAACCCGCAACGGCTCCGACCTCCCGGAAAGCGCGTCGTCAGGAGAGACCATCTCCTGCTTGCGGGAACCGAACAATGCCATGGGGAGCGCTCCTCGGGTGTCGTTCCTGGGTCTCTTCAGCCTGAGTCTCTTCAGCCTGAGTCTCTATAACACCGCCCGGCGGCGTTCCGTTCCCGCGAGGGAAGAGGGTGCCGAGCTCAATGACGCGTCAACCTCGCGAGGACCCCCGGTCCGAAAGTGGCCACTCCCGGCCCCTCATCCGCCGTGACGCTGCCGGATGAACCGCTCGAGGTCGATGAGCCACACATGCAGGCGCAGAGGGCCGGCGCTCAGGACCGCTCGGCGCACGAGATGGGGGTCGAAGGGTGACAGCGCCGCCAGGCATGACGAGAACTCGAAGCCCGTGTAGCTCATGAGGAGCACCTGGCCTGGGCGGCGGGAGTCGATCTTGGTCATCGCCCCTGGCGAGAGCAGCCCCCAGGGCCCCGGTATGGAGTTGTAGCCGGCGTGGTAGATGCCCATCGGCTCGATCATCGAGGCGAACTGGTCGATGGGCCACCAGATGAAGAGCTGCTCGCCCTGGTAGGCGGGAGCACCCGTGAAGCCCGGCAGGCGCGTCACGATCCGGTACTCGTCGACCACGACCGTGTCGTTGCCGCCGAGGGTCGACGCGTAGTTCGGCGGCGGATCGCTCACCGTCTGCGGGATCCTCCCGTGGCGGACCTGCGGCGCAACGGTGATCACGAGGAGCCCGCCCACGATCGCGAACACCGAGGCAACGCTGACGAGCATCGTCAGAGCTGCGGCCCGTCGGCGCCAGATGCCCGTGAGGATCCGAGCGACGACGGCGACGACCACGACAGCGACCGCGACGGCGATCCCGGTGGGGTTCCACTCCATCGCCGGTACGGATCGCTGCGCTTCGCAGATGAGCGGGACGGCCAGCACGGCCACCGACGGCATCCACCGGGAGAGCAGGTCGCCCTCGATTCCCCTCGTGAGCTCGGCGATGGCGAGGGCCAGGGTCAGCAGCGCGAACGGCCACAGCAGCGAGGACCAGAAGTGCACCTCGAGCGACTGCACGTTGTGCCCGAACTGGAGCCAGCCAGCGAAGAGCACCGACGCCCCGGTCGTAACGAGCAGGAAGAGCGGCACCGGACCGAGCCGTCCGGAGCGGCCGGTACGCCAGAGTGCCGCGACACCCACTCCGATGATCGCCGGGAGCACGAGCAGGTAGGTGTCGTAGAGGAGCCAGTGCCAGTTGCGCGAATGCCAGACGATCACCTGGGATGGTCTGCTCAAGTACACGTACGCGTGCCAGGTCTGGCTGAAGTAGTTGAACTGTCCGATCAACAACTCCGACAGCACGGCGAGTGCAAGCGTGACGGCGGCTGCAGCGGCGGCGAGAGCACCGATGTCGGCCAGCGGAACCCTGCGGGCGCGCACGCCCTTCACGACAAGGTAGGCGACGACGGCGACCGACGTGACGACGGCGGTCGCCATGAACGCCCACACGGCCATCGCCGTGAGCGCGCCCGCGATCGCCACCCACCACACCCTGCGCCTCCCGGCGATCAGGGCGAGCCCGAGGCAGGCTGCGACCCCGCACAGGTACGAAACAGAGGCGGAGTTCGGGTAGTCCGTGCCCCACGCCCGGATGATGACCGGGCAGCTCAGGATCAGGATCACCGCCGTCGCGCCGGCCGGACGATCGTAGAGCCGGCGCAGCAGCAGGTAGCTCGGCACGACCGCCACGAGCGCCAAGAGGTACCGGAACACGACGAAACCTGGCACTGCTCCGAACAGCAGGTAGCTGATGCGTGCCGGCACGACGAAACCCACCCGGGAGGCCTCGCGCATCCTCGCCACGGGAGCGAGCGCCTGCTGGTAGCGGGCGATGAACTGGCGCGGGTCGATGACGTAAGCCGTATGGATGCTCGGGTCGGGCAGCCCGACGCGGGACATGATGGCAAGGCGCAGGACTGCGTAGGCAAGCGCAGGCGAGGCGACGAGCAACACGGCCTCGACGAGCCCTGCCGCACTCGGACGCTTCAACAGGGGCGTGCGGCTCACGCCATGGCGCTCGCCGGCATCGGGTGTGGAGCGGCCCTCGCCCGCGCCGGAGCGGGCGTCAGCTCGGGACGACTTGACGCGCCCCGTCGGGTCTTGAGTGGAGAGCTCGGTCACGGACCCCTGCCTGCCGCTGACGACGGCAGGTCATGGTAATCAGCGTGTGTGCAGCGGAGGTGGCGGCCGGAGCGCCTCAGCTCAATCGGTCGAGCTTTGCCAGCAGCCACTCGAGCAGCAGCGTGTCGTTGACGTTCAACGTCAACCGCTTCGCCGCCTCGTCGATGAGCTCGATCGCGCGGATGGCGGTGCGCGCATCCGCGGGCCCGGAGTCCAGCCGCCCCCGGTACAGGGCGGCGAGGGTCGCGAGGCCGGCGCGCAGATCGTCGGTGCGGATGCGGCGCTGCTCCCGCCGGTGGCGGGCTTCGATGTCCGCCCTGCCGGGCAGGCCCCGCTCACCCATCATCTTCGCCTGTTCGGCGAGCTCTTCCAGCTCTGCTGACTGACGCGCCTTCACGACCTCGACCAGCTCGTTGGCGGCCGCCACGAGCTCTGCCGCCGCGATGGCAAGTGCCGCTCCCGTCCCGTCCAGGCGGGTGGGCACATCCCGCCACCGTGCGATCCGCGCCGAGAAACCGGGGTCCGCGACGAGCAGGCGTGCCCGATCCAGGCGCCCTTCGGCCACCTGGGCGACCGCCTCCGCCATCGCCCGCCCCGCCCCTTCTCGCACGAGCGCCTCGACGACCTCCGGCTCGGCGAGGGGGCGGAACTCGATGCGCGCACAACGGCTCGCGATCGTGACGAAATCGGCCGGAACCGACTCGGCCGTGACGACGATGACGGTCGTGGAAGGCGGTTCTTCGATCGTCTTCAGCAACGTCGGGGCTGCCTTCTCCACGAGATGGAAGTCGATGAGCACGAGCACCTGATACGGCGCCGCTCGCGGTGTTCGGGCGGCCAGGCGCACCACCTCGGCAGCCTGCGGCACGCTGATCGAGGCCCCATGTCGCTCGACGACGACGAGATCCGGATGCCGCCCGGCGAGCGTCGCCTCGCACACGTCGCACGTGCCGCAGCCACCGTTCGGGCAGAACAGCGCTGCTGCGAAGGCGCGCGCGGCATCCTCGCGTCCCGTTCCCGGTGGGCCGATGAACAGGTAGGCGTGAAGGGGAGCCTTGGTCGCTGCCCGCAGCGCCGCCACGGCGGTGGGCTGGCCGATGACGCGGTCGAGCACGGGTGCGACCGGTGTCGCCGGCGCCACGGTCACCGTGACGCCGCGTCGTCGATGCCGAGCCGCTCCTGCACGCCCGCAAGGATGGCCGATGCGACGTCCTCTGTCGTTCCGGTCCCGTCGACGACGAGCCAGTGCTCGGGATCCGAAGCCGCCTCGATCAGGTAGCCCTGGCGCACGCGGTCGTGGAACCTGATCGTCTCCGCCTCGAACCGGTCGGGCGTCGCGTCGTGCCGCCCGCCGCGCCGCGCCGCGCCGACCTCGATCGAAACGTCGATCAACACGTTGAGGTCCGCCCACCGCCCACGTGTCGCGAGGTCGCAGAGCCGGCGCACGTCGTCGAGCGGGAGACCGCGCCCGTGCCCTTGGTACGCCAGCGTGGAACCGGAGTAGCGATCCACCACCACGTGCCGTCCTGCCTGCAGGGCCGGCTCGATGCGCTCGGCGAGATGTTGCGCTCGGGCGGCAAGCATGAGCAAGAGCTCGGTCCAGTCGTCGACATGGCCGGCGGCTGGGTCGAGCAGCAGCCGGCGGACACGTTCACCGAGGGGAGTCCCGCCCGGCTCACGGGTCACGTCGGCACCGAGTGCAGAAGCCAGCCCTGCCGCCTGCGTCGACTTTCCGGCGCCTTCCCCGCCCTCGATCGCGATGAGGCGCCCGGTCGCTGCCAAGGGTCCGGCCAAGCCGGTCAGGTCGCCTTCTTCGACGGGGACTTCTTGGCCACACCGCCTGCCTTCTTGGCCGCGCCGCCCGCCTTCTTGGCCACACCGCCTGCCTTCTTGGCCGCGCCGCCAGCCTTCTTGGCCGCGCCGCCGGTCTTCTTCGCCCGCTTGCTCGCCCGCGTCGACGGCCCTGCCTCCCGCCGCAACTGCAGCAGCTCCGCCGCGCGCTCGAGGGTGATCGTCTCCGGGTCGTCGCCGCTCCGCAGAGAGGCGTTCACCGTCCCGTCCGTCACATACGGGCCGAAACGCCCGCTCCGCAACACGATCGCCTGCCCGCTCACCGGATCGGTGCCGATCTCGCGCAAGGGTGTGGCCGCTTGCCCGAAGCGCCGGGTCTTCGGCTGGCGCAGCCTGTCGAGCGCCTCCTCGAGCGTGATCTCGAAGAGCTGCTCCTCACTGTCGAGGCTGCGGGTGTCGTCACCCCGCTTCAGGTACGGCCCGTAACGCCCGTTGCTGGCGACGATCTCGGCGCCCGTCTCGGGATCCGTCCCGAGGGCCCGTGGCAGCTGCAACAGCTGCAACGCGTCCTCGAGCGTGACGGTCTCAGGCGACATCGAGCGGAAGAGCGAGGCGGACTTCGGCCGCTCGCCTCCATCACCGCCGATCTCGCCCAGCTGCACATACGGCCCGAAGCGACCCGCTCTCGCGTACACGGGCTTGCCGGTCACCGGGTCGACTCCGAGCGCCCGATCGCCCGACGGGCTCGACAGCAACTGGATCGCTCGCTCCGGTGTGAGCTCGTCGGGCGGCAGGTCCTCGGGGACCTGCGCGCGATCCTCCCCGCGCTGGAGATACGGCCCGTAGCGACCCACTCGGACGACTATCTCCTCGCCGTTTCCGTCTGCACCGATCGTGATCGAGTTGACCTCTCGTGCGTCGATCTCCTCTAGATGGGCGAGGACGGCGTCCTTCAGGCCGCGCCGTCCGTCGACGGCGAGGACATGGCGGGGCACGCGACCCTCCGCTGCGAGCCCGGCGCCGGGGGCTCGTCCTCCGCCGTCGCCGCTCGTGGCCGGTGGCCGTTCGAGGTGGTGCGACTCGCCGAAGTAGAAGCGCTCGAGCCAGGGGATCTGCTCCTCGGCCCCGGAGGCGATCTCGTCGAGGTCGTCCTCCATGCTGGCGGTGAAGCCGTAGTCGACCAGTGTGGGGAAATGGCCCTCGAGGAGCTGCACCACTGCGAATGCGGTGAATGACGGGACGAGCGCCGTCCCCTTGCGCCACACGTAGCCCCGGTCCTGGATCGTCTGGATGATGCTCGCGTAGGTGGACGGGCGCCCGACGCCGAGCTCTTCGAGGCGGCGCACGAGGGAGGCCTCGGTGAAACGGGCCGGCGGCTTCGTGGCGTGGTCCTCGGCGTCGATGCCCTCGCAGTCGAGGTGCTGCCCGGTCGCGAGCTGGGGCAGGCGCGCTTCCTCGCGCTGGTCCCGGCCGCCGCCCGCGTCCACCGTGTCGTCCTCGTCCTCGCGGTACACCTGGAGGAACCCCGGGGAGGTGATGACGGTCCCGGTTGCGACGAAGCCGGCGACGGCGCCGGCAGGCGCCGTCGGTGTCTCGTGCAAGGTCTCGCCCTCGATGCGCACGCGTGCAGTCGTCCCGGTCGCGTCGATCATCTGCGAGGCGACGGTTCGCTGCCAGACGAGCTCGTACAGGCGCGCCTCGTCGCCGGAGAGCTCGCGAGCGACGGCGCTCGGCAGGCGGAACCGGTCACCGGCGGGACGGATCGCCTCGTGCGCCTCCTGGGCGTTCTTCACCCGGCTCCGGTACGTCCGCGGGGAGTTGGGCACCGCCTGCGGTCCGTACAGCTCTCGCGCCTGAGCGCGCGCCGCCGCGATCGCTGTCTCCGACAGCGTCGTCGAGTCGGTCCGCATATAGGTGATGTAGCCACGCTCGTAGAGGCCCTGTGCCGTCCGCATCGTCCGCTGGGCCGAGAAACGCAGCTTCCGCGCCGCCTCCTGCTGCAACGTCGACGTGATGAACGGCGCCGCGGGCGAGCGCCGGAACGGCCGCTCCTCCACCGAGGCGACGGCGAACGTCGACGTCTCGAGCGCTCCCACGAGCGCCCGGGCGTCGCTCTCGCCGAGGCGCAGCACCTCGGATGCTTCGGCAAGCTGGCCGTTCGGCAGGAAGTCGTCGCCCGTCGCGACCCGGCGGGCGGCCACGTCGACGAGACGCGCCGAGAAGCGCTGCCCCGACTCGGCGAACCGCCCCTCCAAGCTCCACCAGGTGGCCGACCGGAACCGCATCCGCTCGCGCTCGCGCTCCACCACGATGCGCGTGGCGACGCTCTGGACCCGCCCGGCCGACAGGCCCTGGCGCACCTTGCGCCAGAGCACCGGAGACACCTCGTAGCCGTAGAGGCGGTCGAGGATGCGCCGCGCCTCCTGGGCGTCGACGAGACGCCGGTCGAGCTCGCGCGGGTGGTCGATGGCCTGCTGGATGGCTCCCGGCGTGATCTCGTGGAACACCATGCGCCGCACCGGCACTCGTGGCGAGAGCACCTCGACGAGGTGCCAGGCGATGGACTCCCCCTCGCGGTCCTCGTCAGTCGCGAGGTAGAGCTCGCTCGCTTCGCCGACGAGGCGCTTCAGCTTCGCAACCTGCTCCTTCTTGTCTCGGCTGACGACGTAGAGCGCTTTGAAGTCGTTGTCGACGTCGACGCCGAGCCGCGCCCACGGTTCCTTCTTGAACGCGGCCGGGACGTCGGAGGCAGACCGCGGGAGGTCCCGGATGTGACCGATCGAGGACTCGACGACGTAGTCGCGCCCGAGGAAGCTCGCGATCGTCTTGGCTTTCGCCGGTGACTCGACGATGACGAGCGGCTTTGCCATCAGCCCACGTCTAGGCCGTCACGGCAGGCCCGCCTGCACCGGTCGGCGCCGGTGCCGCGGAGACCGCTTCCGCCGAACCCGCCGCCGCCACCGCGCCCGAGCCGGCCGAGGTGTCCTCGCCGAACGAGCCCGTCGAGCGCTTCGAGAACAGGATCGCCGCGATCAGCACGACGAGGGCGATCCCCGCGATGACGAACCGGGCATCGTTGTGCCGCAACGCGATGACGGTCGGGAGTATGAGGAGGGACACCAGGTTCATCACCTTGATGAGCGGGTTGAGCGCAGGGCCCGCCGTGTCCTTGAACGGGTCCCCGACGGTGTCGCCGATGACGGCGGCCTTGTGCGAGTCGGACCCCTTCCCGCCGTGGTAGCCGTCCTCGATGTACTTCTTGGCGTTGTCCCAGGCGCCTCCCGAGTTCGACAGGAAGTTCGCCATGAGCTGCCCGGTGAGGATGGTCCCGGCGAGGAAGGCGCCGAGGGCGTAGTAGTTGATGAGGAACCCGACGATCACCGGCGCCAGGATGGCGAGCAGAGCCGGGGTGGCGAGCTCCCGCTGGGCGGCTGCCGTGCAGATCGAGATGACCCGCCCGTACTCCGGCTTCTCGGTGCGGTCCATGATGCCCGGATGCTCACGGAACTGGCGGCGCACCTCCTGCACGACCGTCCCGGCAGAGCGCCCGACGGCGCGGATGGCGAGGGACGAGAAGAGGAAAGCGATCGTGCCGCCGATGAGGAGGCCGATGAAGGGCAGCGGCTTGGCGACGCTGATCTGGGTGAGCGGGTTGTCGAAGAGGGCGTTCCCGAGCGATGAGATGTGGAGCTGGGAGCCGACCGTTTCGATGAAGGACGCGAACAAGGCGACCGAGGCGATGACGGCCGAGCCGATCGCGACCCCCTTCGTGATCGCCTTCGTCGTGTTGCCGACGGCGTCGAGGCTCACCATGACCCGCTCAGCCTCGCCGTGGAATTCGCCGGACATCTCGGCCACGCCGGCTGCGTTGTCGGCGACGGGGCCGAAGGAGTCCTCCGAGATCACCATGCCGGTCGTCGACAGCATGCCGATCCCGACGAGCGCGACGAGGTAGAGGTCGACGTCGATGTTCGTGCCGCCGAGGCCGACGGCGACGGCGATGGCAACCACGATGGCGAGCACGGCCCAGACGCTCGACTCGAGGCCGAGGGCGATCCCCGAGAGCACCGTGGTCGCCGGACCGGTGATGGTGGAATCAGCCACCTCCCTCACCGGGCGCCTCTCGGTCGACGTGAAGTACTCCGTGATGAGGCTCGCGACGAGGGCGAGGCACACGCCGACGAGGACGGCCCAGAAGACCTTCAGGTTGTGCACGTAGAACTGGGCTACGAAGAATGCTCCGATGAGCGTCAAAAGCGCCGAGAAGCGAAAGCCCCGGTTGATCCCCGCCATCGCGGTCCGGTCGCTCGGTCGCGCCCGGACGATGAGGATCCCGATGGCCGAGGTGAGGATGCCGATCCCGGCCACGACTAGCGGGTATATGAGACCCCTCGCCCAGGCCGCCGGGTTGTGGGCGTACAGGGTCTTGAAAGCCGAGTAGCCGAGGATGAGCGAGGCGATGATCGTGATCTCGTAGGACTCGAACAGGTCGGCCGCCATCCCGGCGCAGTCTCCGACATTGTCTCCGACGTTGTCAGCGATCGTGGCGGCGTTGCGGGGGTCGTCCTCGGGGATCCCGGCCTCGACCTTGCCGACGAGGTCGGCACCGACGTCGGCCGCCTTCGTGAAGATGCCACCTCCGACACGCATGAAGAGGGCGAGGAGCGAGGCGCCGAAGCCGAACCCGACGAGCACGGCTGTAGCGCTGTTCTGGAAGATGAAGACGATGCCGGTAGCGCCGATGATGCCGAGGCCGACGCAGAACATGCCGGTGATGCCCCCGGTGCGGAAGGCGATGCGGAGGGCGCCCGGGAGCTCGCCACCGCGGGCCGCTGCAGCGGTACGGACGTTGCCGCGCACGGCCATGCTCATCCCGATGAAGCCGGTGACGGACGAGAAGAGGGCTCCGAGGAGGAACGCGATGGCCCGGGAGAGGCCGGCGGCGACGAAGCTCAGCACCACCTTGTTGTTGGCGTTCACCACCTTCGTGGCGGTGAAGAACACGAGCACGAACAGCGGTATGACGATGATGGCGATCGTGCGGAACTGGCGCCGGAGGAAGGCGACGGCGCCCTCCTGGATGGCAGACGCGATCTCGCGCATCGAGGCGGTGCCCTGATCCGCCGCGAGGACGCCGCGCATCAGGTAGAGGGCGACGAGGATTGCTACGGCTCCAGCAGCCAGGGCGAATCCCAGCCAGGCACGCTCGGCTCCGCCGAGAGAGAAGGCCTGGTAGCCGCCGGAGCTCGCTAGGAGGTGGGTGGGCACCGATCAGCTCCTTTGCTCAGGTCGGGGGGAGGATAAACGAGTCCGGGGGGCATGTTCAAGATTTCACTAGGCCAGCCGGTGATGTGACCAGGTCAGAGCACCCTCCGGACCAGCGCGACGCGCGCCGCCGACCAGAGGGATCACTCCTGGTGTTCCGTCGAGCCCTCCGCTGGCGGGGGGTTCCCGACCTCTCCGGGCCGGATTATCTCGACGATCGGGTTGATCATCGCCGTCCGATGGTTCCGGTCCCCAACCATACCTTCCGCGGTGATGACCGCCCCCGGTTCGACTCCGGGATAGCGGCGCCGGCCCTGGAAGACGAGCAAGAGCTGCCCGGTGGGGTCGGCGAGGATGCACTCCACGCTCGGCACCCCGGCCCGGGGCTGGACACGAACCGACCGGACACGGCCACCGACCTTGGCCCTCTGGCGCCAACGGAGCTGTGCGATCGGCATGGCTCCCGGGAGCAGCGACCTGCTCGGCTCGGTGCCCTTCCCGCCCGCCGTGGCCTTGGCGGCGGTGGCGGCCTTCCGTTCGGCCGCGCCCCCCTCCTCGTCGCCGTGCCGGTGTACGCCAGTCCACGGCCTCCCGTGGACGATGGCGGCGGCGCCGCGCATCGGGCCGTGATGCTCGGCCCCGGCCTTAGCGCCGGCCCCGGCCAGGTCCGCCGGCGCCTCGGGCTCGTCCCGGTTGCGCCAGGGCACGAGCTCCCGCCGGCGCTTGCCGAGCGGGAACGGCACGATCGTGGCGGTCGCGTTCGGCAGCTGGCTGACGAACCCGGCGATGCGGTCGGCAGTCCGGTCGTGCAGCACCCGGCGCCACGCTCCTTCGAAGACGCGCCGCGGGAGCAGCACGCTCACCTCGGTGCGCCCGTCCTCGGCGGCCTCGGCGACGACTTCCATCGACGCCCGGGTGAGTCGCCGGTCGGGGCACTCGACGAGGTCGAGCGGGAACTGGGAGAGGCCGAGGCGGATCCACTGCTGCTCGAGCTCGTTCGCGACCTGGTTGTCGAGGACGAAGTGGACAGCTCGGAGCTCGTCGGATTGCAGCGTCCTCGCGTACTGGAGCGCCCGGGCGGTGGCAAGGTCCATCCGCTCCACGAACACGAGCACGACGTGGCGTCGCAGGATCGGCACCTCCGCCGCGTGCGGGGCGTTCTCCTCCAGCTCCGCCTTCTCCGTGACGTACTGCTTGTGGAGCCGGATGAGGACGACGAACAGGATCGGGAACAGCACCACGACGAGCCACGCGCCTTCGGTGAACTTCACGACGGCGAGGATGCCGACGATCACGAAGGAGAGCACGGCTGCGAAGCCGTTGATGACGAGTTTCACCTTCCAGTTGCGTTCGCGAGCCGTGAGGTGGTGCTTCACCATGCCCGAGCCGGCCATCGTGAACCCGACGAACACGCCGATGGCGTAGAGGGCGACGAGCGAGTTCAGATCGCCCTTGGTGCCGGCGATGAGGGCGATCGAGAGCACGGAGAGGATGACGATCCCGTTGGAGAAGACAAGGCGGTGTCCACGGCGCGTGAGCTGCCGGGGCAGGTAGGCGTCCTCCGCCACGAAGCTCGCCAGGTTGGGGAAGCCGTTGAAGCTCGTGTTGCCTCCCGTCCACAGGATGAGGACGGTGACCATCTGGATGTAGTAGTAGGCGACCTTCCCTGCGAGGCTGTAGCCGAACACGTAGCGCACCTCTTGCGAGAGCACCGTCGGGATCCCGAGCACGTGCGGCACGGCGTGCGTGATGCGCGCAAGGATCGACACCCCGAGAACGAGCGACCCGAGGATCGCCGACATGACGACGAGCACGCGTCGCGCGTTCGTGCCGCGCGGCTCTTTGATCGTGGCGATGCCGTTCGAGATCGCCTCGAGGCCGGTGAGCGAGGAGCCGCCGTTCGCGAACGCCCTCAACACGACGAGGATGCCGGCGCCGTAGAGCAGCCCGCTCCCGGCGTGCCCGACCACGACGCCAGTCACGTGGATCGAGTGTGCATGGAGCTGTCCGAGAGCAGCTCGCACGAGACCGAAGATGATGAGGACGGCGATGCCCGAGCTGAACAGGTAGGTCGGCAGCGCGAACGTCTTGCCCGCTTCCCGGATGCCGCGCAGGTTGCCGTAGGTGAGCAACACGACGATGCCGACGGTGATGAGGACGATCTCGAGCCACCCGGCGCTCGGGTCGAAGGCAGAGAGCAGCGAGTCCGTGCCCGCGACCGTCTGCACGGCGACCGTGAGGATGTAGTCGATGATGAGCGCGACTGCGGAGATCTGAGCCACCCGCGGCCCGAAGTTTTCCCGGCTCACGACATACGAGCCGCCCGCCCTCGTGTAGACCATCACGACCTCGCGGTACGAGAGCGTGACGAAGAGCAGGACGAGCAGGATGGCCCCGGTGATG
>JAKCCH010000154.1 GCA_021838945.1 Actinomycetes bacterium
GGTGACGAAGGGCTTCAGGCCGGAGCGGGAGGCCTTGGAGCAGAAGCGGTCGAGCAGCTCGCCCACCTCGTCTTCGGTGAGGTCGCCGGCGAAGATCGCCCGCAGGGCCTCCTATCCCTTAACCGGCCTTGGGGGTCGGTGTTCGGGGTGACGGGCTGAGGGTCCACCTCTGGTCGTGCCCGGGGTTGGATACTCGGTCAAGGAGAGAGACTATGAACGTGGATCATGAGCTCAAAGTGGCGTCGACGGCGGAGGGTTGGCGTCTGACTGACGATTCCGGCGGCGGCCCGCTGGTCGAGTCCGCCAACGGCTACTTGGCTCACCTGGGCTCTCGGGCGTTCTCGCCGGCGACGGTGCGGGCGTATGCGTTCGACCTGTTGAACTTCGGACGTTTCTTGGCCGACTGCGGGCTCGTCCCGGCCGACGTGGCGCCGATCGACTTGTTCGATTACCTCGACTGGCAGGTTCGACGTCCGGGCGGCGGAGACGGCGCGAAGGTTGTCCGCATGGCCGACCGAAAGGGTGCGGCGCCAGCGACGATGAACCGGCGGATCGCCGCGGTGCGGGGGCTGTTCGAGTACATGGTGATGTCGGGGGAGCTCGTCGACAACCCGGTGCCCGCCGCTCGTCGCTCCAGCGGGCTGCGGGCTTCGCGCCGGGGTCTTCTCGGCCATCTGGGCCCCGGGCGCCCGCGTGGCGGCGGGCAGCTCGTCCGCCAGCCTCGGAGACTGCCTGAGTCCGTTGACCCCGGCGACGTGACCGCGTTCGTCGCCGACTTGGAGACCCACCGCGACCGTGCTGTCGTCCTGGCCATGGTGTTGGGTGGTCTGCGCTCGGCGGAGGTCCGTTCTTTGCGCCTCGCCGACGTTGACATGGGCCTTCGCCGGCTGCGGGTGGTGGGCAAGGGCGGCAAGGAACGGGTCGTGCCAGTCGATGATTCGTTTTTCGCCGAGTGCGCCGCCTACCTGCGAGCCGAACGCCCGCATGGGTGTCCGAGCGTGGAGTGCTTCGTCGTGTTGCGCGGCCCCACCGCCGGCCACGCCATGACCGAGGCCGGCCTGCGGCGGATCTTTCGCACGCACCGGGAGCGGTCAGGTGCGACCAGGGTTCGACCTCACCGGCTGAGGCACACGTTTGGGACCGAGTTGGCGGCAGCGGGGGTCGACCTGTTGGTCCTGCGCGAGCTGATGGGCCACGCCTCGCCGGAGACGACCGCCCGCTACGTGCATCTCTCCGCGGACGCCCTTTCAACTGAGTACGCGGTCGCCCGGGCGGTGATGGGCCGATGACCGCCATCGACCGTTGCGCTGAGCCGGGCGAGGATCTTCTCGGCGCCTACGCCGCTCACTGTGAAGACCTGGGCTTGACCGCGTCCGCCCGACGTGACCGTATCCGCGATGCCCGACACTTCATCGACCGTCACGGGGACCTGAGCACCTGGATGAGCCGCCCGTTGACCGGCCGACTCGTCGACTTGGGTCGGATCCCGTTGTCGTGGCCTCTAATCGTCTTCGCGTCGCTCACCGGCCGAGTCGCCCCCGACATGGACCTCCTCGCCGCCAAGAACGCCGGACGGCGCTTTGCCAGCGCGGTGACAGTCATCTACCCCGACGAGGTTGCCGCCCTGCGAGGAGCAGCCGGCCGCCTCGAGTGGGCCGAGCCGTGGACCAAGGCCGTGCTGGGCGAGGCGCTGCCTCTGGCTGTGGCGTTCATGGGGCGAAGCCCGGCCAGCCTCACTCCAGCCGACCTCGACACCGTCCGAACGGCGATCCGTGCCACTCCACATTACACCGCGGCCGCGCGTCGCTCCAGGCTCAGCCACCTCCACAGCCTGACCCGACTGGCCTATGAGGCCCGCTTCATCGACATCCCACCGGTGCAGCGACGCCAGGACGGCCCCGGGAACCTGGCGTCGCGCCTCGAAGTCGTGGGCGCCCCCGAGATCCGTCAGTCGATGCTGAGCTACCTCGAAGCCCGCCAAGCCGTCGTCAAGGCCCGCACGATCCGCAACCGCGCCGGTGACCTGGCCTGCTTCGGCGAGTTCCTCTCCGACCGCTACCCCGATATGACCAGCCTCGCAGCCCTTGAGCGGGCGCACATCGAGGCGTACTGCGCCTGGCTACCCACCCGGCGCTGGCGAGGCCAGCGAGCCTGTGAACGCCAGGTCGGGACCGCCACCACCATCGCCGCGCTCACCGCCCTGCGCTGCTTCCTCGACGACATCTCTGCGTGGGGATGGGCGCAGGCCCCGTCGCGGCGGATCATGTTCTCCTCCGACGTGCCCCGCCCCGCCCGCCAGCTGCCCCGAGCGCTGCCCCCCGACGTCGACACCGCCCTCATGGCCGCCGTCGCGGCTCTCCCTGACCGCTTCGCCCGGGTCGCTCTCACGGTGCTGCGCGGGACTGGCCTTCGTATCGGCGAGCTGTTGGACCTCGAGGTCGACTGCGTTGTCGACTACGGAACCTCCGGCACCTGGCTGCGCGTCCCTCTCGGAAAGCTGAACTCCGAGCGCAGCGTTCCCCTCGACGCTGTCACCGTCGCCGCTCTTGACGAGTGGACCGCTCAGCGCGGCAGGCAACGGGCGCTGCCCCATTCCCGCGACGGGCGCATGGCCGACTTCTTGTTCGTCGAACGAGGACGCCGGCCGGGCTCTGCGCGAATCGAACGGGGCCTCGCCGACGCCGTGCGCTCAGCCGGGCTCACCGGGCCCGACGGCGCCCCGCTGCATATCGTGGCCCACCAGCTTCGCCACACCTACGCCACAGCCCTGGCCAACGCCGGCATGTCCATCCAGGGCCTGATGGCCCTGTTGGGCCACACCACGCCGGAAATGACCCTCAGGTACGCCACCCTGGCGTCGCCGACGCTGCGCAACGCCTACGACGTCGCCATCGGGAAGATCAGGCCCAGGATCCCCATCACTCCAACCGGCCGCCGGCCCGCTCCACCCGACAAGGTCGAGTGGCTGGCGTCGGAGATGCTCAAGACCCGCGTCGCCCACGGCTACTGCGCCCGCGAGCTCGTCGCCGAAGCCTGCCCCTACGCGAACGTGTGCGAGAACTGCTCCAACTTCGTGGCCGTCCCCGAGTTCACTCCCGTCCTTCAAGCCCAACTGGCCGACGTGCGAGCCCTACGCGACGACGCCGAACGCAGAGGATGGGCATCGGAGGAAGCCCGCCACCGACGCGTCATCGACAGCCTCGAAGGCCACCTCCGGCGACTGGGAAATCTGAGCTGACCGAGAAGGTTCTCTTGACTCCACCCCCGAGGGCCGGTTAATTCAGCAGGTAGGCCCGGTAGAGCCGCTCGTTGGTCCTCGCGACCCAGGCCAGCTTGCCCCGCTGGCGAGCGGTCAGGTGCTCGGGGTTCTTCCACAGCGCGTACCGACAGCCCTT
>JAKCCH010000065.1 GCA_021838945.1 Actinomycetes bacterium
CGATCTCGAGCGCGCTCGCCGGGGCGCTCGGCCTCCGGTGCAGTGGCACGGGCCGGGGCACGCGCGGCGGCTCTGTGGGAGGGATCAGGCGCTCCATCGTTCTTGCGGGCTCAGCCGGTCGCAGGATGTGTCGGGTACGTTCCGTTCGGTGCTAGAAGGTCAAATCCGTCGGGTTTGTTGAGCAGCCCCGGAGCCGTGCCGGCGACACCCGTCTTGCCGTACTGCCACACGATTGCGCCCGTGGCCGGATCGATCGCGACGATGCGGTCGCCGTAGTCGTCGTTGGCCATGAGGACACCCGAGGGCAGCCGCTCCACGAGCGACGGCTGGTTCAACCGGCCGACGCCGGAGGTCGGGGCGTAGCGGTAGAGGATCTTGCCGGCCTGGTTGAACTCGAGGAAGGCGCCGGGGTTCTCGTAGTTCGCGACGAGGTACCTGTCGGGGCCGATCTGCTGTGCGTCCGAGGGGTAGCCGATGGGCAGGTGGACCGACCAGACGAGCTTTCCACTCGTGGTGATCTCGTCGACCCACGAGCCGTTGATCTCCGAGATGAGAAGGTTGCCGTTCGCGAGCGGGGTGTCCCCGTTGGGAGAGCCGAGGAGCGACGGCGGGTTGTGCGTGCAGTCGCCCGGGGTTCCGATCTGGCGGAGGGTGCGCTTCGACGGGCTGAGTATGAGGACGCGGCAGTTCATCGGGTCCGCCACGGTCACGTCACCGTTCTTCAGCATGTAGGCGTCGTCCGGGTTGTTGAGATACCCGGGTGCGGAGCCGGGCTGGCGAGGATGCCCGTACTGCCAGAGGAGCTTCCCGGACGGATACGCGATCTCGACGATCGTCTCGTTCGCCTCCTGGTTCGAGATGATCGCCGTCCCGTGGCGGATGAAGAACGCGTCGTCGGGGAAGTAGAAACCGCCGGGTGGCGGGGGCTTGCCCGGACCCGGGTACCGCCAGATGATCCGGCCGGTGTCGTTGAGCACGAGCATGCGGTTGTTCCCCCGGTCGGCGATGAGGAGGGTGTCGCCGTAGTAGGGCGATCCCGCCCCTGGTTGGCCGGCGATCCCGAAGGCCGGGTTCGGTTCGAACATCTGGACGGCCGTCGTCTGCGAGCTCGGCCCCGTCTCGCCGCCGACGAGCCACGCCCGCTGGCCGAGCACGGCTATCCCGGCATGGGACACCGGCGTGTACAGACGTCCGGCGACAAGGGCCTTCCGGGTCCGGACCGACCACTCGTAGATGGTCCCGACCACGCGGGGCACCGTGTTCGGGCTCGCGCTCGGCGGCACGGTCTCGCCGCCGGCGAGATAGAGGTGGGCGCCGAGGGCGGCCGCTGCGCCCCCTGCGAGCGGCATCGGCAGGCTGCCCGCGATCGACGCGCTGTGAGTCGAGGGGTCCACCACTTGGACTGTCGAGATGGGCGCCCCGGCACGGCTGCCCGAGGTGGCGTCGCCCCCGAAGACGTAGATCCTGCCGTCGAGCGCCGCCACGGCGGCGTAGCGCACCGGAACCGGGAGGTTCGCGACGGCGTGGTATGTGCGGCCGTCGGTCGTGGAGAGAACGGCAGCGTCGCCCGACGAGCCGCTGTAACCGCCGATCACATACGCGGTCGAGCCGATGGCGACAGCTGAGTCGTCAGCCCGCGCCTGTGGGAGAGGCGAGAGGCGCGCAGCGGTCGCCGAGCCACCCCCGCCGGTACCTCCCCCGCCTGCGCCGGCAGATGGAGCGCCCGTTCGGGGGCCGAGCCCGGACAGCTGCTGGACGACTGAGTCCGGCGTCGCCGAGCCTCCGCCGAACACGAGTCCCTTCCCGCCGAGCACGACTCCCGCCGCGTCGTGGACGGGTGCCGCGAGGTTCCCGATCTGGGTCGCGGCCCCGGTGAGCGGATCGACCTCGTAGACGCCTTGGGTCGTGGAGCTGCCCTGCAGCCCACCTACGACCACGAGCGACCGGCCGTTCGCCGCCGGGAGGACCACCTCCCGGCTGAGGGGGCCGTTGAGCACCCAGGACTCCTGGCCGGCCTCCACGGCCGGCATGGAGCTCGCACGCTCGCGGAGCGACGACTTCAGGCCGGCTGCGCTGCGCGACGACTTCGAGGTCGGGCTGCCGCCCGAGGAAAGCTGCGACACCGACAGCCCGATGACGATCCCGATGACGGCAACCAGGGCTGCAAGCCGTGTCAGACCGCGCCGTCGAGCCGCCCTGGCACGGGCGCGGGCCCTCTCACGCCGTCGTATCGCATCGATCTGGCGGTGGTGGACCTCGGAGGAGGGCATTGGAACCGTCTACCCGATCCGACCGGTCGAGAGCCAGACCGCCTGCTCGACGACGGCGCCGGGCATCATCCGGCGACCCGCCGCGGCAGGAGGGCTGCCGAATTCGGCGAGAATGGCTGCGTGACGTGGACGGCCCCGATCTACCGAGCCTACGAGCGCCGACTGGCTCACTCGCTGCCGGCGGATCGCCTCCCGGCTCACGTCGGCGTGATCCTCGACGGGCACCGCCGGTTCGCTCGCGCCGAGGGTCTCGCCGACTACAGCGCCAGCTACCGCACCGGCATGACGAAGCTGCGCGAGCTCCTCACCTGGAGCGCGCAGCTCGGACTCCCGGCGGTGACTGCGTGGGTCTTGTCGACCGACAACCTCCGGCGTCCGACCGACGAGCTCGAGCCGTACTACGACGTGCTCATCGACCTGCTCGAGGACCTCCCGGTGCTCGCTCACTCCCTCGGGTGCTCGGTCCGCGTGATCGGCAGCCTCGAGCTGCTGCCGCCGCGGCTGGCAGAAGCGGTCGCCTATGCGGAGCGCGAGTCCAAGGGCGCACCCGAACGATGGCACTTCGCGCTCGCGCTCGGCTACGGGGGGCGCGAGGAGATCGTCGATGCCTGCAAGTCGCTCGTCACCGATCTCGTCGACTCCGGAGTCGATCCGCACGACCTCCCTGCGGGCATCGACGCGACGGCTCTCTCGGCCCACATGTACACGCCCGACCTCCCCGATCCGGATCTCCTGATCAGGACGAGCGGCGAGGCGCGGCTGTCGGGTTTCTTGCTCTGGCAGGCGGCCTACGCCGAGTGCGTGTTCGTCGACCCCTACTGGCCCGCTTTCCGGCGCGTCGACTTCCTCCGAGCGCTGCGGGACTTCGTACGCAGGGAGCGGCGTTTCGGTCAGTGAGCCTGACGCGCCTGAGGATGGTGAGGCGCCTGAGCTGTGCGAGCGTGGCTGGGCGAGCGGCCGGTCGGGATGATTCACGACCTGGCTGCAGCCTCCGCGAGGGGGAACCTGGGAGTGGAGTCCTCTGCACCGTCCTCGAATATCCGGTAGCTCTCGTATCCGAGCGTGATGAGCCGCTCTGCCAACTCAGCTCCCTCTGCACCCGCGACCGCGAGCGCCGTGGCGAAGGCGTCTGCCATCGCGAGGGATGCCCCGACGACTGACGCCGAGACGACGCGTCGATCCCCGGGGTGACGGAGGCCGGCTCGCGCCGCGCCGCTCGGCGAGGCGAACGGGTCGATCAAGTGATCCCCGCGCTCGTAGGTGCCGGAGGTGGCGATCGACCCGCCGCTCTCGAGCAACACGACACAGGCCAACGCCTCTGGCCGCCAGGGGTGACGGATGCCGATCGGCCAGGTCGACTCGAAGGCGCCCTCAGCTCGGGCCTCTGGTGCGCCAGGTTCGTCTGCCGGTGGGGTGCGCGTGCCGAAGGTCACGATGTCACCGCCGCCGTTCACCATGGCAGCCCGGACTCCCCGAGCCCGGAGCGCGTCGGCAGCTCGCTCGAGAGCCCAGCCCTTCACGAGACCGGTCGGGTCGACACCGCCCGGCATCGCCCACGGATCGAACCAGCCACCGGTGACGTCCTTCGCAGCCGCGCACAGCTCGAGCACGATCTCGATCTCCCCGGGAACGGGGGCCGCCAGCTCATCTCGACGCAGGCGGCTCATCGGGCTGTCCGGCTTCCAGGTGCTGAACAGGTCGTCGAGGCGGTGCAACTCGGAGGTGCTCGCCGCAAGCGCATCGAGCGCCTCATCCTCGGAGAGCTGCCCGGGCTCGAGCCGGTACGACACCACCGTGCCCATGACGGGCTCGGCGTGGGAGACCTCCCGGCTGCGGCTCGGGTGGCTCACTTCACGTGGAGCTTGTCGAGCGCCGATTGAACGGACATCGCGTACGCCTCCGAGGTGTACGTAGCGCCCGAGATGCCCGAGATCTGCGCCGACTGGGCGGAGAGGACCTCGTTGCGCAACATCGGGATGACCTGCTGCGCAAGCTGCTGGGAGTAGGAGTCCGCGGTCAGCAGGCGGCCCATGTTGAGCTGTGTGATCTTGCCGTGCGAGACCGACACCGAGACCGACAGCTCTCCATAGCCGTACTGCTCGATCTTGCCGGTCGTGCTGCCGGACACCTGGGAGCTGGAGCTCGATCCGCCTGAGGAGGTCGAGGACCTCGATTGGCCCGAGCCTGTGCCCGATCCCGAGCCTGTGCCCGATCCCGCCGGACGGGCAGCCGTGGGAAGCAGCGAGCGCGTGCCGCTCGCAACGTGAGCGACGAGGATGACGGCGAGGCCGGCGCAGGCTGCGGCCGAGACGAGTGGTGCCTTCCGGTTGATCACAATGCGTACACCTCGTGATGGATGGCGTCTCTCGGAACGCCGTCGCGGCTCAGCTCCTCGAGCGCAGCAGCGACGAAACCCTCGGACCCCGACACGAACACGTCGCGCCGTCTCACGTCCTGCACGAGCCGGACGGCGTGGCGCATCGGCACCTCCGTGCGCCCGCCGGGAAGGATGTGGAGCTTCCCGCGAAGGCGCGTGACGAGCGTGCGGACCTCCTCCTCGAGCGCAGCGTCTGCCGGGCTCGAGACCCGCCAGACGACGACGGGCTCGGCCGACTTCGGGAGATCCTCGAGGAGCGACCGCGCAGCGGTGATGCCGATGCCACCCGCGAGGAAGGCGACCTTGTTGCGCTTGCGCGCGTGAGTCGTGAACGCGCCGTACGGGCCCTCGATGGCGACGCGGGTGCCCGGCCGGAGCTCCGCCAGGGCGGAGGAATGGTCACCGACCGCCTTCACCGTGAGTCGCAGGAACGGTGGCCGGGGACGAGCTGACATCGAGTACGGATGTGCCTGCCACCAGAGGCCGCGGGTGAGGAACCTCCACTCGAAGAACTGGCCCCCCGAGACGGGGAGGCGCTCGAGGTTGCGCCCGCGCAGGATGATCGACACGACGCCGTCGGCCTCCGGGCGGACCTCGTCCACGTGCAGGTCGTGGCGCAGGCTGCGCACGACGGGGTAGCCGACCCGGTAGACGAGGACGAGCCCGGCAGTGGCAGCCCAGGCGGCACCCCAGACGGCTTGGGTGAGTGGGTGCCCGACGAACGACGGCCCGAGCACCACCTCGTGGACGAAGGCGAGGGCAAAGGCGAGGTACATGCCGAGGTGCAGCGCCCACCACCGCTCGCGCCGCATCCGGCTGCGGACCGAGTAGATCGAGGCCACGGCGACCGCGAGGAACACGACGAACCCGATGATCGCGATCGACATCCCGGAGTAGCTCGAGAAGAAGGTGCCGAGCTGGTGCATGAAGCCGGTCTTCGAAGCCTCGGCGTAGGCATAGGTCAACAAGACGGCGTGAGCGACGATGAGGGAGATCGGCCAGGGCGACAGGCGGCGGTGCCAGCGGAGCAGGCCGTCCTGCCCGAGGACGCGCTCGACGTGCGGGATCCGGCTCACGAGCAGCACCATCACGAGCGCCAGGTAGGTGCCGGCCATCCCGGTCAGGTTGCCGAGGAACATGGCGACTCCACCGGGCGCGTGCAGCTGTGACCAGCTCTCGGCCGTGAGGGTCACGCCGATCGTCGCGCCGAAGCCGAGGCCGGCGATCACGAGCGCGGCGTCGAGCGCGCGCGGACGCGGAGCGGGACCGGGGAGCGACTTCGCCTTGCCGCCACCCGAGCTTGGGCGGTTCCGGACCGCGACAGGGCTGGTCATCACGCTGCGAGTCTGACGAGGCTCTCTGAGACGCTCCTGAGAACCAACAGGGTGGCCGCTGACACTTCTGCAACGGTACGCGGCCGTGCCGCGGGTCAGCTCGTGCCGTCGGGCTCGTCCGGCGTGGCACGCGGGAGGCGGACCGTGAACGTCGCACCGCCGCCTGCCGTCCCGGATCCCGAAACGCTGCCTCCGTGGGCGACGACGATGGCCTGGACGATGGCGAGCCCGAGGCCGGTGCCGCCCGAGGCACGCGAGCGCGAGGAGTCCGCCCGGAAGAAACGCTCGAACACTCGCCCCTCCACTCCCTTCCCCACTCCCGGGCCGTGGTCGGCCACCTCGATGACCGCGTCTTCATGCTCTGCGAACACCCGCACCTCGGCCTGCGTGCCGGCCGGCGTGTGAGCGCGGACGTTGGCGAGCAGGTTGTCCACCACCTGTCTCAGCTTCGCGGCGTCCCCGAGGACTTCGACCGAGTCCGTTGCGACGAGCCGGATGGGCCACTGCGCACCGATCGCCGACGCCGCACGCACTGCCTCGGCGGCCAGCGAGACGAGCTCGACCGGGTGGCGTTCGAGCGGGCGGCCCTCATCCAGGCTGGCTAGGAGCACGAGGTCCTCCACGAGGGTGCCCATCCTCGCCGTCTCGGCACGGATGCCGATGAGGACGCGCGAGAGGTCCTGCGGCCGCTCGGCGGCCCCCGTCGAGAACAGCTCGGCATATGCCGAGATCGCCGCGATCGGAGTGCGCAGCTCGTGGGAGGCGTCGGCGAGGAACTGGCGCATGCGGTTCTCCGAGCGCGCGAGCTCCTTCGCCGTCTCGTCCCGAGCGTGGAACTCCTCCGACAGCCGCCCGAGCATGGAGTTGAGCACGAGGGTCAGGCGGCCGATCTCGGTCTGTGCCTTGAACCGCTCCGGTACCCTCGCCTCGAGGTCCCCGCCCACGATGTCCTCGGCCGTCTTCTCGACCTCGAGCAGCGGCCGCACCCCGACCCGTACGAGGATCATGCCGAGAACGATCGCGACGGCGAGCGCGGCCGCCGAGACGCCGAGCTCGATGAGGAGCAGCCGAGCGAGGATCTCCGCAGTGGGCTGGAAGGGCACGGCGATGACGAGGAGCCTCCGGTCGGCGAGCACGGAGAGCCGCACGCGAAAGGCGGGATGAGCCGGCCCGGCTCCCTCGGTCGTGAAGTAGCGCCCGGTCCCGAGCCTCACCGGTCGGAACAACGGCTCGTTCTTGGGCGGCGCCACGGGTGTCGGTCGCAGGCAGTCGTCCGAGACCGGACCGTTGCCTGGCCGTGACGGCACGAGTTCTCCGAGCCCTCCGAGCCTCGCAGAAAGGGCGGGACCGAACTCCGCCGCCGTCACACCGCGCGGCACCGAGACCGCCGCGACGTGCTGGAGCAGGGCGCCGTCGCGCGTCCGCACCTCGGCGAGGATGCCCGGCGAGGCCTCGGTGAGGATCGTCGTCGTGAGGTGACCGCCGCGATCGAGGCAGTCCTCCAAGGGTGCGGCCGAGGTCCGCAGCGTCGAGTCGAGGCGGGCGATGAGCGACGCCCGGAACGAGGAGAACGTGACGACGTCGGCGCCGGCCAGCGCGACCAGGGCCACCACCGCCACGGTGATCACGAGCCGGAGTCGGAGCGACACCTACTCGTCCGACTCCCGCAGCACGTAGCCGACGAGGCGGATGGTGTGGATCAGCGGGGGTCCGTACGGGTCGAGCTTCTTGCGGAGGTAACGGACGTAGGCCTCCACGATGTTCTGGTTGCCGCCGAAGTCGTAGTGCCAGACGTTGTCGATGAGCTGGGCCTTCGAGAGCACGCGGCGGGGGTTGAGGAGGAAGACGCGTAGCAGGTTGAACTCCGTGGCCGTGAGCTGGATCGCGTTGCCGCCGCGCCAGACCTCGTGGGTCTCCTCGTCCATGACCACATCGGCGAACCAGAGCTTGCCATCGTCGCGCTCCCCCTTCGAGCGGCGTATCAGCGCCTTCGAGCGGGCAACGACCTCGGCGAGGGAGAACGGCTTCGACACGTAGTCGTCCCCCCCGGCTGACAGACCCTCGACCAGGTCGGACACCTCTCCTCGTGCTGTGAGGAAGAGGACCGGCACGTCGATGCCGTCCGCCCGCATGCGCCTCGTGACCTCGAGACCGTCGAGATCCGGCAGCATGACGTCGAGCACCACCAGATCGAAGCGCTGCTCCTGTAGTCGAGCGAGCGCCTCCCGCCCGGTCCGCGCCTCCACCACGTCGAAGCCCTCGTACCGCAACACCGTCGCCACGGTGTCCACGAGCGACGGCTCGTCGTCGACGACCAGGACCGCCATCGGATCAACTCCGCGGCAGCGCGAACCAGGCGACGGAAAGGAACTGGAGCAGCGCGCCGATCAAGGTGCAGGTGTGGAAGACCTCGTGGAAGCCGAACACCGCCGGAGCCGGGTCGGGGCGGCGGCGCGAGTACACGACGGCGCCGCCCGAGTAGGCGAGCCCTCCGGCCAACAGGAGCAGGAAACCGGGCCAGCTCGCCCCTCGCACGAGCTGCGGCACGACCGCGAGTGCCGACCAGCCGACCACGACGTACGGCAGCGCGACCAGCCACTTCGGCGCATCCATGAGCAGCTGGCGGATGGCGATGCCCACCGCCGAGCCGCCCCAGACCAGCACGAGGACGAGCACCTGCGCCCCTCCGTGCAGCGCGAGGGCGGCCACTGCCGTATATGTGCCCGCGATGGCGAGGAAGATGGTGCTGTGATCCGCACGGCGCATACGTCGAGCCGCGGCGCTCCCCCACCGAATGCGGTGGAAGAGGGAGCTCACGCCGAACAGGCCGACGAGCGACACGACGTACACGCAGAGAGCCGCCGTCTGCGGGCCGGTCTTCGCGTGCGCGACCAGAACCGGCCCCGCTGCCAGGACCGCGACGAGCGCACCGACGTGCAGCCATCCACGAAAGAGAGGCTTCTCCGGCGGCGGGGCCGCTGGTGGAGTTCCCTGCCCGGCCGCATCCCGCTTCGAGACCTGCCCTCGCGTCAGCACGGGGCAAGTGTGCCACTACGACCCAGGTGGCCCGCCAGCCGGCCGACAACTCTCAGGCGGCTCTCAGCCGAAACTGCCGGTCGGCTGAGACGTACGCGGCAGACTGGGAGGACTGGCGCGAAGGCGGGGCCGGGAGTGTGCATGGCCTCGGCACCGCCACCACCGCCACTACGGTCGCGGCGTGAAGGCGCCGTAGTACGGGTACGAGCGAGACCACGTCCAGCGACACGATGAGAGCCGATCCCACCATGATGAAGAGCGCAAGCGCCCGCCCGGATGTCGCCGGGCGAGGCCAAGACGACGAGGAAGCTCTCGGCGACTCGGACGGGTCCCCCCGACCCGGCGCGGGCAACGACTCGGGCGGCGGCGCGGGCAACGACTCGGGCAGCGACTCGGGCAGCGACTCGGGCAAGGGCGCTCACCGCCGGCTGAACTACCTGCAGCGGCGGCGCATCCGCGTCAAGGGCCGCCGTCGCGCCCGCCGTGACAAGCGCATGGCGCGCAAGCACTTCTACGGCAGGCACCCCATCGCGAGCGGCACACTGGCGGCAATCGTGCTGCTGACGCCGGTCTGGGTGTCGTTCGGCTCTGCCCTCACGGACCCCACGCTTGGGGTGACTCTTCCCGGCCGCGCCGCCGAGTGGTTCCGGATGCACGGTCTCGGGGGCATCGTGGCGCGCATCGAGAACTACTACTACGCGCACAACCCACCGCCAGTCGGGGGCAAGCCGCCGAAGGGCGCGATCCCGCCACCGACGCACACACACCAGACCTCCGTGGCCCACGCGGCACTGGAGCCCCTCCCCGTGCCGGCAGGGATCAAGCCGATCGCGTCCCCTCCCATCCCAGGTGAGGGGCAGTGGCACCCGGTGGGACGCAAGGTCGACGGCTCGTACGCGGTGTACGAGGCGTTCCTGCGCCCCGACAGCATCCACACGAGCCTCGTCGCCGGCGTGGCGTGGATGGACATGCGACTGTTGCGGGCGACCCTCTACTCCGGCAGCATCATCCCCGGCGGGGGGCCGTACAAGTACACGGCCCCCGTCCAGCCCGGCCCGGCCCGGTCGCTCGTGGCGGCTTTCAACGCCGGGTTCCTCATGAGCAACGCCAACGGCGGCTACTACACGCAAGGGAAGGTGATCGATCCCCTGCGTGCCGGAGCTGCATCCGTCGTCATCTACAAGAACGGTTCGGTGAAGATCGGCGCCTGGGGCAGCGGTCCCGGCATGGCGATGTCGAGCAACGTGGTGTCGGTGCGGCAGAACCTCAACCTGCTCGTCCGCAACGGGCGCCCGATCCCCGGTCTCAACCCCTATGACAACACGGTCTGGGGCGCCACGCTCGGAGGCGCCGACGACGTGTGGCGCTCGGGCCTCGGCCAGACGGCGAACGGGGCGCTCGTGTACGTCGCCGGACCAGGCCTCAACATCACCAGCCTGGCGAACCTCCTCTCCAGGGCCGGCGCAGTCACCGGCATGGAGCTCGACATCAACACGGACTGGGTCGACTTCGCGACGTTCTCGCCGTCCACCCCGAACGGGCTCGCCTCTGCGGCGAACGGGAGGAACATGCTCTCCGACATGGCCGGTGCGCCGGATCGCTACTTCGCGAGCTGGTGGGCGCGGGACTTCTTCACCGTCTCGGCCCGCTGACGGCTCAGCCGGGAAGTCGGCGGAAGACCGCCCGCGGCAGGTGCCGTAGGACGAGGAAGGCGTAGCGGAGCACCGGCGGCACGTACACGACGGCGGCGCCTCGCTCCAGCCCCTCGACCACTGCGGTCGCCACGTCGGTGGCATCGACGCTGAAGGGCGCCTCGGGCCTGCCGACCGTCATCTTCGTCCGCACGAAACCCGGCCTCACCACCATCACGGACACGCCCGCGTCCCGCACGGCATCTGACAGACCGAGCGCCAGGCCATCGATCGCGGCCTTGCCCGCCCCGTAGACGAAGTTCGCGCGCCGTACGCGGAGGCCGGCGACCGAGGAGAGGACGACCAGGCGGCCACAGCCCTGCCCGGCCATGAGGGATGCGAAGGCGACGGCGGCGGCAGCCGGCCCGCCCGCATTGGCACCCATCATCTCGAGCACGGTGGCAGGCGGCAGCTGGTCGAGCTCCGCCGTACCGAGCTGGCCCGCTGCGACGATGACGAGGTCGACCGTGCCGAGGCTTGAGGCAGCACTCGACACGAGCCGCTCCACGTCCTCCGCCTTGGTGACGTCGCACTCTTCGAGAGAGACGGCGCCGACACCGACGGCTTCGAGCCGTGCCTTCGCCCGTTCGAGGCCCGATCGGTCTCTCGCCGCCAGGAGCACCGCTTCGAGCCGGTGCTTCGCGAGCTCCTCCAGGATGGCGAGGCCGATCTCCGAGGTACCGCCGACGACCACAGCCGTCTGCGGCAGCCCTGTCGCGTCGTTCATGTCGTGTCTCCCAGGAGGTGCAGCCGCCTTGCCAGGTCGGAGGTGAACACGCCGTCCGGGTCGAGCCGGTCGCGGACGCGCTGCCAGTCGCCGATCCTCGGGTACATCGAGCGCACGAGCTGAGGGCGAAGGCGGGCGTCCTTGGCGAAGTAGACCCGTCCACCTGCGTCAGCCACGATCCCGTCGAGCCGGTCGAGCAACTCGGCGAGCCCGGCGCGCCCGAGAGGGATGTCGAGAGCGAGGGTCCAGCCCGGAGCGGGGAACGAGAGCGGCGCCTTGTTCGCCGGCCCGAAACGCTTGAGCACCGCGAACAACGACGGGAACCCGCTCCGGCCGAGCTGCTCGATGATCTCCCGCACGACCTCGGCCGCCTCGAAGGGCACGACGACCTGGTACTGCGTGAACCCGTGCCGCCCGTAGAGCCGGTTCCAGTCGCCGAGGAAGTCGAGGGGGTGGAAGAACGACGCGAGCGGCTGCAACTCGCCGGCCCTGTGGGCGGGAGCCTTCCTGAACCATGCCTCGTTGAACGCCCTCACCGCCGGAAGCGTGGCGAGGCGCACGGGTGCCTCGAAGGGAACCCTGGCGAGTTGCCTGGGGCTGTAGGCCAACGGGTCCGCCGGCGTCACGGAACGGGGCTTTTTCGGCGCCGACTCGAGCTCGGCGAGCGATGCGTGATCGCCGCGGGTCAGCACGGCACGCCCGAGGCCGCGTCCCCGCCGCAGGCAGTCGACCCAGGCCACCGAATAGCGATAGCCGGCGTCGCCGGCCGACATGAGCCGCATGCACTCGTCGAGATCGGTAGCCCGCTCGGTGTCGACCGAGACGAGGGACGTCTCGATCGGGATCATCTCGATGCTCGCCTCGAGGATGACCCCGGTGAGCCCCATCCCGCCTACGGTCGTCCAGAACGCGTCGGCATGCTCCCCGTCAGGCGACGCCTCGATCTCGCCGTCCGGCGTCGCGATCCGCAGCGACCGAACCCAACCTCCGAGCGAGCCTTCCCGGTGGTGGTTCTTGCCGTGGACGTCCGAAGCGATGGCACCACCGATCGTGACGTAACGCGTTCCGGGCGTGACGGGAACGAACCACCCCTTCGGCACGGACCAGGCGAGCAGGGCGTCGAGGCTCAGCCCGGCCTCGACGGTCACGACGGCGCCATCGGTCCGGACCACTCGATCGGCACCGGTCAGGTCGATCACGACCGAGCCTGCGCTCGTGGCGGCATCGCCATAGGACCGCCCGAGCCCGCGAGCGAGCACGCTCCGTGAGCGCTCCCGCATCTCGGCCAGCATGGGCACTACCTCGGACAGGCTCCCAGGCCGGATGACGTCTGCAGCCGATCTCGGGTTGCCACCCCAGCCGCTCAGCACCACCCGCTGCGCGGCGGCCAGCCGGCTCGGGCGCTCGTTCGCTGCGGGCACGGTCATCGAGCCGACAGTCTTATCGCGCCCCGCCGGCTCCTCGGCCACCGCCCTGCGTAACGCTCGTGCGCTGCGGGCGGCAACATGGAGTTGTGAACGATGAACGACCGAGCACGAAAGCCCTCGTCACCATGTTGCTCGTGCTGATCGGGATCGACTTCGCGATGGGCGTCGTGTCGTTGTTCGCCCTCAACGCGAGCCGCCCGACCGGAATGCTGCCGCACAAGGGGACGGCGATCTACGAGCTGCACTCCGTGATCGCCATCCCACTGGTCCTCGGCACGGGGATCCTCTTTCTCCGCAGCAGGCGCGCCAGCCTCGACGGCGACCGCAGCCTCGTGCTGCCGGCATGGCTCGGCGGCATCGGGATCAGCATGGCGGCGGCCGGTGGGATGCTCACCGTCCTCCACCCGGCGCGCCTCGCCGGGATGGCGCTCATGTTCCTCGGGTCGATGATCGCCGCCTTCGGCTACCTGATCCCGATCCTCGAGTCGACGACGGTCACGACCGGCGCCGTCGACGCCCTGGAGGACGAGCCGAGATCCCCGCCCCCTCTCCGAAGACGGACGTAGGGTTTACGCCGTGGTCCGGCCATGACCAAGCAGGCGACGCCGCCGCCGACCCCCGACAAGGGCGCGCCGACGGCGCCCCCGCCCCCTCCACGTTGGCGCCACTACCTGTGGCCCATCGCGATCGCCCTGTTCATCCTCCTCTACTTCCTGCTGCCGACGCGCACCACCTCGGCGCCGGTGACGCTCACCTACTCGAAGTTCCTGAACGACGTGAGCGCCCACCAGGTGAAGACCGTGACGCTCAACTCGGACGGGAGCGCCACCGGCACGCTCCGGAACGGCAGCTCGTACGCGACGAATGTGCCGCAGTACGCGGGGCAGACGTTTCTCAACGACTTGCAGGGCCATGGGGTCGAGATCACAGCTCAACCGAGCGGCACGTCGTTCGGGACCGAAGTGCTGAGCTGGGTGATCCTGCTCCTGCCCTTCCTCATCCTCGGGTACCTCTGGTGGCGCCTTTCTCGGGGCGCCTCCCGCCAGCTGCAGGGCGCCCTCGGCGTCGGCCGCTCGAAGGCCAAGGTGTTCGACGAGGAGCGGCCGCAGACGACGTTCGCGGATGTCGCCGGCTACGAGGGCGCCAAGCTCGAGATCCGGGAGGTGGTCGACTTCCTCCGGCGGCCGGAGCGCTACGCGCGGGCCGGGGCGATGGCGCCACGCGGCGTGCTCATGGTAGGTCCTCCGGGAACCGGCAAGACGCTCCTCGCCCGCGCGGTCGCAGGAGAAGCCGACGTGCCCTTCTTCTCGGTCACGGGATCGAGCTTCGTCGAGATGTTCGTCGGCGTCGGCGCGGCGCGCGTGCGGGACCTCTTCTCCGAAGCCCGCAAGCGGGCACCTGCCATCATCTTCGTCGACGAGATCGACGCCATCGGGCAGCGGCGGGGTGGCGTCGGGGCAGTCGTGTCCAACGACGAGCGTGAGCAGACCCTCAACCAGCTTCTGGCGGAGCTCGACGGCTTCGACCCTGCGACCGGCATCGTCGTGCTGGCGGCGACGAACCGGCCCGAGGTGCTCGACCCGGCTCTGCTCCGTCCGGGCAGGTTCGACAGGCAGATCGTCATCCCGCTCCCGACGCTCGTCGAACGGCGCTCGATCATCGAGGTGCACGCACGGGGCAAGCGGCTCTCTCCCGACGTGGACCTCGACGTCATATCGCGAGCGACGCCGGGGTTCTCGGGCGCCGACCTCGCGAACCTCGTGAACGAGGCGGCAATCGTGGCAGTCCGGGCGGACCGGGAGGTCATCGAGGCGAAGGACTTCGACGAGGCCCGGGACCGCCTGATCCTCGGGCGGCGCGAAGGCTCGAACGTGCTCCTCCCCGAGGAGAAACATGCCGTCGCGGTGCACGAATCGGGTCACGCCCTCGTGGCGGCCTATTCCGACAAGGCGGACCCGGTGGCCAAGGTCACGATCCTCCCCGCCGGGAGGGCTCTCGGCGCGACCGAGCAGCTTCCCCTCGTGGAACGCCACCTCTACGGCGAGGACTACCTGAACGACATGCTCGCCGTACGACTCGGCGGGCGGGCGGCCGAGCTCGTCGTGCTCGGTCAGGGCTCGACCGGAGCTGCGAACGACCTCTCGACCGCGACTGAGCTCGCCATCAAGATGGTGCGCGAGTTCGGGCTTTCGCCGAAGCTCGGCCCCGTCGGCTATCCCTCCGGCGGCTCGGTCTATCTCGGCGGCGGCGGGTCGGCGTTCTCGAGCCGGCCGTTCGCAGAGGCGACGCAGGCAGACGTTGACGCCGAGGTCTCCCGCCTGCTGAGGGAAGCGGAGCGGCAGGCCGTAGCCGTCCTCACGGAGCACCGGGCCACGCTCGACGAGCTCGTGGAGCGCCTGCTCGCGGAGGAGACCCTCGACGGTGACGAGGTGTACCGGCTGGCAAACCGACCTACACCGGTACAGGGAGAGGGGATGACGGTGGCCCCGGGCCGGGCGGCGGCGACTTCCGCGCCGTCGGCGGCGGCGGCCACCGCGCCGGCCGAGGCACCAGCCGAGGCCTCGAGCTGAGGCGCTCGAGCTGAGGCGCTTCGAGCTCGCTCGCGTCCCTCAGCCCGGCCCGCGGTCACTAGTGTTGTCGAGCCGTGCCCCCACGTAGTCCTCAACACTCGCGGCAGGCGGCCGCCGTGTACCGCAGACGCCGGATCACCGTGCTGTCGATCGCCGCCGTCGTCGTCATCAGTGCCGCCGTCGGCCTCCTGCTGGCGTTCGCCGGCGGCTCCGCCCCGCAGCGGTCGGCGTCCCCGCCCGGACACCATCCGAAGGCGTCACCCCGCCTGTGCCCGCTCACCGACCTGCCCGCCCCGCACGGGCACGTGCCGCGGCGCCCGGCGCTCGCGATCAAGATCGGCAACGAGCCGCAGGGCGCCAGGCCGCAAAGCGGTCTGAACGAGGCGGACATCGTCTTCGACACCCCGGCCGAGGGCTTCATCATGCGATACGTGGCGGTGTACCAGTGCAACTCGGCAGCGAGCATCGGCCCGACGCGCTCGGTCCGTTGGGTGGACTGGCACCTCATGCAGGCGTTCGGCAGGCCGATCCTCGCCTTCGCGGGCGGGATCAACCCTGACGTCAACACGGTCGACCACCTCGGCTGGCTGCGGCCTGTGGACCTCCTCACCGCTCCACCGAGCGCGTGGACGAGGATCTCGTCGCGCGTGCCGCCCGACAACCTGTACACGAGCACGCACGGCCTGTGGGCCCTCTACCCGAAGGACCGGACGCCTCCACCGCCGGTGTTCTCCTACGGGTCCCAGCTGCCGGCGGGTGCACGGCCGGCGTCCTCGCTCGCAATCAACTTCTCCTACGGCACGGACGTGCTGTGGCGCTGGAGCGCTGGGCCGGGCGGAGGGGTCTGGGTGCACACCTACTCGGGCGCCACCGACGTCGACGCATTGACCCACAAGCCCGTCACGACGACGAACATCGTCGTGCTGATCGTCCACTACCGCTTCGGGCCGTACCAGGAGAGCCCCGGCTCGACCGGCGACGTCGAGAGCAACACGATCGGCGCCGGCCGCGGGTACGTCCTTCGCAACGGCAAGTACATCGCCGTGACATGGCACCGTGCCGGCTACGCGGACGCCTGGCGGTTCACGGACTCCGCCGGAAAGGTCGTCAAGCTGGCGCCTGGGCGGACCTGGGTGGAGATCGTGCTCGACACCGTGGCGAAGCAGCAGGGCGCCATCCGGATCACGCCGTAGGGGCCTTCCCGGTGGTTCTCGCGGCCACGGGAGACCGCCTGGCAACCTCGGGCGATGAGCGGGGAATCGATAGGCGCGAACGTCAGGCGCGTTAGCCGGCGTTTCGACGGTCAACGTGCCACGGGTTCGCGCCTATCGATTCCCCGAAGCGACCCCCTGGAGCGACCCCCCGGTCTGACCCCTGGAGCGACCCCCCGGAACGCCCCCCACGCACCG
>JAKCCH010000066.1 GCA_021838945.1 Actinomycetes bacterium
GAGCAGGCCGCCTACGTCTTCGTGATGGGAAGCATGGCCGAGCTGCTCCGCGTCTTCGACTTCCACACGATCTTCCCCGAGGTGAACGGGCTGCAGACAGCCGTCCGCCACGTGGCAGACGACTACATCGCCCAGGCCGAGGACTACGGGTACTCGACCGACGTCTGTGCGTACGTGAAGGCGGACGTCGGCCTGCAGCTGCGGGACGGCAGCCACCCCATGGGAACGATCCCGAAGCCGGCACTCTCGGTCTACACGAACGCCTGCAACACCTACATCAAGTGGGCGGAGATCTGGGAGCGTCTCTACCACGTGCCGATCTTCACCCTCGACGTGCCCGGCACGCGCCGGGCCGGCGGCCAGACCTGGCGCGGCAGCGACGACTTCGCCAACGACCTCCGCTACGTCCAGGGCCAGATCGAGGAGCTGATCGGCGTCTGCGAGACGGTGTCGGGCAAGCGCTTCGACATCGACAAGCTCCGCGAGACCATGGGTTTCGCCAACCGGATGAGCAGGGCCTGGAAGAGGATCATCGAGCTCAACAAGGCCACCCCGGCCGTCTACAACGCCGTCACCGACGGCACCGTCTACCTCGGCATGGTGAACGGCTTCCGGGGACGAGAAGAGGGTGCCAGGTACTTCGAGGACCTCGTGGAGGAGCTCGAGTACAAGGCTGCCCACCACATCGGCACGCCGTTCGAGGAGAAGTACCGCCTCGTCTTCGCCGGTGTCCCCTGCTACCCGATCTTCCGCCGCTTCGGGGAGATGTTCAGTGAGTGGGGAGGCACCTTCGTCGGCTCCACCTATCTCTGGTTCGCCTCGGGCGGGGCGAACATGGGCTTCGAGTACGACCTCGACCGTCCACTCGAGAGCCTGGCCGAGGGGACGCTCGTGACGGTCCGGGACGCCATGGACGCGATGTTCTACTCGGACACGCTGCTCGCCGACATGGTCGAGCCGTTCGGGATCGACGGCGTCGTCTACCACCCGATCAAGTCCTGCCGCACGGTCTCGACAGGCCTGGCCGACAGCCGCCGGGTGATCATGGAACGGACCGACGCCGCAACGCTGTTCATCGAGTCCGACCACATGGACAAGCGCGCCGTGTCCGAGGCCCAGCTGAAGAACCGCATCGACGCCTTCTTCGAGGGCCTTGCGTCGCGACGCCAGCGCAGGGCGGCGGGAGTGGACCGGCAGGGAAGGGAGAGCTGAGAGCGATGGCATACGCGGCTGGAGTCGATGTCGGTTCGACGCAGACCAAGGCGGTCATCATCGACGACGACCTGGAGATCGTCGGCCGGGCGCTGGTCGACACAGGGGCGAGCGTCACCCTCGCCGCCCAGAACGCCTACCAGGCGGCGGTTCGCGACGGGGACATCCACGAGGAAGAAGAGGGGGTCGGCTTCATCGTCGGCACCGGCTACGGGCGCTACAAGGTCACCTTCGGCGACGCCCAGACGACCGAGATCTCCTGCCACGGGCGCGGGGCCGTCCACATGTTCCCGGACACTCGGACAGTCGTGGACATGGGTGGTCAGGACACCAAGGCGATCAGGGTGAGCCCGACCGGGGAGATCCTCGACTTCGTGATGAACGACAAGTGCGCTGCCGGGACGGGTCGCTTCCTCGGCGCGGCGGCGACGGCGCTCGACATCGCCCTCGGCGATCTCGGCCCGACAGCGCTCAAGTCGGAGCGGCCGGTGAAGATCTCGACGACCTGCACGGTCTTCGCGGACTCCGAGATCCTCTCGTGGCTCGGCAGGGGCAAGAAGGTCGAGGACATCTTGATGGGGGTGCACCGCTCGGTCGTCTCGCGGGCGCTCAGCCTCATGCGGCGCGTCGGCATCGAGCAGGAGGTGACCTTCACCGGAGGCGTGGCCAACAACCTCGGGATGGTGGAGGTGCTGAACGAGGAGCTCGGGTTCGCGGTGAACGTCAGCTCCGACTCCCACTACATGGGCGCCCTCGGCGCCGCGCTGTTCGCCATGGACCGCATCGTCGCCGGGCGCAGCCCGGCCCACTCCTCGGAGGCACTGTCATGAGCGTCACGGCAGGGATCGACGTCGGGGCGACCTACACCAAGGTCGTCGTGACCGGGGACGGGGAGATCGCCGGCCAGGCGCTCGTCCGTTCGGGCTACAAGCCGGGCGAGGCGGCAGAGGCCGCCTTCGGGCTTGCCTGCGACGAAGCGGGCATCGACCGGTCGAAGGTGGACTACATCGTGGCCACCGGTTACGGGCGCTTCCAGGTCCCCTTCAGCCAGGTCACCGCGACGGAGCTCACCGCTGCGGCGTGGGGCTGCCACGCCCTCTACCCAGGGACGAGGACGATCCTCGACGTCGGGGGGCAGTCGGTGAAGGCGTCGCGGATCGACGAGATGGGGCGCGTCAAGTCCTTCCGGTTGAACGAGAAGTGCGCTGCCGGAACCGGGGCCTTCCTCGAGAAGACGGCTCGCTACATGGGTTATGAGACCGAGGAGATCGGTCCGCTCGCCGCCACGTCAAACGAGGCGGTCGCCATCTCAGGCGTCTGCACCGTCTTTGCCGAGGCCGAGGTGATCAACCACCTCTCCCAGGGCATCCCGCCGGCCGACATCATGCACGGGGCGATCGTCTCGCTCGTCGGCAAGTCCGTCCAGCTGATGAAGCGCGTGAAGATGGAGCCGGAGTACACCCTCATCGGTGGCATCATGCGCTACCCGACCATGGTGACGGCGGTGCGGGCCCAGCTGAAGGTGGACGTGAACGTCCCCGACGGCGACCTCGTGCAGCTCGTCGCCGCCCTCGGCGCGGCCACGCTCGCGGCCCACCAGGCCAACAAGATCGCCGAGGGCCGGGCCGCCGGCGCCGGGCGTCCCGGTGCGCTGGCCGCCGCCGGTTCGTAGGTGGTGGGTGTCGTGGATGGCGACGTGACCGGTGGGCCAGAGCCGCCCGAGGGCGGCGAGGAGTCGCCCGAGGAGCTCGAGGCCGCCGGCTGGCAGCGGCGATTCGAGGCCGACGCCGCCAGGGTGGACGAGGTCGTGGAGCTGTACACCTCACTCGGCTGCGAGGTGACGACGCGCGCCCTCGCGCCGAAGAGCTTCGCCCCTGAGTGCGCCAGCTGCGCCCTCACCGCCTGCAGCCGTTACGTCGAGGTGTACACGCGCCGGATGGCGCAGGCCGGCGCCTGACGCCCCCTCGTCTGTCCGCAGGCAGAGAGCCCAGGAAAGGACGGCCCGCATGTCGAGCGACATGGTCAAGTTGATCGACCGGCTCGAGCAGGAGCATGCAGCGGTGCGGGAGGCTCTTGGTGCCCTCGGCGCGCTGGCAGAGGCCGGCGACGAGACGGGGCTTCGGTCGGCCCTGCCCGGCAGGGCCGCGGTGCTCGGCGCCGGCTTGGACGACCACTCCCTCGCAGAGGACGCAACCCTCTTCCCCGCCATCGCGGATGGCGTCGGGCCCGACCTCGTCGGCGTGTTCGCCGCCGAGCATGCCGAGATCCTCGCCCTTCGCGACGAGCTCTACCGCGGCGACGGGGGGGACATCGCGGCTTGCCTCGGGTTGTGCGCTCTGCTCGAATCACACATGGACCGGGAGGAGCTGATGCTCTTCCCGAGTGTCCGGGACCTGCTCGACGAGCAGTCCTGAGCGCGGACGAGAAGGGATTGGTGGTGGCCGAGCCGTTCAATGCGAGCGTGTACCTGGTGGACCGGCACGTCGAGGCGGCTGCCGGCGACCGTGTGGCCATCCGCTGCGGGAGCGAGGAGGTCACCTACGAGTCGCTTCTCGCCCGCGTCTGCGACGCCGCCTCGGGGCTCGCCGCCCTCGGGGTACGGCCCGAGGAGCGGGTGATGCTCGTGATGGCAGACGGTGTCGAGCTCGTCGCCGCCTTCCTCGGGGCGATGCGCCTCGGCGCGGTGCCGATCCCGGTGAACACGATGCTGACCTCGGCCGATCTCGCCAGGCTGGTGGAGAACAGCCGGGCGCGGGTGGCGGTGACCTGCGACCCGTTCACGGCCAAGGCCGTCGAGATGGCCGAGGCGGCCCCCGAGCTCCAGCACCTCGTGGTGGCGGGGGAGTCGCTGCCGGGCGTCTCCGGTGTCGAGGCCCACCCCTGGCAGGAGGTGATGGAAGCCAACGGCGGGTGGAAGGAGCCCTACCCGACCTGGGACGAGTCTCCCGGCTTCTGGCTCTACACCTCGGGGACGACAGGCCGCCAACGTGGCGCCATCCATCGCCACATCGACCTGAAGGTGACCGCCGAGACCTATGCCGAGACCGTCCTTCGCGTCCGCGCCGAGGACCGTTGCTTCTCCATCGCCAAGCTGTTCTTCGCCTACGGCCTCGGCAACAGCCTGACCTTCCCTCTCGCCGCCGGTGCGTGTGCCGTCCTCGACCCGAGGCTGCCGGCCCCGGGCTCGGTGCTGGAGACACTCCGTCTCCACCAGCCGACGCTCTTCTTCGGGGTTCCCACCTTCTACGCCGCCCTGCTCGCCTCCGACCTCCCCGACGACGCCTTCAGGGGCGTCCGCTATGGCGTCTCGGCAGGAGAGCCGCTTCCGGCGCCGCTGTTCCACCGGTTCAAGGAGCGCTTCGGTGTGGAGATCCTCGACGGGATCGGCTCGACGGAGGCGCTCCACATCTTCATCTCCAACAAGCAGAGCGACATCCGGCCCGGCACGACCGGCACACCGGTCGACTCCTACGAGCTGCGGCTTCTCGACGACGATGGCAACGTCCTCGAGGGGGCAGCCACCGGCCACCTCGAGCTCCGTGGCGACTCGATCGCCACCGGCTACTGGTGCGACGCGGCGAGCACCCGCTACTCGTTCCGGGGGGTCTGGCTGCACACCGGGGACGTCTACGCCCGATCGGAGGACGGCTACTACACCTATCTGTCCCGCTCGGACGACATGATCAAGGCGGGAGGCATCTGGGTGGCGCCGTCGGAGGTGGAGTCCGTCCTGCTCGACTTCCCCGGCATCCTCGAGGTGGGCGTCGTCGGCCTTCCCGACGAGGAGGGACTCGACAAGCCGGCGGCCTTCGTCGTCCCGCTGCCGGGCCGCCACCTCGACGTCGACGCCGTTGCAGAGTTCTGCAGGGAGCGCCTCGCTCCGTTCAAGCGACCGAAGAGGATCGTCGTGGTCGACGAGCTGCCGAAGACGGCGACGGGAAAGATTCAGCGCTTCAAGCTGCGCCAGCTCGACGCCCTGGCGCTGGAGCCGCCGACCTGAGGCCTGCCGGCCCGGTCGCTCAGCTCGTTCCCCGGGAGCCTCGACGTTCGTGGCGCCGCGCCGCTCGTCGCTCGGCCTCCTCGAACCAGGCGCCGGCGTCGGCCACGAGCTCGCTGTGCAGCTCCTGGAAGAGGACGTGTGCGCGCTGGCCGGGCCAACACGAGGGCAGGAGCGAGGTGGGCAGTCCCGGGTCGGTGAAGGGGAACTTGCGCCACTCATGGACGATCCGCGTGTTCACCGTGAAGGCGAGCGACGGGTCCGTCTCGGCGTCGGCGGCGAATTCGGTGATGAAGGCCCGGTACCGTCGCTCGAGCTCCACCAGGTCCCAGGCGTCTTGGACGACCCCGGCGGCGTCGCCGAGCTCTCCGAGCTCGGCCAGGAAGCACACGAGACGGCTCGGAGGCGCGAGGCCCTCGAAGATCGACTTCACGACCACCTGGCGCCTCGTGTCGGGCGAGAGCCACACGCCTTGGCCGAGCGATCCGAAGCCCGCCCAGGCGAGCCGGGTCCGCAGCACGTGGCGGTCGGCGCGGCGCTCCTCGGGTATGGAGATGACGAGCACCAACCACTTGCCGTCCCAGTCCTGACGGGTCGGGTCGAAGGCGTAGATCCGCCCCGACCCCTCTGCGAGGAGGATCCTGCCCCGGTCCGTGAGGTGCCAGCGAGCCTCTCTGCCGACGCGCTCGCTCTCGAGCCACCCGGCCTTCGCCGCCCGGGCGAGGGCCTGGCGGGCCGCCTTGTCCTCCACGCCGAAGAGCGCGAGAGCCTCGAGGAGCGTGGAGGTCCACACGGTGCCGTCCCGTCTCAGGACGTACTCGCCGAGCACGGTGAGCAGGAGCGAGCGGGCGCTCTGGCTTCTCTGCAGGGACCGGCGTTCAGGCTCGAGCGGAACGGGCCACGAGGGCGGTCCGCCGTCCTCGTAGGGCCCCTCGCCGGCACCGTTGCCGCCCAGCAGCGGCGGGAGGCTCGCCGGGAGCCGGGGCGTGCGCGCACGCGGCGTTCTCCCCCCGTGGCGGACTCCTGCCGCGCTCACCTCGGCACCCGTCCTGGCCGGGGTGGCAGCCTCCGTGCGCCGCGAGATCGGCACGCGTCGGGCGGCCGTCTCGCGGGCATGACACCATGCTATGCAATTTCGACGGGCGTTCAGAGTATGTAGGATGATTTCTCACGGACGGCCCGTGCAGCCGCCGCAGGGTGGGTCGAAAGACCACCGGAGGGAGCAGAGACGATGGGCGCCTTGCAGCAGGGGGTGAGCCGCGAATCCCCGCCGGCGGACGCCCTGGCGACCGAGGAGCCTGTCGAAGGCGAGATCACCTTCGCCACCCATCCCGAGCGGTACCGCCACTGGCATCTCTCCTTCGACGGCCCGGTGGCGACGCTCGCCCTCGACATCGACGAGGGGGGCGGTCTGCGCCCGGGCTACGAGCTGAAGCTGAACACCTACGACCTCGGCGTCGACATCGAACTTCACGACGCCGTCCAGCGCCTGCGCTTCGAGCATCCGGAGGTGAGGGTCGTCGTGCTCACGAGCGCCAAGGAGCGGATCTTCTCGGCCGGCGCCAACATCCAGATGCTCGCCCAGTCCCCCCATGGCTTCAAGGTGAACTTCTGCAAGTTCACCAACGAGACGCGCAACGGCATCGAGGACGCGAGTCTCCACTCCGGACAGCGCTACCTGGCGGCACTCAACGGGCCGGCCGCCGGCGGCGGCTACGAGCTGGCGCTGGCGAGCGACCACATCCTGCTCGTCGACGACAATGCGGCGGCGGTGTCGCTCCCAGAAGTGGCGCTGCTCGGCGTCCTGCCCGGCACCGGCGGGCTCACGCGTCTCGTCGACAAGCGCAAGGTCCGTCGTGACCTCGCCGACGTCGTGTGCACCCGTGCCGAGGGCACGAGGGGGACGAGGGCGCTCGAGTGGGGACTCGTCGACGAGCTCGCCCCGCGCAGCACCTTTGTCGAGGCGGTCGCCCGGCGTGCTGTCGAGCTCGCCGGTGACTGCGCCCCGCGGGGCACGGGGCCGGGTGTGGCGCTCCCTGTCCTCTCGCCCAGCCGGACGAACGGCGTGATCGCCCACCGCTATGTCCGGGCGGCCGTCGACCCGGCGGCGAGGACGGTCGACATCACGGTCGCCGGACCGGAGCGCGAGTGCCCGGCCGAACCGGGGGCGGCGAGGGCCGAGGGGGCGGACTTCTGGCCACTCCGCATGGCGCTCGAGCTCGACGACACCCTCCTCTGGCTGCGGTTCAACGCAGCCACCTGCGGGACCTGGCTGTTGCACACCTCAGGTGACGCCGACCTCGTCCGGACGTTCGACGACCTCCTCGCCGCCCACGGCGACGACTGGTTCGTCAACGAGGTCGTCGGGCTCCTCCGGCGGGTGCTCCGCCGGCTCGAGACGAGCGGGCGGAGCATGTTCGCCCTGGTGGAGCCCCACAGCTGCTTCGCCGGCACGCTCCTCGAGCTGGCGCTCGCGGCCGACCGCAGCTACATGGCCGAGGGTGCCTTCGAGGACGACAGCGAGCCGGCCGAGGCTCGCGTCGTCCTCACGGGGATGAACTTCGGCCGGCTCGAGATGGACAACGGACTCACGAGGCTCGGGGCGCGCTTCCTCGGCGAGCCCTCCAGGATCGACCGGCTGAAGGAGCTGTCCGGCCACCCGCTCGAGGCGGCGGCGGCGCTCGAGGCCGGGCTCGTGACGTTCGTGTACGACGAGATCGACTGGGAGGACGAGATCCGGGTGGCCGTCGAGGAGCGGACCAGCTTCTCGCCGGACGCGCTCACCGGGATGGAGGCGAACCTGCGCTTCGCCGGCCCCGAGACGTGCGCCACGAAGATCTTCGGCCGCCTGTCTGCATGGCAGAACTGGATCTTCCAGCGACCGAACGCGAGCGGCTCGGAGGGGGCCCTGCGCCGCTACGGCACCGGCAGCGCACCGGTCTTCGGCGCCGAGCGCACCTAGAGCGGCCAGCGGTCACCAACGGGAGGAAGCGAGTGCGACAGCGGCACCAGGCAAGGAGGTTGCGGTGAGTCGAGTCGACTATGGCGACCTGATACCGAACAACGTGGAGCTCGCCGACGACAAGCGCCTCGAGCGAGCGCTCGCCTCCTGGCAGCCGCGCTACCTCGAATGGTGGCGCAGCGCCGGTCCCCAGCACTTCTCCTCGTCCGAGGTCTACCTGCGCACGGCGGTCTCGGTCGGAAAGGACGGCTGGGCCAACTTCGACTACGTGAAGATGCCCGAGTACCGCTGGGGCATCTTTCTCGCGGAGCCAGAGGCGGACCGGCGCATCGCCTTCGGCGAGCGCAGAGGCGAGCCGGTCTTCCAGGAGGTGCCCGGGGAGCACCGCTTCGACCTGCGGAGGCTGATCGTGGTGCAGGGGGACACCGAGCCGGCCTCGGTCGAGCAGCAGCGGCATCTCGGTGCCACCGCCCCGAGCCTGTACGACCTGAGGAACCTCCTCCAGGTGAACGTCGAGGAGGGTCGGCACCTCTGGGCGATGGTCTACCTGCTGCACCGGTATTTCGGCCGCGACGGGCGGGAGGAGGCCGAGGCACTGCTCGAGCGCCACTCGGGCGACGTCGACCGGCCCCGCCTCCTCGAGGCGTTCAACAAGCCCACGACCGACTGGCTCTCGTTCTTCTTCTTCACCTACTTCACCGACCGGGACGGCAAGTTCCAGCTCCACGCGCTCGCCGAGAGCGCCTTCGACCCGCTGGCGCGCACGACCCAGTTCATGTTGAAAGAGGAGGCGCACCACATGTTCGTCGGCGCCACCGGGATCGGCCGCGTGGTCCAGCGCACGGCCGAGCTCATGCGCGCCAACGACACCGACGACGTCAGGCGCTTCGGGGCGATCGACCTCTCGACGATCCAGCGGTACCTGAACGCCCACTTCAGCGTCACGCTCGACCTCTTCGGGAGCGAAGGGTCCTCCAACGCCGCCTCCTACTACGCCGCAGGCCTGAAGGGTCGCTTCCACGAGAGCGACCGCGGGGACGACCACCGCCTCGTCGACGCCAGCTATCCGGTGGAGTCTCCTCGCGACGGCGACATCGCGGTGCGGGAGGCCCCGGCGCTGCAGGCGCTCAACGTCATGCTGCAGGACGACTTCATCGACGACTGCAGGAAGGGCGTCGATCGATGGAACCGCATCCTCGCCAAGGCAGGGGTCGACGTGCAGCTCCGCCTGCCGCACCGAGGCTTCAACCGCGCCGTCGGGGCCTTTGCCGACAGGCACGTGACGCCCGACGGGCGCATCGTGTCTGCCGCCGAGTGGGAGCTCGGCGCAGCGGACTGGCTCCCCTCGGCAGACGATCGCGCGGTCGTCGCCGACCTGATGCAGCCGTGCACGACGCCGGGCGAGTTCGCCTCCTGGATCGCGCCTCCCGAGACCGGCGTGGGCGGCCGCGAGCGCGACTTCGCGTACGTGCGGGGCTGACGGAGCTCGAGATGGCCGACGGGCGCAGGCCGCTCGACGACAGGCTCACCGCGGCGACCGGGAGGTTCTACCTGCCGGCGATCGACGCTCTCGTCCGCCTGCCCCTCGAGCAGAGCCGGCGAGACCGCAGAGCGGGCCGTTCGGTCGGCGTCTTCGTGACGGGCTACCCCGGCTCTCCCCTCGCCGGCCTCGACCTGGCGCTCTCCCGGCGCAGGGACCTGCTGGCCGAGCACGGGGTCGTCCACGTTCCCGGTGCGAACGAGGAGCTCGCCGCCACCGCCCTGATCGGCACCCAGATGCTCGAGCAGCACCCGCACGAGCGCTTCGAGGGGGTGGTCGGCTTCTGGTACGGCAAGGGACCCGGCGCCGACCGGAGCGGTGACGCCCTGAAGCACGGCAACTTCGCCGGGACGAGCACCTTCGGAGCCGTCGTCCTCCTGAGCGGCGAGGACCACGAGGCGAAGAGTTCCACCATGCCCTTCCAGGAGGAGTACGCCTTCCAGGCTGCCGGTATCCCGGTGTTGTACCCGGGCACGGTGCAGGAGCTCCTCGCCTACGGGCTGCATGCCGTGTCGCTCTCGCGCTACTCGGGCTGCTGGGTCGCGCTGAAGCTCGTCTCGGCGCTGTGCGACAGCGGCGAGACGGTCGAGCTCGACCTCGAGCCGCAGCCGGTCCTCCCCGATTTCGAGATCGACGGGCGGCCCTTTGAGAAGCGGACCGACTTCAGCTTCTTCCCCGGCCGAAACGTCGAGATCGAACGGCACCTCTACGAGGAGCGCCACGCCGCCGTCACGGAGTACGCGCGGGCGAACGGCATCGACCGCCTCGAAGTGGGGTCGGAGCACGACAGCGTCTGCATCGTCTCGGCAGGAAAGAGCTTCGCCGACGTCCGGGAGGCACTCGCGAGCTTCGGGCTCGGCGACGAGGCGCTTCGCCGGGCCGGCATCCGCCTCGTCCATGTCGGGCTCGTCTACCCGCTGGACGCCGCCAGCCTGCGCGGACTCGTGGGTGGGGTCGAGCGGGTGATCGTGGTGGAGGAGAAGCGCGGCTTTCTCGAGGACCAGGTGCGGGCGGCCCTCCTGGATCTCGGTCGTCGCGTCGAGGTGGTCGGAAAGCGGGACGCCTCGGGTCGGCCCCTGTTCCCTCTCCACGGAGGCATGGATCCCGACGCAGTCGCCGAACGCCTCGGTCCGCTGCTCGTCGGGCAGCTCGGCGAGCCCGGTCAGGTGGCGGTCGAGCGGCGGCTGGAGGAGCTGGCACACGCCCGCCGGCGGGCGGACGCCCCCCTCGTCGTCCGCACGCCCAACTACTGCTCGGGATGTCCGCACAGCACCTCGACCCGGCTCGCTCCCGGACAGGTCGCCTGGGGGAGCCCCGGCTGCCACAGCTTCGCCTCGGTGATCGAACAGCCGGAGCGGCACATCGAGGCGATGACGCAGCTCGGCGGCGAGGGGGTCCCCTGGATCGGCCTGTCGCCGTTCACCGACCGGCGTCACATCGTCCAGAACGTCGGGGACGGCTCGCTGTTCCATTCGAGCTACCTGAACATCCGGTTCTGCATCGCCACCGGGGTTGACATCACCTTCAAGATCCTCTTCAACGGCTTCGTCGCCAACACCGGCGCCCAGGAGGCGGTCGGCGGGAAGAGCGTGGCGGGCCTGGCACGTCTGCTCAGCCTGGAGGGCGTCACCCGGGTCGCAGTCGTCACGAAGACGCCGCGCGCCTACCGCCGGGAGCGGTTCCCGGAGACCGTCACGGTTCACCCGGCCTCCGACATCGAGCGGGTCGGCGCCGGGCTGGCGACCCTTGGCGGGGTGACCGTCCTCGTCTACGACGAGACGTGCGCGAACGAGCGGCGGCGCCGGCAAAAGCGCGGCCTCCTGCCGCCCCCCGATCGCTTCGTGCTCATCAACGAGCGCGTCTGCGAGGGCTGCGGAGACTGCGGCCGCGTCTCGAACTGCATGTCGCTCGAGGAGGTGCAGACCGGTCTCGGACCGAAGACGAGGATCCATGCCTCCTCCTGCAACCAGGACTTCTCGTGCCTCGCCGGCAACTGCCCGGCCTTCGCCACGGTGAGGACGGCGACGGGGACCGGCTACGCCCGCCACCGGGCTCCTGAGCTCGACGAGGTCGAGCTTCCCGAGCCGGCCGTCAAGGTGCGGCCGGAGAGCCCGTACCACGTCGTGATCCCCGGTGTCGGAGGCACCGGTGTGATCACCATCAACGCGGTGCTCGCCACGGCGTTCGCGCGAGACGGCTGGCGGCTGTGGAGCTACGACCAGACTGGCGCCGCCCAGAAGTGGGGACCCGTGCTCTCGAGTCTGGTGCTCACTCCGCAGGGCCACCCGTTCGTCCACCGAAGCGTCTGCAGCGGGTGCGCCGACGTGTACCTCGCCGTCGATCCGGTGAGCGCCACCGCGCCGGCCAACCTCGAGCGCTGCGATCCTGCCCGAACAGCCGCGGTGGTGAACACGGCGCCCTTCGCCACGGGGGAGATGGTCCGCGACGTGGCCGTCCGCCCGTCGAAGGACGGGCTCGTCGCCGCGATCGCCCGGCGGGTCGACGAGCGGCGGCTCGTCCCTGTCGCCGCTCGCCAGCTCGCAGAGGACTTTCTCGGGAACCACCAGATGGCCAACGTCGTGGCGGTCGGCGCTGCCTACCAGGCCGGGATGCTGCCTGTCAGGGCGGACAGCATCGAGGCGGCGCTGAGCCTGAACGGCGTCGCGGTCGACGAGAACCGGCGAGCTTTCCGCCTCGGGCGGTGGTGGGTCCACGACCCGGTCGGCCTGTCGGCGGCACTGGCCGATCGCATGCCGCCCGATCCGTTCGGGCCGGCGGCACCCGCCTCCGCGGTGCGCGCCGGGCGCCGACAGCGCCATGGTGCCGCTCTCGCGGGCGCGGACCTCGACGACGCGACCCGGGCGATCGTCGGGGCACGGGCGCTCGACCTCGTCGGCTACCAGGGCCCGAAGTGGGCGAGCCAGTACGTCGACTTCGTGGCCGGAGTCGCCGAGCAGGTGCGGGCGCGCGGGCTCGCCGACAGCGGTGTCGCGGCAGCCGTCGCCGTCTCGCTCCACAAGCTCATGACCTACAAGGACGAGTACGAGGTTGCTCGTCTCTACAGCGAGCCCTCGTGGAGGCGGCAGGTCTCGTCGACCTTCGAGACGCCCGTCTCGGTCACCCTGCACCTGCACCCCCCGGTGCTGCGACGTCTCGGGCTGCGCCGGAAGATCGCCCTCGGTCCGGCGTTCGCCCCGGCGCTGGCGCTGCTCGCCAGGATGCGCGTGGTCCGGGGAACGCCCTTTGATCCCTTCGGAGCGTCGCCGCACCGAAGGGAGGAGCGGGCGCTCATCGCCTGGTACCGAGAGCTCGTCTCGGACGCCCTCGAGAGGCTTGGCGGCGCGGGCGAGGGCAGCCCTGACGTGCCTGCCGCCGACGCGGCCGTTCTTCTCGAGATCGCTCGGCTGCCGGAGGCGATCCGGGGCTACGACGACCTGAAGCACGTCCGCGCCGAGGCGGCGCGGCGCCGGGGGGCAGAGCTGCTCGACGGCCTTGCGAGCGATGTACGACGCCCGGCCGGGCCGGCGGGAGGGATGAAGATGGCGGGGCCGCTCAGATGACGACCAGCGCGCCACTTCGGATCCGTCCCGGCGGTGTCACCGGACCCGGGCGGGAGCGCGACCGATGACGGTCCAGCGCCGGCCCGGTGGTGTGGCCGCCGGCCAGGTGCACGGGACAGGTGGGGTCCTGCCGGCGTCGCCGGCCTGAGGAGGAGGTGTCGAGGTTGCACACGATGGGTGACCCGATCGAGAGGGGATATCTGACAGCGCCCGACTCGGTGTCGGTCGTCTGCGGCGAGGAGCGGCTCACCTATGCCGAGACGTGGTCCCGCTGCCGGCGCCTCGCCGGGCACTTGAGGGCGCTCGGCTTGCGCAAGGGAGACCGCGTGGCGGTCGTCGCGGCGAACTGCCACCGCTACGTCGAGGCATACCAGGCGATCCCGGCTGCCGGGTTCGTGATCGTTCCGCTCAACACGCGCTCGAGCGAGGCGGAGCTGCACTTCGCCACCGCCGACTCCGGCGCCCGGGCGCTGCTGACCGACATGCCGCCGCGCCCCTACGAGCAGCTGTTCGAGCACGTCATCCGGATGCCCGACGCCTACGAGGAGGCGCTCGGGAGTGCGGAGGAGGCAGAGCTGGGCGCCGCCGCCGGTGTCGAGGAGAGTGACCTCGCGGGGATCTTCTACACGAGCGGGACCACCGGCAAGGCAAAAGGGGTCATGCTCACCCATCGCAACCTCGTAGCCAACGCGTGGACGGCGCTCACCTGGGCGCGGCTGCAAGCCGACGACCGTTGGCTGCTGATGGCGCCCATGTTCCACGCGGCCGGCACCTGCGCGGTGCTGGCGAATAGCTGGATGGGAGCGACACAGGTGGTGCTCCCGACGTTCGACCCCGACCGCGCCCTCGACCTCATCGAGGCCGAGCAGGTCACGTCCACCCTGGCGGTGCCGACGATGCTGATCTCCATGATCGAGGCGCAGCTCAGACGGCAGAGGGACGTCTCGAGCCTGCGGCTGCTCAGCCACGGGGCAGCGCCGATCGGCACGGAGGTGCTGAGGCGGGCGCACAAGGTCTTTCCCGACTCTGAGCTGCTCCACCTCTACGGCACGACCGAGACGGCCCCGATCGCGTCGGCGCTCCCCGCCGAGCAGGGCCTGCTCTTCGACGCCCGGGCGCGATCGTGCGGGCAGCCGGCGGTAGGGGTCCAGCTGAAGGTGATCGGGTGGGACGGTCGGGTCCTCCCGCCCTTCGAGGTGGGAGAGGTCGCCATCCGCGGCGCCAACGTCATGGCCGGCTACTGGCAGCGCCCCGAGGAGACCGCCGCCGCCCTGCAGGAAGGCTGGTACCACACGGGGGATCTCGGGTACCTCGACGACCACGCCTACCTCTTCCTCGTCGACCGGTTGAAGGACATGATCGTGACGGGCGGGGAGAACGTCTACAGCGTCGAGGTGGAAGAGGCCCTCTATCTCCACGACATGGTGCTCGAGGCCTGCGTCTTCGGGGTCCCTCATCAGCGCTGGGGTGAGGCGGTGCACGCCGTGGTCGTCGCCCGGGGCCCGGTGACGGCCGAGGAGCTGACCGAGCACTGTCGAGAGCGGCTCGCGAGCTTCAAGGTCCCGAAGCAGATCGTCGTGCAGGAGCAATCGCTTCCCCGTTCGGCCTCCGGCAAGATCCTGAAGCGCGAGCTGCGGGAGCCCTATTGGGAGGGGCACTCGACCCGCATCGGCGGTGATTGAGCGGAGCTCCGCTCCGGCGCGCTGAGGGGCGGGGGCGTGCTCGAGGCGAAGCTGCGATCGAGCGGCTCGTCTCGTGCCCGCCAGCTCCAGACGGTGAGTACCCAAGGTGCGGACGCAGGGGCGGTGAGAGCCTCGAGGCTCTGAGCTCACGCCCGTGACGCGCTCGGTGCCGACGGGTTGGCCGGGAGTGGCTGCGAAGCGGCTCGCAGGCTCATGGGCGGGCGGTTCGAGTCCGACCTCGCGATCTGAGACGTCGGTGGGTGCCGCGCGAGACGATCGGGGGGCGTGGCGAGTTCAGACTCCCCGGAGTGCATCCCGGAGCCCGGCCGTGCGGGCACGAGCGCCACCGTGCGCCCGTTGCTGCGAGCGGCTCCGGCCTGCGTGGACTCGATGCGGGTGTCGCGCGCCGTGTCCTCTGCTGCCGGCCCGACAGGCGGACCGACACTGGCTCCCGTCGATGCCGGCTGTCGAGAGCCGCCATCGGCCGCTCCGTCCACCGTGGCCCGACTACGGTGGCGGCCCGCCCCGAGCGCCACGGACCGGCGAGGCCGGTCCGATTGGCCGTCGCCGCCCGGAGATGAGGACGGAGGACGTCGCCGCTCGCGCTCTCTGGCCCGCAGCGGGGTGGGGCGCTCGGTGGTCCCCGGGGGTGGGGGGCCTTCCGGCACCGCTGAGCCGGGCGGCCTGCGTGCCCGGCGTGCAAACTACGTAGCGGGTTACCGACGAAACGTTGATCGAATTACTTGACTTTTACTGATCTCGTTCTTACAGTGACCCTCGGTCTGCATTCAGGATTCAGTCTTGGGTGCAGCATCCCAAGTCGCATGGTGCGACTGGATTGGTGGAGGGGGATGAGGGCCTTGGCGAAGACCAATGGCGCCGTCGCGCGCCAGTCGCAGGAGCAGCTCGGCGAACGTCACCTTTCAGTGGTGGACGCGATCGCCCAATCAGCGGGTTTCATGGGGCCGGTCTTCTCGTCGGCCCTCCTGATCCCCCTCGTCGTGGGGGCCGGCGTTGCCGGGAAAGGGGCGGGGATCGCGACCCCGGTTGCCATCATCATCGCCGCCATCGGTGTCGGAGGGCTCGGCTGGATCATCGCCGCGTACTCGCGCAAGATCCACGCAGCGGGCGCGCTGTACGACTACGTCACCGACGGGTTCGGCAAGCGGGCCGGCTTCGTGGCCGGCTGGCTCTACTACGGCTGCACACTGTTGCTGTCTGCAGCCATCGTGCTCCTCGTCGGCGGGATCACATCGGGATTCCTCCAGTCGTCCTACGGCGTGAACATCCCCTACTGGGTGATCGACTTCATCTACGCCGCCCTTCTCTTCTGCCTGCTCTACTTCGGCGTCAAGATCTCGACCAAGGCGCAGCTCGTCCTCGTGTCGCTGTCGGCGCTGCTCGTGCTGGGCTTCTTCCTCTACGTGGTCGCGAAGGGCGGCCACGGCGGCAACACCGGGCGCCCGTTCCTGCCGAGCTCGGCAGCCGACGGCTGGTCGGGGATCTTCTTCGGGATCGTCTATGCCATCCTGCTCTTCGTCGGCTTCGAGTCGGCGGCCAACCTCGGCGAGGAGACGGCGAACCCGAAGCGCTCGATCCCGATCGCCATCCTCGGGTCAGTTGGCGTGGTGGCGTTGTTCTACGTCCTCGCCGCCTATGCCCAGGACATCGGCTTCGGCCTCAACATGTCCAAGTGGATGTCGAGCCCTGCGCCGTTGTTCACCCTGGGCGCCCCGGGCGACTTCGGCACATCGGTGCTGCTCGACTTCCTCAACATCGTCGTCATCCTCGACATCATGG
>JAKCCH010000155.1 GCA_021838945.1 Actinomycetes bacterium
CGAGGCCGATCCCCGTACTCCCCGGCGGCGGTGAGCCTCGGGGTGTGGTCGGCGGGCGCTTACCCCGTGGGTGAGCCTCTCAACGTCGCCCGACGGCCCAGGTCAACCCCAAACGTGAAGACCTCACTACGACCGCTGGTCAGGCGCGCACCTCGTGCAGGGGTGCAAGCGCCTGACCAGCGGTTTCTCGTTCCGGTGCTCGTCGAAGATGGGAGTTTCTCGGGTGCTTATCTTGGGGCCTTATCAACGCTGCGTACGCATGCGTATGCAGGGTGTGCAGCGAGATGTGGCCAGTGAGCTGCGGCTTCGACCCGGCCGGCACGTCGATGTCGTCGCCCGAAGCACTCTTGCGTGTGCACGCATAGGGCATGCGTACGCACTGCACTGATCAACGGGATCTCGACGGGGCCGCGCCCGAAGTGCTCCTCGGGGTGCTGCCGTGGCATCCCGTCGGGCGATCTGGGCGTGCGTTCGGTACTCCCGGTGCCCCTAGCTCGGGACGTTGCGATCCAGAGCCGTCGTTCCGCGCTTCCTGCAGGGTCCTCCCGTTTCGTTGCCCGGAGCGCAGATGAGGAACTATGGGATGGTGGGAGAGGCTGCAAGTCCGGCAGGCCGCGGCGGTGGCGGTGGGATGTCGGGGTTGGAGCCTGGTGTGGGCACCGCGGAGAACTATCGGCGGTTCGCCCGTCGGGAGGCGGCGGGTCGCTCACCGGCGTACGAGTCGCTTGCGTTGGCGGTCGCCGACGACGAGGCGATCCTCGGCTTCCTGGCCGGCCTTCCGGCTGAGAAGCGCCAACCGAACTTGTTGTTCGCCGCCGCCCGCTACCTGCTGGACGCTGTCCCCGATGTGACCGGCCTGCGCGACCTGGTGGCAGACCGGCACGACCGGCTGGTCGAGGTGATGTTGGAGCGGCGAACCCAGACCAACGAGCCCGCCCGTTGCGCCACGATCCTGCCGGCGTTGTGGCGGCTCCCCCAGCCGTTGGCGTTGATCGAGGTGGGCGCGTCGGCCGGGCTCACGCTGCTGGTCGACCGCTACAGCTACGACTACGACGGGAACATGGTCACCGGCGCCGACTCGCAGGCGCCGATCCTGTCTTGCCACCTTGAGGGTCGGGTCCCGCTGCCCGGCGGGGTGCCGGAGGTGATCTGGCGGCAGGGGATCGACCTCAACCCGCTCGACCCGGCCAGCGACGACGATGTCCGCTGGCTGGAGCGCCTGATCTGGCCGGGCGAGGAAGGCCGGGTCGAGCGGCTGCGCGAGGCGGTGGCGGCCGCCCGCCGCTACCCGATCACGGTCCGGCGCGGGGACTTGCTCGACGACCTTGCCGCGGTGGTGTCCGAGGCGCCCCGGGATGCCACGGTGGTCGTGTTCCACACCGCGGTGCTCGCCTATGTCGATGCCGACAAGCGGGCCGCGTTCGCCGACGCCCTCGGCGGGATGGGTGTGACCTGGCTGTCCAACGAAGCGTCCGGGGTCCTCGGTTGGCTGCCGACGGCCACAGACAGCGACGGGTTCGTGCTCGTCCAAGACGGCCGGACTGTCCTCGCCGAGACCGACCCGCACGGGAGGTGGCTGCGGTGGCGGTGACCGGCCCGTTGCGCACCGAACGGCGCTGGTGTTGCGCCGCTGGCGTCGCTCCGATCTCGAGCCATTCGCCGCTCTCAACGCCTACCCGGTGGTGATGGACCACTTCCCCTCGACGCTCCAGAGCCCGGCCAGCGATGCTGTGGCGGCCGTTTGCGGACACCGGAACGCCCGGTGCAGGGTGGCCCGGCACGCCTTCGAATCGGCTGGACCCGCGGTGTAGTCATCGTGGATGCTTGCCGCGATGACCGACAAAGCCGGCTCGGGCTACTGGTTCCTGCCGGCACCGACGGTGGAGGCGGGATGGCTGCTCCTGCGACGGCCGGAGCCAGGCGACAGCAGCGCGCTCCACGACGCCGTCACTGCTTCGTCGGAGCATCTCCGGCCATGGATGCCGTGGGCGGCGAACTACACCGCTGAGATGGCGCGGGAGTTCGTGCAGCGCAACGCCGGGGTTCGGGCGCCTCCTGAGGCAAAGTCGGCCGAGGTTCGGGCCGCTCGTTACGGGTGATCGGCTTTCAGGTTCCTGGTTCGGCTGCACGGTCCGGCCGGACTCGGCATGGTTGCGGCTTCGACGTGCTGGAAGGCTGAGTGGTGTCCTGCAGAATGACAGTCGCAGCAGCGGGCTCCGATCCCCAAGTCGTCAGATCGTGTCGAGGGTCTATGGACGCGGTGGATCAGACCAGGCGCGCGATCTTGTCCCGGTCCGCCGGCCGGGCGGGGACGTGGACGGACATGGTGAGCCTAGGGTGGGCGGGGAACTTCGTCTCGATGACGTCGATGTGGATGATCCCGACGTCGGGGTGGCGGACGGTGATCTTTCCAGTGAGTGCCTGTTCGACGGTGTAGCGGCTCCACCACTCGCAGAACCGGTCGCTCTCCACTTGGAGGGCTTCGATCAGCTCGGCGAAGCGTTCGTCGCCGGGGTGCTCGGCGGCAGCAGCGCGGAACCGGCCGAGGAGGTGGCGGGCGCGCTCTTGCCAGCCGACGGTTCTGCGTGCGGTGGTGCCCTTGGCGAAGTAGAGCCACATGAGGTTCCGCCCGTAGGGTCCGAAAACTCGATCAGACCGCCAACCAGGCCGTTCGCGTGCATGGCCGGTCCGGCTACCGTCCGCCTTCACCATGGGAAAGCCCTGTCATCCCCGTCACCAGCTCTGGTCGTTCGCCTACGTCGCCGTCCGGAGAGTCCTTTCGCTCCTCCTGCTCGTCTTCCGATCGAGCGGGTCCAAGGAGATCGAGATCCTGGTGCTGCGCCACGAGCTCGAGATCCTGTGACGCCAACAGTCGCGGCCACCACTTGAGCCAGCCGATCGGGCGTGGCTCTGTGCGCTGAGCCGACTCCTGGCAAAGGAACGCTGGTCGGCGTTCTTCGTGCGACCCGAGACCCTCCTGCGCTGGCACCGACGCCTGGTGGCTCGGCACTGGACGTACACCCGCCGCCGCCCCGGACGGCCTCCCATCGCCGACGAGCTCGTGACGCTGATCGTGGCGATGGCCTTGGACAACCCGACTTGGGGGTACCAGCGCATCCGAGGCGAGCTGCTCGGTCTTAGCGCCGACTTCCGCACAACTGGTTCGGGGCAAGGTTCAGCTGATCTCGTAGTGCAGGGTTCGGTTTCCCCACCACGGGACGCTGGTGTCAGGCGGGAGGTCGTCTTGACGGAGCACGGGTGAGTAGGCACGCCGTTCCAGGCGGATGGTAATGGTGTCGGCGGTGTTGATGATCTCGCCGGGCGTGTCGAGGAAGCGACGTTGGATGGTGTCGGGCGCGGCGTTGGCGTA
>JAKCCH010000067.1 GCA_021838945.1 Actinomycetes bacterium
AGATAGGTAGGTATGCAAGCTCAGGGAGTGTTGGCGAGGATGAATGCGACGGAGGCGGTGACCCGTTTCGCAGTCGGGATGTGCAGCATCTCGTTCGGGCCGTGCGCGTTCGAGTCGGGCCCGAGCACCCCGGTGACGAGGAACTGGGCATCGGGGTAGCTCGACTGCAACTCGCTCAGAAACGGGATCGATCCCCCCTCACCCATCCCCCTCCCCGGAGCGCCGAAGTACGCCGTCGAGGCTGCGTCGGTGGCCGCCGCGAGCCAGGGGGCGGTCTCGGGGGCGTCGAACCCGTCGGCGGCGACGACATCGGTGACCTCGACGGCAGCGCCCTCAGGCGGGTCGGCCGTCAGCACTCTCACGAGATCGTCCGCGACGGCAGCCGAGTCAGCGGATGGCGGGATGCGGAGCGACAGCTTCGCCGCAGTGAACGGCCTCAGGACATTGCCTGCGTCGGCGATGGCGGGGATGCCGTCCATCCCGACGACCGCAAGGGCTGGCCTCCACGTCCTGGCGAGCAGCGGGCCGACGCCGTCAGCTCCTCCGGCGAGACGGAGCCCCGGGAGGGCCGGGAACCGGTCCATCGAGCCGCCGCCGAGCTCGCGCACGAGCGCCTCGGCTTCGGCGCGCCGGCCGGCCGGGATCTCGACGTTCGACGATCCGAGCAGCACCTCTCCGGTGCTCGAGTCCTCGATCCGGTCGATGAGGCCACGCAGGAGGCGAAACGAATCCGGTACCACCCCGCCGCCACTCCCACTGTGGATCCCTTCGCGGAGGACGCCGACGCTCAAGCTCGCTGCCACGAGGCCCCGGAGCGAGGTGGTGCTCCAGAGGCAGTCGTAGGACATGGCGCCCGAGTCGAGGCAGACCACGAGTCCGGGTCCGGCCTCCGCCATGCGGTCCGAGAGCGACTCGAGATAGGCGCCGAGGTGCGGGCTGCCGCTCTCCTCGCTCGCCTCGATGATGACGGTGCACCGGCCGTGTCCGTAACCGGCACGCTCGAGGATCTCGATCGCGCCGAGTGCGGCGAAGACTGAGTAGCCGTCGTCGGCCGTGCCACGGCCGTACAGGTGGTCGCCCTCGCGCACCGGGTCGAAGGGTGCGAGCCCTTCGCGCCATGCTCCGAGGGGCGGCTGCTTGTCGAGGTGCCCGTAGAGCAGGGTCGGGCGGCCGTCACCCCGGCCCTGTTCCTGGCCCCCGCCCCCGCCCTCGCCCTGGCCCTGGCCCTGGCCCTGGCCCTGGCCCTGTGGCGGTGCCCCGTCGCGGGCCGATCCGGCAACAGCCGGGATGTCGGCGAGGATGACGGGAGTCAACCCCGGCAGCTGGACGACCTCGACGCTCAGCCCCTCGATCCGGCGCCTCCGTCCCCAGTCGGCCAGGAGCTCGGCTGCTCGACGGATCTCGCCATGCTCTTCCCAGTCCCGGTCGAACTCCGGGGAGAGACAGGGGATTCGGACGTAGTCCGCGAGGACCGGCAGCGCGTCGTGCTCCCACAGGTCGTCGCTGAGGTCGAGCAGCTCGTGCGGGGGGTTCGTAGTCATCTGCCGAGCAGTCTGCCCGGTTCAGGCGCTGCGCGTGACGATGGTCCAGACGCTCCACTCGTAGGCGGATGAGATTGCATGCACCTCGCCGAACACATTCTCAACCGCCGAGACGACCTTCTCCGGTGGCAGGTAGATCGGCGTCTGGGCCCCACTCGTCGAGACGAACACGACCCGTCCGTGCGGCCGCAGGACGCGGGCATACTCGGTCGGGAACAGGTACGCGTTCACGCACACGATCGCGTCGGCGGAGCCCGGCGACAACGGGAGCTCACACGCGTCGGCTCGCATCAGCGAGACGCGCTCGCGCCGCGGAGCGAGCGAGAGCATCCCGGCGGACAGGTCGACAGACACGACGTGCTCGAACTTCTCGAGCAGCGGTTGAGTTTGTATCCCGGTACCGCTGCCAATCTCAACCGCCAAGCCCCCGTCGGGCACGCCACCTCGCGCGAGCGCGTCCCGGGTCGGGCGCAGCCGGTCCTCACCACCTCGTGTGTGCCACTCGGGCGCGAGCGCGTCGAACAGCTCCGTGACCTTGTGCCGGCGCTCGGCTCCCCAACCGTCTCTCTCGAACGCGATCTCCTCGGTCACCTGCTGCATCGTCAGGTAGTCGTCCGGTCCCCGGTTGGGCGCAGGGGCCGACGGTGGGACCGGCGGCAGGAAGGTCAGCGGCATGACAGCATCATCAACGGCAGGACGAGCTCCTCAGTAGGACTTCGGCAGGTGGAGGGAGTGCTGAGCCACGAAGTTGAGGATCATCTCGCGGCTCACGGGGGCCGTGCGCAGCAGCCTCGCTGTGCCCCACAGGTCCGCCAGCCCGTACTCGCTGGCCAGCCCGTTGCCGCCATGAGTCTGCATAGCCTGGTCGAGAGCATGGAGTGCCGCCTCGGCGGCGGCGTACTTCGCCATGTTCGCCGCCTCGCCGGCGTCGACGTCGTTGTCGTACGACCAGGCCGCCTTCGCCAGCATCAGCCGGGCGAGCTCGACCTCGACCTTCGCCTCGGCGAGGGGATGTGCCAGGCCCTGGTGCGTCCCGATCGGCCGTCCCCAGACGGAACGCTCACGGGCGTAGGCGGCGGCCTTGTCGAGGGCGTAGCGGCCGATCCCGCAGCCGACGGCGGCGCCCATCAGCCGCTCCGGGTTCAGCCCGGCGAAGACCTGGTGCAGCCCGTCGCCCTCAGTGCCGAGCAGGCGGTCGTGAGCGAGCGGAAGGTTGTCGAAGAAGAGGGTGAACTGTTTCTCGGGGGCTGCGATCTCAACCGGGATGTGGGTGGCGACGAACCCCGGTGAGTCCGTGTCCACCACGAACAGGCTCAGCTTGGCGCGCCCAGTCTGCTCGTCCGTGCCGGTGCGGGCCACGACGAGCACGGCCTCTGCCTCGTCGACGCCGGAGATGTAGTACTTCGTGCCGTTGAGGCGCCACTCGTCGCCGTCGCGAGTGGCGGTGGTTGAGATTCTGTGCGAGTTCGAGCCGGCGTCCGGCTCCGTGATGGCAAAGGCCATGCGCTTCTCGCCCGAGGCCAGCGGGGGGAGCCAGCGCTGTCTCTGCTCCTCCGACCCGAACTTTCCGATGAGCGTGGCGCAGATGGCGGGCGACACGAGGATCAGCAGGAGCGGGCAGCCCGCCGCCGCGACCTCCTCGCACACGATGGTGAGCTCGGCAATGCCCATCCCGCCTCCGCCGTAGCGCTCGGGCAGGTGCACGCCGAGGAAGCCGGCGTCGCCGAGCGCGTGCCACAGCTCGTCCTGCTTGCCGCCCTCACGCGCCTTCAACTGGAAGTACGAGTGCCCGAAACCACCCGCGATCTTCGCCACCGCCTCTTTCAACATCTCCTGTTCGGGGCTCGGGCGGAAGTCCATCGCGAGCCGAGGTTACGCGAGATCCGCACGCGAGCGGACGCCCCGCTATGGTCGGACGCGTCAGCGCCGTCGAACGCATCAGCCCCGAGAAGCCCTAGGAGGTGGTGCCAGTGCACACACGAGTGGAGCCATGGAGCTGAGGCAGCACAGGCGGCCGCTCTCGGCGATTGTGCTGGCCGCGGGCGAGGGAACACGGATGCGGTCCAGCACTCCCAAACCCCTGCATCGTCTCTGCGGCCGTCCCATGATCCTGCACGTCCTCGACACGCTCGCCGAGCTGACGATGAACCGGGTGGTCGTGGTCGTCGGCCACGGAGCCAACGAAGTGACAAAGGTCCTGCAGGGCGAGGCACCCGCCGGCCTCGAGCTCGAGTTCGTGGAGCAACCCGAGCAGCGCGGAACCGGTGACGCCGTGGCCGTCGGCCTGACCGGTTTCCCCGACTCCTACTTCGACCTCGAGGACGCGGACCTGCTCGTCATCCCGGGCGACACGCCGCTCGTGCGCCCGGCGACGATCGCGGCGCTCGTAAGGCACCGTCGAGAAGAGGAGTCGGCAGCGACCGTCCTCACGACGATCGCGAAGGATCCCTTCGGCTACTCCCGTGTCATCCGGGACCGCGATGGCCGCATCGCCCGCATCGTCGACGATGCCGACTGCTCGTTGGACGAGCTCGAGGTGGAGGAAGTGGCGATGCAGATCTACTGCTTCCGTCACGACGTCCTCGCGCCGGTGCTGCGCCGGATCGACCCGGACCGGACCACCGGGGAGTACTTCCTGACATCGACGGTGGAGGTGCTGCACGACGCCGGCTACCCCGTGACGTCGGTCGTCGCCGACGACCCCATCGAGGCGGCGGGAGTCAACGACCGTGCGCAGCTCGCCGCCGCCGAGGCGGAGATGCGGGCACGGGTCAACGAGCGATGGATGCGCCGTGGCGTGACCATGCTCGATCCGGAGGCCACGTATCTCGACATGAGCGTCGTCATCGGACAGGACGTGACGCTGCTGCCGGGTGTGCTCCTCGAGGGGGCGACGTCGGTCGGTGACGGGGCGATCGTGGGTCCGGACGTGCGGCTCGTCGACTGCGAGGTGGGCTCGGGTGCTCGGGTCGACCGCTGTTCGGCAGAGCGTGCCGTGATCGGCGACAATGCGGTCGTCGGGCCGTACTCGGTGCTCGAGCCGGGTACCCGGTTGGCGCCGGGGACACAGGTCGGGCCATTCTTCGGTCGAAGCTGAGCCGGGACCGGCTCGGGACCGACTGGGGACCGACTCGGGACGGACTGGGGACGGACTGGGGGGTAGGTCAGCTGGAGACGGCTGTCGCCGATCTGTCAGGCCCGCCTCGGCGGACCGTCGAATGGACGCTGCACTGATGGACACGAGCAGAAGGACGCAGGGAAGGACTCGAGCATGGAACTGACTCCTACTCGCCGGCTGGAGCTCGTATCGGGCCGTGCGCACCCTCAGCTTGCCGAAGAGATCGCCCACAGTCTCGGCGTCGAGCTCGGCGAGACGAACGTCCGTGAGTTCCCCGACACAGAGCTGCACTGTCGCTATGGCAACTCGATCCGTGGCGTCGACCTCTTCATCGTGCAGACGCACGCGGCACCGGTGAACGACTCGATCATGGAGATGCTCGTCATGATCGACGCCGCGAAGCGGGCATCGGCCAAGCGCATCACCGCCGTCTGCCCGTACTACGGATACTCGCGCCAGGATCGAAAGGCCACGGGGCGCGAACCGATCACGGCGAAGCTCGTGGCGGACTTGCTGTCGGTCGCCGGAGCGGACCGGATCGTGAGCGTGGACCTGCATTCGGGGCAGATCCAGGGTTTCTTCGACGGTCCGGTCGACCACCTCACGGCGGCGCCGTTGTTCGTCGACTACCTGCGCCGCGAGTGCCCGGATCTCGCCGATGTGGTGATCGTGTCGCCGGACGCAGGTCGGATCAAGGTGTCGGAGCGCTTCTCGCAGCAGCTCGGCACCGACCTTGCCTTCGTGCACAAGCGCCGCCCCGTCGGAGGGTCGGCCGGCGAGGTCGAGGCGCTTGAGGTCGTCGGCAAGGTCCGGGACCGGCGGTGCGTGATCATCGACGACCAGATAGGGACGGCGGGGACCGTCTGTGCTGCAGCCGAGCTACTGGTCGAGGCCGGCGCGACCGAGGTGTGGGCGATGGCCACGCACGCCATCCTGGCCGGGCCCGCACTCGACCGGCTGAAGGCGGCGCCAATCTCCCGGGTGGTCGTGACCAACACGCTCCCGGTGCCGGAGGAGCGCCGCATCGACAAGCTCGAGGTGCTCTCGATCGCCCGGATCATCGCCGATGCGATCGACGCGGTGTTCGAGGACACGTCGGTGTCGGAGATCTTCGGCGGGCAGAACCTGCTGTAGGTCCTGACGGGCGTCCGCTTTGGCGGCGCGGCCGTCGTTCCCACCGCCAGGCGCTCCGGGGCGCGGGTCGTGCAGCGTGACCGGTTCAGGTTTCTCGCCGGCATCGGTGCACAATCTCAACCAGCAGGAGCGCGGCTGCCGTACCAGCGGTCACGAGGAGCTCGAGACGCCGCCTGTGGCGGTCACCAGGCGGCGAACGCCCGCACTGGTTGAGATTGCTCTCGTACCCGGACCAGAAACCTCAATCGCTCTGCCACCGTCCGGTGACCACCGGCGGCCCCCCGATGCCCGGCGATCTGCCGCCGCGGCCGAGGCCTGAGCCGAGGTGGCGCCTACTGACACACCCCCCTGGCATTGTCCGGGACCATGCGAACCGGTCCGGCGACCCCAGCAGCGAGCAAAGCGCCCCCAGCATCTGTGGCGATCGCCGCCGGCCGCCTCGCACAGATCGGCGCCGGCCAACTCGGGCTCGTCACACGCCGGCAGGCCGTGAAGGAGGCCGGGTGTTCGGATCGGATGCTGGCAGAGCTGTGCCGAAGCGGCGTCCTCGAGCGGGTCCGGCGAGGCGTGTACCGCTGGCGTTCGACCCAGCCGACGTTCGAGCAGGCGGCGCTGGCGGCTTGCTTGGCGACGTCCACGGCGGTGGCGTCCCACGTCACCGCCATGTGGTTGTACGGCTACCGGCCGAAGAAGCAGAGTCGCCACGGGAAGGTGCCTCTCATCCACGTGTCGGCGCTGCACGGCCGAGAGCAGCCGGTCCAACCCGGGGTGCGAGTCCATCACGCTCGAGCCTTGTTCCCCACGGAGCGACGTGTCCGTGACGGAGCGCCCGTGACGAGCCCGATCCGGACCCTGAAGGATCTGGCGGGCATGTTGCCCAGGAGCGAGCTCGAGGATTTCATCGGACATCTGATGTCGCAGCGCCTCCTCGTTGCCTCGGATCTCCGACGTCTCCATCAGGAGCTGTCGACGCGGAGCGGGAGCGGTCGAGCCGGGTCCGCCAAGCTTCGGCTGGCGCTCGTCGCCTGTGGGCTCGACGGGAAGACGGCGACTGTTCTCGAGCAGCGTGTGCGACGCCTTCTGCGTCAGGCGGGGCTGCCCGAGCCGGTCGCTCAGCACCCGATCTTCGACGAGCAGAGGCGGTTCGTCGGGAGGCCGGACTTCGCATTCGTTGCCCAGAAGATCGTGCTGGAGGCTGACAGCTACAGGTGGCACACGTCCCCGAAGGCCTTTGCGCACGATCGACGCCGGGGTAACCGGCTCGAGCACCTCGGGTGGAAGGTGTTGCGGGTCACTGCAGCCGACGTGACGGAAGGCTTGCCCGAACTGATCGTCCAGCTACGTTCGCTGCTCGGCGATGCGGCGACCGGCACCGTGGACGGCGCGCCGGAAGGCGCTCCCTGTCGGATCGCCTAAGATCTCTTGGCCGCACTCGCGGTCTTTGATCCGCGGCCACGTATCCGAGTCCTTGCAGGAGCGCGTCCCATGGCAGAAATCCAGATTGTCGCCGAGTCCGGCCGACCCGAGGGAAGTCGGGCGAGCCGGCGGTTGCGTCGCGAAGGTCGAATTCCCGCCGTCGTCTACGGGCACGGGATCGACCCGATCTCGATCTCTGTGGACGCACGCGAGCTTCGTGCCGCCATGAGTGGCGAGGCAGGGAGCCGCTCTCTGCTCGACCTGCGCATCGGGAGCGACCGGCATCTCGCCGTCGCTCGGCAGCTGCAGCGCCATCCCGTGCGCCACACCGTCACACACATCGACTTCCAGGTCGTGAGCCGTGACGAGATCATCTCCACAGACGTGCCGATCGCTCTCGTGGGAGACGCCGTCGCCGTTCATCGCGGCGAGGGCACGGTTGCCCAGGACCTCATGACACTCGCCGTGAAGGCTCGCCCGGCCGATGTGCCCGCACACCTCGAGGTCGACATCTCCGCGCTCGAGATCGGCGGTTCGATCCGGGTCGGCGACGTCGTTCTGCCGGACGGTGTGCTGACGGACGCCGATCCCGAGCAGGTCGTCGTCGTGGGCCAGCCGCCACGAGTCGCAGCTCTTCCGGAGGAGGAGGCAGAGGGTGCCGAGGGCGAGGCGGCAGCCGGCGAAGCGGGCGCACCTGGTGCTGCCGGCCAGGCCGGAGCGGCCACGACCAGGACGGGTGATGCGGCGACTGCCGGCGGTGAAGGCGCCGGCGAGAGCTGAGGTTCCCGCGACCAAGCACGGCGGCACGGCGACGCCGCGCGGACTTCCTCCCGGCTGACGACGGGGGCGCTGCCACGACAGCCGATCTGCTTGTCGTCGGACTCGGCAATCCCGGAGCCGAGTATCAGGGCTCGCGGCACAACTACGGAGCCAACGCGGTTCGCCTTGTCGCCGAGCGCCACCATGCGAGGCTGAAGAACGAAAAGGGTGCGCAGGCGGATGCGGCTCTCGTGAACCTGGCGGGCAAGACGGTCGTGCTCGCGGTGCCGAGGACGTACATGAACGACTCCGGTGTCGCCGTCCGCGTGCTCGCACGCCGCTACGTCGGGAGCGATCCGGAGAAGATCCTGATCGTGCACGATGAGCTCGATCTCGAGCCGGGCGCTGTCCGCGTCAAGGTAGGAGGCGGGCTGGCCGGTCACAATGGCCTGCGCTCCATCGAGCAACACCTGCACACACGGGAGTTCTTGCGAGTCCGCATCGGCGTCGGGAAGCCGTCGGGCAGGGCCCAGGGAGTCGATCACGTCCTACGACGGCCTGGAAAGTCCGAGCGCGAGCTGCTCGGCGTGGCGGTTGAGATTGCCGCCGACGCCGTCGAGGTGGTGGCATCCGACGGCCTGGTGGCCGCCATGAACCGGTTCAATACAAGGTCGTGAGCCTTCGCTCGCTCCCCGGCCTCCTCGCGCGGGAGGGAGGCATCGCCGAGATCCTCGGTCGAGAGGACAGCGTTGTCGCTGTCGCCGAGCCGGCTCGCCCCGCCGTCCTTGCCGCTGTCGCTGCACTCGGGAACAGCCCGGTCGTGCTCGTGGCGACGGCCACGATGCGGGAGGCCGAGAACCTGGCCCACGACCTCGCGGCGTTTGCCGACCCGAGTTGTGTCGAGCTGCTGCCTGCTTGGGAGACCCTGCCTTTCGAGCGAGTCTCCCCCGGCGTCGAAACGATGGGCCGTCGCCTCAGCGCCATGTGGCACCTCAAGGCGGCGAGTGCGCTGCCGAGCAGCGGGGGCGAGGTCGCCGGTGCGGCCTCAGCGACGCAATCTCAACCACTGCTCGTGGTCGCTCCCGTCCGGGCGTTGCTGCAGCGCCTCGGACCACTCGTGGAGGACGTCGAGCCCATCCGGGTCCGAGCCGGCGAACAAGTGGACGAGAGCCGTCTGGTCCAGGCTCTCGTCGAGGCGGGATACAGACGGGAGTACCAGGTCGAGCACCGCGGCGAGCTTGCCGTGCGCGGCGGGATCGTCGACGTCTTCCCTTCGACCGGGGACCAAGGTGTGCGCATCGATCTCTGGGGCGACGAGGTCGAGCGGCTGACCTGTTTCGACGTCGGAGACCAGCGATCCGTCGAGGACGTCGACGAGGTCGAGATCTTCGGTTGCCGCGAGCTGGTGCTCACCCAATCCGTCCGCGACCGGGCGCTGATGTTGTCCAAGGAGGCGCCGGTCGGTCGGGAGGTGTTCGACAAGATCGCTCAGGGCCTGCTCTTCGACGGCATGGAGTCCTGGCTGCCGTGGCTGGCCGAGGACGAGCGCCTTTTCACGGACCTCCTCTCCGCCAACACCCGAGTGGTGCTCGTCGAACCGCGACGCCTGCGCGACCGGGCCGCAGAGTTGATCGACGAGGAAGAGGCGTTGGCCAACACACTGGCTACGACGTGGACGTCGTCGACCGCCCGGACCCCCTCAGCCGAAGAGCTCGCCGCCGGTGTCCCACGCCTCCACCTGCCCTTCGGTCGCCTTCTCGAACACTGCTCAGCACCCGTCGGATCTGTGCTCGCCGTCGCGGACGGCCCGAACATCACGACCATCCCCACGACCGGATGGCCGCCGGTGCTGGGCGATCCGGCCGGACTCGCGGGCCGTCTCCGGGACCTTGATCGCGACGGCTACAGCGTGGTCGTGGCAGCAGACGGAGCCGGCTCGGCCCGCCGGATCAAGACCGTTCTCGAGGACCACGGGCTCGCGCCAGACCTCGTCGGGGGCGGGGACGAGCACCCAGAGACTCCTGCAGGACCGCGTGCGGCACCCCCTGCAGAGCCCCTCGAGCAGCTACGCAAGCCAGGCGTCCACATCACGATCGCCCAACTCGACCACGGCGCCGTCTTCCCCAACTCCAAGCTGGCGATCCTCGCGGAACCGGACATCACGGGCCGCCGCCGACCGCACCGGGTCGCGAGGGCGAGGGCGAGGGCGGCGGAGGGTTTCTTCGATGATTTGGCGGCAGGGGCGTTCGTCGTCCACCACGTGCACGGCGTGGCCCGCTACGGCGGCCTGGTCAAGCGCAGCATCGGAGGCTCGGAACGGGACTATCTGCTGCTCGAGTACCGAGGAGGCGACAGGCTCTACGTCCCTTCCGACCAGATCGACGCCATCACGCCGTACTCGGGCGGGGACAAACCAAGTCTCAACCGGCTAGGCGGCTCCGACTGGCAGAAACAGAAAGCTCGCGTCCGCGCCGCCACCCGAGAGATCGCCCGGGAGCTCGTCCAGCTCTACCAGCGTCGGGCGACCGTCGAAGGCCATGCCTTCGCGGCGGACTCCCCCTGGCAGCACGAGCTGGAACAGGCCTTCCCGTATCCCGAGACCCCCGACCAGCTGAAGGCGATCGCGGATGTGAAGGCCGACATGGAACAGCCGCGGCCGATGGACCGGCTCGTGTGCGGCGACGTCGGGTTCGGCAAGACGGAGGTCGCCATTCGGGCCGCCTTCAAGGCAGTGCAGGACGGCTACCAGGCGGCGGTCCTCGTGCCGACGACGCTGCTTGCGAGCCAGCACCTGCAGACGTTCGGCGAGCGCTTCGCCCCCTATCCCGTCCGGGTCGAGATGCTGTCGAGGTTCCTCACGGTGGCGGAGGCACGACACGTCGTCGACGGGCTCGCCGACGGATCGGTCGACGTCGTCATCGGGACACACCGGCTGCTCGGCGGCGATGTGCGGTTCAAGAAGTTGGGGCTGCTCGTGATCGACGAGGAGCAGCGTTTCGGCGTGACGCACAAAGAGGCGATCAAGATGCTCTCTACCGGCGTGGACGTGCTCACGCTGACCGCGAGCCCGATCCCGCGGACGCTCGAGCTGAGTCTCACGGGTATCCGCGACCTGTCGTTGATCAACACGCCGCCGTCGGAGCGCCAGCCGATCCTCACCTACGTCGGCGAGTACGACGACCGCGCAGTCGCCGAGGCGATGCGGCGGGAGCTGTTGCGGGAGGGGCAGGTCTTCTTCGTGCACAACCGGGTGCACGACATCGAGCCGGTGGCCCGCCGCCTGCAGGCGCTCGTGCCCGACGCCCGAATCGCCATCGCCCATGGGCAGATGGACGAGGGCTCGCTCGAGCAGGTCGTGCTCGAGTTCTGGGAGGGCCGCTACGACGTGCTCGTCTGCACGACGATCATCGAGTCGGGGATCGACATGCCGACTGTGAACACGATGGTCGTCGACCGTGCCGACACGCTCGGCCTCGGCCAGCTGCACCAGCTCCGTGGCCGTGTTGGCCGGGGTGACCGGCGTGCATACGCCTACCTGCTCTTCCCCGAGGATCGAGTGCTGTCGGAGCAGGCCTACGAGCGCCTCCGGACGATCGGTGAGCAGACCGAGCTCGGATCCGGCTTCAAGATCGCGATGCGTGACCTCGAGATCCGCGGCGCGGGCAACCTGCTCGGGAACGACCAGTCGGGTCACATCGCGGCGGTCGGGTACGACCTCTACGTGCGCATGGTCTCCGAGGCGGTCGCCGAGCTGAAGGGCGAGCCGATCCGCGAGCCGGTTGAGATCACGATCGATCTGCCGGTGAAGGCGTCCCTTCCGGATTCGTACGTCGGCCGCGAGGACCTGAGGCTCGAGGCCTACCGCCGGCTGGTAGCTGTCCATGACGTGTCCGACGTCGATGAGCTGCGCCGGGAGTGGGAGGACCGCTATGGCCCCGTGCCTTCCCAGGCCGAGGCGCTGCTCGCGGTCGGGCGCCTTCGGGCGGAATGCGTCCGGACGGGTGTGACCGAGGTCAGCGCGGCCACCGCTCGTCCCGGTCAGCCCGGGAGCCCGGGTCGGGTTGGCGAGGCGGTCGCACGGCTGTCGCCGGTCCGGCTGCCGGTGTCGGCCCAGATCCGGCTCGGCCGCCTGCACCCCCGGGCGATCTGGAAGGAGGAGGCGGCACAGCTGATCGTGCCGCTCAAGGCCGGCGCCGACCTGGCGGATCGGATCGTCGAGCTGCTGGCGGAGTTGCTGCCTGCGGACAAGGCGGCCTGAGCCGGCGCCTCCACGCGCTCGGCCGGCCGTCCCTGCTCCGCCCCGCCCTGCCCCGCCCCGCCGGTTGAGACTGCTGTCGCCCACCCGCGAGAAACCTCAACCGGTACCCACCCACGGCCCTCTCTCGGGGGCGCGGGGCGTGCGCCGGAACCCGCTCCCGTTTCGGTGGTTGAGAATGCTGTCGGTGGGGAGCGAGAAGTCTCAACCGGCAGGGCCGGCGTGGGGCGGGAGGCGCTGGGGCGGGGAGGCGCTGGGGTTCGGGGGTCGAGCGGCCGAGGGCCGGGACGCCGGTGCGCGGGATACGATCACCGGATCGTGAAAAGAGTCACCATCCGCGGCTCCCTCGCGCTTACCGCCGGGCTCGCGGCTGCCGGGTTCCTGGCCTCCGCCTGCAACGTCCAGTGGTCGCCGTACGCCGCAAAGATCGGGTCGACCGTCATCACGCCGGCGCAGCTCGACACCGACCTGCACCAGGCGAGCTCCAACACCTACTTCCGCTGCCTGCTGCAGCGCTCGCAGGTCGCGGGTACGAGACTGACCGGCGCCGGCACGTCCACCTACGACAGCACGTTCGTCGCCTACATCCTGACGAACCTCGTCGACGCCCAGGTCGCCCACGACATGGTCGCCGGCAAGGGGCTCACCGAGCCGGCCGCGGCTCGGGCGCTCGCCCGCTCCCAGGTGCGGAGCGCCTTCGGCGGCGAGCTGACGAGCACCCGGTGCGGCCTCTCCACCGTCGACCTGCTCGGTCAGCTCGGCTCCTCCCTCGGCAACTCGTTTGTGCAGCTCCAGCTGGATGAGGACGCTCTCGCCGCCCACGACTTGCACATCACGCTCACCCCCGCCGGCATCCTCGCCTATGAGCACGCGAATCCGTCGACGACTCAGCAGTCCTGCCTCTCCGGGCTCTTCCTCACCACCAAGGGGACAGCGAGCCATGTCGCCCGGCTGTGGCGCGGCGGTGAGTCGCTGTCGAACCTGATCACGACGTACTCGCCGTCGCAAGCCTCCACTCGCGGGTCCCTTGGCTGCTACACCTTGGCGCAGCTGAGCGGTATCGATCCGGTCATGGAGCAGCAGGTGGCCCGAGCCTCGCTCGGCGGCATCCTTGCTCCGATCCACTACCAGAGCTCGTACCTCGTCCTCCAGGTCACGTCTCGTCCGTTCGAGCCGGTGGTCACCGCTCTCGACTCGATCTTCACGACAGCGGCGAGCAGGTTCTCGAGCCAGATCCGCCAGGCGGTGCGCAGCGCCCACGTGCAGATCAACCCGGAATATGGCCGCTGGACGTTTGCCACCTCGAAGCCGGGAGCGGTCGCGACCGGGTTCGGCGGTCGGGTACAGCCGAACACAGGGCCGTCGTCGGCGTACATGCTCAAGGCCTCGGCGGCGCAAGGCCCGTTGCAGCAGGGATCGGCCCCGTCAGGAGCAGGCTGAGCAGACGGGGCAGGCTGACCAGGCAGAGCAGGCAAGGCAGGGCACGCTGAGCGGGACGCGCACCCTGAGCAGGCTGAGCAGGCTGAGCGGGCTGAGCATCCTGAGCACCCGCAGCACCCCGAGCGGCCAGAGCGGAGGCGTCCATTGATCACGGTCATCGGCCTCGGGCCCGCCGGGCCGGAGCACCTCACTGCTCGAGCCCTCGCCGTCATCGACGAAGCCGACGAGGTCTATCTCCGCACGTTCCGGCACCCGTCGGTCGAGGCCGTTCTCCAGCGGCGGGACGACTCGAGCGGGTTCGACGATGCGTATGAGGAGGGGCGGCGTTTCGAAGAGGTGTACGAGACGATCGTGGAGCGCCTCCTGGCCTCCCCGGCCGCTACCGCTGCCGACGGTCTCGTCTGCTACGCCGTGCCCGGCTCGCCGGCCGTGGCCGAGCGGACGGTCGAGATGCTCCGGGAGCGGGCGCCCGGCATGGGGGTCACGGTCCGTGTCGAGCCGGCGGTCTCATACCTCGAACTCGTCTGGAACCGCCTGGGGATCGACCCCCTCTCTCTCGGCGTCCGCCTCGCAGATGCGGGGGACTTCGCCGTGCACGCTGCGGCGGCAGCCGGACCCGTCGTGCTCGGGCAGACCTGGTCCCGTCAGATCCTCTCCGACGTCAAGTTGGCGCTGGACGAGCCCGCCGCCGGACAGCGGGCGGTCATCCTCCACCACCTCGATCTCCCCGACGAGCAGGTGCTCGACGTGGCATGGGCTGACCTGGACCGCACCATCGAGCCTGACCATCTGACGTCGGTCTTCGTCCCGGCCGTCGAGGCCGCACCGGCGGCGGCCGTCGCACGACTCGCCGCAACCGTCGCCACGCTCCGCCAGCGCTGCCCGTGGGACCGGGAGCAGTCCCACGGCTCACTCGTTCGCCACCTGCTCGAGGAGTCCTACGAGGCGATCGAGGCCCTCGAGGCGCTCGGCGACGACCCCGAGCACGCCTCCACCGAGGCGGCCGCCCATGCCGAGGAGGAGCTCGGTGACCTCCTCTGCCAGGTCGTCTTCCACGCCACGCTCGGTGCTGAGGAAGGCCTGTTCACGCTCACGGACGTCGCTCGGAACCTCGACGAGAAACTCATCGCCCGCCACCCCCACGTCTTTGCCTCCGCGCACGCCGAGACCGCCGACGACGTGATCCGCAACTGGGAACGGTCGAAGGACGAGGCCAAACAGCGCACCCACCTGCTCGAGGGCATCCCCGCCGCGACGCCGGCGCTCGCCAGGGCGGAGAAGGTCGAGCGGAAGCTGCGCAGCGTCGGGCTCGGCTGGGAGAGGTCCGGGGAGGCGAACGAAGGGTTGGTCGAGCGCCTCGTCTCGCTCCTCGGCTCGCCGGTTGAGAATGCTGCCGCCGTGGGGGACGCAATCTCAACCACCGAGTCGGCGGTGGGCGACCTGCTGATGTTCCTCGCCCGATGGAGCGCCGATCGCCGCATCGACCCGGAGGCCGCGCTCCGCCATGCGCTCGACAGGCTGGCGGATCGTGTGAGAGCACTCGAGGGAGAGGCGCAGGCGGACGGGACTCCCTTCGTGGATTGGATCGCCCAGCAGGACTCCGCCGGCCCCGTCCACAAGCGACACCTGCCACTTTGCTAACTTGAATCACACCTTCAACAGGAGTAACGCCGTGACAGCGATCTCACGCCTGCACGCCCGCGAGGTGCTCGACTCGAGAGGCAACCCCACAATCGAGGTCGTCTGCACGCTCGCGTCCGGCGTCGAGGGCACGGCGATCGTCCCTTCCGGTGCCTCCACCGGGACGTTCGAAGCGGTCGAGCTTCGTGACGGTGGCGATCGGTTCAACGGCAAAGGCGTGTCGCGGGCCGTGGCGAACGTCCGCGACAAGATCAACAGCCTGCTCAGCGGGATGGACGCGGCCGACCAGCGGGCCGTCGACTACGCCATGATCGATCTCGACGCCACGCCGAACAAGGCGGAGCTCGGGGCGAATGCCATCCTCGGCGCTTCGCTTGCGGTCGCCCGGGCGGCGGCCGAAGAGCTCGGCATGCCCTTGTGGCGCTACGTCGGCGGAGTCGACGCACACGTCCTGCCCGTCCCGCAGATGAACGTCCTCAACGGCGGGGTCCATGCGGACAACAACGTCGACCTCCAGGAGTTCATGATCGTCCCGGTCGGGGCGGCGTCGTTCTCCGAGGCGCTCCGCTGGTGCGCCGAGACGTATCACACCCTGAAGACCGTCTTGCACGAGCGGAGGTTGGGGACGGCGGTGGGAGACGAGGGAGGTTTCGCCCCGGATCTCGCGGCGAACGAGGACGCGCTGCGGCTCCTCGTCGAGGCGATCGAGGCTGCCGGGCGCATCCCTGGTGAGGAGATCGCCATCGCGCTCGACGCGGCTTCCAGCGAGTTCTTCCGGGACGGTGCCTACCGGCTCGAAGGCGAGGGGAGGTCCCTCTCAGCTGACGACATGGTCGCCTACTGGGTCGACATGGTCGAGCGCTATCCCGTCGTGTCGCTCGAGGACGGCATGGCGGAGGAGGACTGGGACGGGTGGGCGACGCTCACGCGAGCGCTCGGCAGGCGAGTCCAGCTCGTCGGCGACGACAACTTCGTCACGAACGTGGCGCGGCTCGAGCGCGGCATCGCGAGCGGGGTCGCCAACGCCATCCTCATCAAGGTCAACCAGATCGGGACGCTCACCGAAACGCTGGCCACCGTTCGTGTGGCGGAGCTGAACTCCTACCGGGCTGTGATCTCACACCGTTCTGGAGAGACCGAGGACACCACCATCGCCGACCTGGCGGTCGCCACCAACTGCGGGCAGATCAAGACCGGTGCCCCGGCGCGCTCCGACCGGGTCGCGAAGTACAACCAGCTCCTCAGGATCGAGGAGCGGCTCGGAGGGTCCGCCGCCTATCTCGGGCGCACCGCATTCGCAGCCGGGAACGCGGGTGCCGCTCCTGCTGCTGCA
>JAKCCH010000068.1 GCA_021838945.1 Actinomycetes bacterium
TTCGATCTCGTTCAACACCCCGATGATGTTCGCCGTCGGTTTCCTCGCGGTCTTCTTGTTCGGAGGCGTCACCGGCATCTTCTTGGCCTCGCCGCCGGTCGACTTCGCCATGCACGACACGTACTTTGTGGTCGCGCACTTCCACGAAGTCCTCTTCGGGACGGTGGTGTTCGGCGGGTTCGCGGCGCTCACGTACTGGTACCCGAAGTACACGGGCCGGATGCTGAACGACAGGCTCGGAAAGATCAGCTTCTGGTTCATGTTCATCGGTTTCTGGGTGACGTTCCTGCCCCAGTACCTGCTCGGCGAGGAAGGTATGCCTCGGCGCATAGCCGAGTACCTGCCGCACAGCAACTGGACGATCCTGAACCGGATCTCCACTGTCGGCGCCTACCTGCTCTTCATCTCCGTGGCGGTGATGCTCGTCAACATCCTCGAAGCGTGGCGGCGCCCGATACCGGCGGGTGACAACCCCTGGGACGCGCACACGCTCGAGTGGGCGACGTCCTCGCCGCCACCACACCACAACTTCTACTGGATCCCGCCGATCCGCTCCGAACGACCTGTTTGGGACCACAACCATCCCGAGCACACGGTCGTGCACGATCACCCGCCACGCACCGGCGGTGATCCCGCCGACGGTGGCGGACGGCGCGAGCGGGCTCGTGCCGACCAGTGGGCGCACCTCGGAGCTGCCGCGACGGTGGAAGGACCGACCAAGTACGGTGTGGTCGAGCGCCCGGTCGGTGACGGTGGCAATGGTGCCGGGCCGAATGGGGATCGAGACGACTCGGGAGGTGCCGAGTGAAGGCCGAAGGCAGCGTCCTCCTCGTCATCGCGGTGTTCTTCGCCATCGTCGCCAGCATCTACTGGCTCTGGAGCGGCGAGCAGAGCGGTACGGCCATGCTGGTCGGCACGTCGCTTCTCGGCCTCCTGCCCGGGAGCTACTACTTCTGGTGGTCCCGCCGGATGAAGCCGCGGCCGGAGGACGATCCGAACGCCGAGCGGGAGGAGGGAGCCGGCGTGGTCGGTGCCTTCCCGAGCTCGAGCATCTGGCCCTTCACCCTCGGAATCGCGGCCGCATCGGTGGCCTTGGCCCTCGTGTTCGGCTTCTGGACGGCCATCGTCGGGTTCGCCGTGGCGTTCATCGCGGTGCTCGGGGTGATCCGGGAGAGCCGGCGCGGCGGCGTGATCTGAGCGGCCGGCCGCGCACGCGCCTCCTGTGCGCCTCCTACGCGCCGGGGGCTTTGCGAGCTCCCGGTCCCCGTCCCGGCCCCTGTCCCGGTCCCCGTCCGCGCCTTCTCGCCGCGCCTCGCCGCTGCCGAGCCCTCGCGTCGCGGTTCAGCCTCATCGAGAAACGCACCACGAACCCCGCCAGCACCACCATCGCGGCCACGAACACGCCGAAGACGACCTCACCGGCCATCAGCCCGTCGGCTCCCGCCGGCGCAGGCGCACGAGCCCTTCCTGCACGAAGCTCGCCACGAGCTCGCCGACCTGGGTGAACAACAGGCCGCGGGCGATCCCGCGGGCGCCGGCAGCACTCGGTGAGTCCTGGTCGAAGAGCAGCCACTCGTCGACCCGGAAGGGGCGATGGAACCAGATGCAGTGGTCGAGGCTCGCTCCCATGAACTGCTGGTCCTGCCAGCGGATCTGGTGCGGCTGCAGGATGGAGTCGTAGAGCGTCATGTCGGACGCGTAGGTCATGACGGCTGCATGCACGAGCGGCTCGTCGGGCATCTTCCCGTTCGTGCGGAGCCAGAGCTGCTGGCAGGGGTCCTTCGGCTGGCCGCTGCGCATCCACGGGAGGTCGCCGATGAAGCGCTGGTCTATCGGACGGGGCCGGTTGAAGAACCAGTCGTCGTCGATCTGCCCGCGCATGGGCTCCAGGCGTTCCTCGACCGTCGGCAGGGTCTCGGGATCCGGCACGTCCGGCATGGGGAACTGATGATCGAGGCCGTCCTCGTAGACGTGGAAGGAGCACTGCATGTTGAAGATCGCGTGGCCGTGCTGGATCGCGACGACCCTCCTCGTCAGAAACGACCGCCCGTCCCGAATCCGGTCCACCTCGTACAGGATCGGAGCGGCGGGGTCGCCGGGACGGAGGAAGTAGCTGTGCAGGGAGTGCACGGTCCCGCGGTCGACGGTCCGGCCGGCCGCCACCAACGCTTGCCCGGCGACCTGGCCGCCGAACACCCGCTGGCGGTCCTCGTCGGTGTTCGCGCCTCGGAAGATGTTGACCTCGATCGGCTCGAGGTCGAGAAGTCCGAGCAGGTCCTCGAGGGCTTTGGTCACCTCGCAGACGATAGACTGCCGCCATGGCTGCGTTGACCGTCCGCGCCCGCGCGCTCATCTTCAGCGAGCACGGTCGGCGCCTCATGAAGTTCTTTGCAGTCTCGGTGATCTCGACGATCGTCACCCAGGGCCTCTTGTTCCTCTTCTACGACGTCGTCAAGATCCCCTCCGCGATGGAGTGCAACGTCCTCGCCACGGCCATCGCCACCGTCCCCGCTTATTGGCTGAACCGCACGTGGACGTGGGGCAAGCGGGGCAAGTCACACCCGTGGAAGGAGATCGCTCCGTTCTGGATCATCTCCTTCGTCGGGCTCGTGCTGTCGACGGTGGCCGTCGGCGTCGCGGCGCACAACGCCGACGCCCTCTCGCACTCGCTCCTCGTCCGCAAGCTCTTCGTGCAGTTCGCGAACCTGTTCACCTACGGGGCGATCTGGGTGGGCCGCTACATGATCTTCAACAAGTTCCTCTTCGGGAACGCCACGACGGATGAGGACACCGGAGAGATCGAGGTGCCGGGCGAGGTCGAGGCGATCGTGGTCGAGGAGCACCGGGTTCGCGACGACGACGTCGCCTCGTCCACACACTGAGCGGCGCGGAGGCTCGCATGGCCAGCCTGCCGGACGCCCTCACGAGACTCGTTCCGATCGACGAGGGAGCGGCCGAGGCCGCTCATGGACTCCAGGCCCGGCTGACGAAGCCCGAAGGTTCGCTCGGCGGTGTCGAGGCCCTCGGCTCGCAGCTCGCTGCGATCTCCGGGCACGTGCCACCCCCGATCCCGCGCAGGGCGGTCGTCACGATCTTCGCGGGCGACCACGGTGTGCTCGCCGAAGGTGTGTCGCCCTGGCCAGCTGAGGTCACGGCGCAGATGGTCGCGAACGTCCTCGCCGGCGGCGCCGCGATCAACGCCATCGCGCGCGAGGTCGGTGCCGCTGTCGTGACCATCGACATCGGTGTCGCGACCCCCGTGCCCGGGCCTGTCGAACGGCTCGTGAAGGTGAACGTCCGACGTGGTACGGCCGACATCGCGCGTGAGGCTGCGATGTCACGTGCCGAGGCTCATCGGGCGATCCAGGTCGGTCTCTCGATCGCGGACCGCCTCGTCGACCAGGGTCACGACCTGCTCATCACCGGCGACATGGGCATCGGCAACACGACACCGTCGGCCGCGGTGATCGCGGCCATCACGGGATGGCCCGCCCGCTCGGTCACCGGCAGGGGCACGGGGATCTCGGACGAGATGTTGGACGTGAAGGTCGGTGTCGTGGAGCGAGCACTCGAGCGCGCGGCCGAGGCGCATGGGCTGGTCCCGACCGGTCTCGCCGCTCTCGACGCCGACGTGATCCTCGCAGAGCTGGGAGGGCTCGAGATCGGCGGCATCGCCGGCCTGTGCATCGGCGGCGCGCTGCGGCGGGTCCCGGTGGTGCTGGACGGCGCCATCTCGTTGGCGGGTGCGCTCGTGGCGTCAGCGCTCGCTCCGGTGGTCGCCGGTTACCTCGTCGCCGGGCACCGTTCCATCGAGCCCGGTGCGACGGCCGCTCTCGAGCACATCGGCCTCGAGCCCCTGCTCGACATGCAGATTCGCCTCGGGGAGGGGACAGGTGCCTGCCTCGCCCTGCCGATCGTCCGTGCGGCAGCACGTGTCCTGCACGAGATGGCGACGTTCGAGTCCGCCGGTGTCTCCGGCGCGTCCGAGCCGACGTCCTCGGGTTGAGTCAAGCCTCCGCGGCCGGCCTCGGCGGCTCTGTGCCTGGCCGCTCGCGGCGCCGACCGACCGCCGTCATCCACCCGAGTGCCAGCAGCGCCGCGCTACCGATCAGGATCGGCAGGTCTCCCGCATCGGCGTAGGGCGTCGTCCCACTGATCTTCGTCACCGTCGCCTCGATGACGTCCGGGCTGGAAAGGGGACTGCGCCGGATCACGACACCCGACGGCGTGATCACGGCGCTGTAACCCGTCGGCGCAGCCTGGACCACGTAGCGCCCCTCCTCGAGCGCTTGCAGCCGCGAGGCGGCGATCTCCTGAGCCGGAGCCTGGTTGCTCGAATAGGACGACGTGTTCGTCGGGACGAGGATGACCTCGCCTCCCGCCCGTACGCCAGAGCGGCCGCGCTCGGCGAAGAACACCTCGTAAGAGATCAAGACGCCGAAACGCCCAGCCGGCGTCGCCACCATCCCGCTCCCGGTCCCGGGTATCGCGTCGCGGGGAACGTCCTTCAGGTTGGCGAGGTGACTGAAGAAGGATCGCCACGGCACGTACTCGCCGAAGGGGACGCGGTGCACCTTCTCGTAGGTGGCCACGACGTCGCCCTCGGGAGAGAACGCCACGACCTCGTTGCGGAAGCGGGTCGCCCCCACGTCCTCGGTGACCCCGGCGATGAACGTCGCGTGATAGCGACGTGCGATCGCAGCGAGCTCATGCTCGACGGCCGAACCGGGGAAGGGCGTCGCTCCCATGGACACGACGTCCTCCGGCCAGAGGATCAACTGCGGCCTCCCCGTTATCTTCGACGTCTCCTGCAGCGCCGCCTGCAGCACGTGCGAGGGCGGGACCTGGAGCTCGGTCAGTCCGCGGATGCCGCCGCCCTGGACGATCGCGACACGCAGGCGGTCATGTGCGGACGCGGGTATCGCCGGCGCCGCGACGGCGCCTGCTCCGGAGAGGGCCGCGACGCCGATGAGCCACGACATCGCTGTCGCGCGGCGAGGTCCCGTGACGAGCTCTGCCAGCGCACCGCCGGCGAGGACGAGCGCCAGCACGACGATGAGCGGCCCGCCGAGGCGGGCGGTGAACTGGAGCGGCCCTCCGATCTGGCCGAGGGCTGCCGACCCGAGCGGGAGACCCCCGAACGGCCAGCTCTGACGTACCCACTCGGCGAGCGTGAACGCGCCTGCTGCCGCCGGCACGCGCAGCGCGCCTGCCGCCGGCACGAGGGCGGCTCCGACGCCGAGGATGAGGGACTCGAGGATCACGAGCGCGACATAGCCGGCGCTGTTGAACTGCAGTGCCCATGTCAAAGCGACCGAGAACTGCCCGATCCCGGCAAGGAAGCCGACGGCGAGCCGTCCCTTCCAGCTCCGTCCGGAGAGAGCCGCCACGACGAGGCCGGCTCCGATGATCCCGAGAGGCCAGGGGAGGAGCGGGGGTAGGGACAGGCCGACGAGCGCGCCGCCGACGAGCGGCAGCACGATCCGGAGGGCAACCTCACGGGTGTGGCCCCCGCCTGTCCCGGCTCGGCTCTCCGGGCTCGCACCTGCCGGCGTCGGGTCCAGCCGGCTGCCGCCGGGCAGGGCTTCGGGTCTCCCGGTCGTCAAGTCCAGGGCCCGCCTCCGAGCTGCATGGCACCCCTCTCGCCGCTCGTGATGCAGGCAGGGACACCGATCCCGCCGAGGGCGGCGCCCGCGATCCCGATCCCGCCTTCCGCCGAGAGCAGCCGGGTGAGCCGCCCGACGAGGCTTCGATGGCCCGGCCGGTACTGCGGGAACGAACGGTCCCACCTCGTGACGTGCCATTCGACCGGGTGAGCGCCGTGCCCGATCAGGCGCTCGACCTCGCCTGCGAGCTCGCATGCCAAGTCGTCGTCCGTAAGCCAGCTGATCCGGTCGTCTCCGGCTCGGCCCGCCGAGACGCGGACGAGGTGAAGGCGCTCGCTCGACATCCACGGCCACTTCACCGACAGCCATGTCGCTGCTGTCATGAGCGTTCCCTCGACCCGCGGCACGAGAACGCCCGTCCACTCGCTCGGGAGGGACACCGACGACGCCGGATAGGCGAGGTTGAGGACCGCCACCGAGGCGTGATCGATCCGTGCCAGCACGTCGGCTGCGAGGGGCACTGCCGCCTTCAGGAGCGGTTGCGCGGCCCAGGCCGGAAGAGCCAGCACGATGCCATCGCAGTCGAGGGTGCCGCCGGCGTGCTCGACCTGCCAGCCGGGTCCGTGGCGGCGGATCCCTCTCACGGGCGTGCCGGGTCGGAGCTCGACCCCTGCACCCCGCAGCTCCGCGACGCAGGCGTCGACCATCCTTCCGAGCCCACCTCGCAGCCCGAAGAACGGCGACCCGGGCCGAGTGGACGGCGCCCCTTGCGGCGCCTGCACCGGAGCAGGAGGAGGTACGAGCGCGGCGAGCGCGCTCATGACGTCCCTCTGCCCGACGAGGGCCGAAGCGATCTGCGGTGCGGCCACGCCGAGTGACATGGCGTCGACGGAGCCGGCGTTGATGCCGCCGAGCAGAGGGTCGACAAGGCGGTCGACGACCTCGTCGCCGAGGCGAGGCCGCAGGATCGCTCCTGCCGAGCGCTCTCCGCCCGCACCGTCTCCGGGCGCATCGTCTGCCTCCGGGTCGTCCTGTCCGAGTCCCACCTCCGCCCGCGCGATCGGTGGACCGCCCGCCGCCGCGAGGGCGGCCTGTCGAGCCTGCTCGACTCCGGCTTCGGTCACGATCCCGCTCTCGGCGACGGCGTCGAGGTCGGTCGGAACGCCGAGGACGAGACCTCTCGGGAGTCCACGCATCTCGCCGTGTGAGTAGACGCCCGCGGTGCGTGCACCGGGAGCTACGAGATCCTCTCCGAGGCCGAGGTGGCGGCACAGCCGCTCGGCGCTCGGATCGCGGCGCAGGAACTGATCAGGTCCGAGCTCGACCGCCATCCCGGCGATCGTGCCCGTGCGGACCTTGCCGCCGAAACGCTCGCTCGCCTCGAAGACCACCACCTGCCCGGCACGTCGCCGCGCGCCGGAGCGAGCGTGGGCCTCTCCGGCCTCGGCCGAGACCGGCTCGAGCCCAGCGAGGACTCGGGCTGCGGCGAGGCCGCTCACCCCGCCGCCGATGACGGCGACGACCTCACCCGCGCCGTCACGCCGCGCCATCGAGCCCCTCCGCCGCCTTCCGGATCAACCCGGCGAGCGCGTCGCACAGGCGCGGGTCGGCGTTGAGCGACTCAGTCCGGGCGAGCTCCAGCCCCACTTCCCGCGCCACGGCCTGCGCCTCGACGTCGATGTCGTAGTTGACCTCGAGATGGTCCGACGTGAACCCGGCCGGGCAGACGACGGCGCGCTCGGTCCCCTCTCGCGCCAGCGTCCGGATCACGTCGAGCACGTCCGGCCCGATCCAGGGCTCAGGCGTGCGCCCGGCGCTCTGCCAGCACACGCGCCACCGCTTGACGCCGGCGCCGCCTGCCACCGAAGCGGCGGTCTCCTCCAGGCGGACGTCGTAGCCGTCTCCCGACTCGATCACGCGCACCGGCAGCGAATGCGCCGTGACGAGCAACTCGGTGGACGGATCCTCGACGCCCACGCCGAGGGACTGGTAGGCCGCCGCGACCCGCTCCACGAGCAGCGAGATCAGCACCGGGTGATCGTGCCAGTCCTCGACGAAGGCCGCCGGCAGGCCTGCGTCATCGGCGGCCGCCCTCGCGCGGGCGATGTACTCGCCCACGCTCGCCGACGAGTAGTGGGGGGCGAGGACGATGCCGACGAGGCCGGTGACTCCGAGCGCCGCGAGCTCGCGGACGGCGGACTCGATGTCGGGGGAGGAGTGTTTCGAGCCGTATCGGCACGCGTAGCGGTCGCCGTCCCCGCCCTCGAGTGCCGCTTGGATCCCGGCCACCTGCTCCTGTGTCCGTGCGGCGAGCGCGGAGGTGCCGCCGACGGCCTCGTAGCGCCGCACGAGGTCGGCGAGCTGTCCGGGCGAGGGCGGGCGACCCCGCCGCACATCCGTATAAAAGGTCTCGATCTCCCCCAATCCGCCCGGCGTCCCGTATGCCATCACGACGACGCCGACCGAGGCGCCCCTTCCGGTCACCGCACGCTCTCCTCGTGGACGAGGTCCACGACCGCCTGGAGCACCCCCGGGTCGGTCTCCGGCAGCACTCCGTGCCCGAGGTTGAACACATGGCCGGGGAGACCTGCTGCGTCCTTCAGAACCTGGCGCGCGGCGTCCTCGACGACGCCGACCGGGGCGAGGCAGATGGCCGGGTCGAGGTTGCCCTGGAGCGCCAGGTGGCGGCCGGTGCGCTCGGCGGCGTCCTGGAGCGAGACGCGCCAGTCCACGCCGACCACGTCCGCTCCGGCTTCTGCCATGAGGTCGAGCAGCTCACCCGTGCCGACGCCGAAGTGGATCCGCGGCACGCCGAGGTCGGAAAGACCGGCGAAGATCCGACGCGTGGCCGGCATGACGAAGTCGCGGTACTCGCGTCGCGACAACGACCCCGCCCAGCTGTCGAACAGCTGCAGAGCCTGTGCTCCCGCCGAGGCCTGCGCCCGGAGCGAAGCGAGGCAGTTCTCCGCCAACGCGTCGAGCATCCGATGCCAGGTCGCCGGGTCGCCGTGCATGAGCGACTTGGTCCGGCCAAACGTCCTCGACGGCCCGCCCTCGACGAGATAGCTCGCGAGTGTGAAGGGCGCGCCGGCGAAGCCGATCAACGGCACGTCGAGCTCCGCCCTCAGCAGGCGGATCGTCTCGAGGACCGGGGCGAGGTCGAGCTCAGGCTCGATCGGGCGGAGGCGAGACAGGTCCGCCTCGCGGCGGAACGGCTGGTCGAGGACCGGTCCCCGTCCGGGCTCCACCTCGATCCCGACCCCGATGGCTGCGAGAGGAACGACGATGTCCGAGAAGAGGATGGCGGCGTCGACCCCGTAGCGGCGCACCGGCTGCAGGGTCAGCTCCGCAGCGACGTCGGGGTTCGCGACCGCCTTCAAGATGCTCCCGTCTCCCCGGATGGCTCGGTACTCGGGAAGCGAGCGTCCCGCCTGGCGCATGAACCAGACCGGCGTCCGGTCCACGGGTTGGCACCGGCAGGCCGCGAGGAACCTCACGTCCTCGACCCTACTTGGCCCTGGTGGAGCGCCTCCGGACGCCCGCGCGGTCCTGCGATCTCCGCGAGCGGATCATGCGGAGAGATTCGTGGCCCGTTTGGCCTGAGGGGCCGAAGTTGGGGTAAGAACTTGTGCCATGGCTGACGCCGCCGCCGCCATCGAGCGCCCGCACGCCGGAGGTCACCCGGTAGCAGAGCGCCCCCAGATGCTCGCGGTCGGCGTCATGATCTGGCTCGGCTCGGAGTTCATGTTCTTCTCGGGCCTCTTCGCGGCCTTCTTCACGATCCGGGCGAACGCCAAGGTGTGGCCCCCTCCCGGCACGAAGCTCGACACCTACCAGGCGCTCGCCTTCACGTTCGTGCTGCTCGCCTCCAGCCCCACGATGCAGGTGGCTGTCTGGGCCCAGGAGCGCGGGGAGTTCGCGAAGGCCAAGCGTTGGATCATCATCAGCTTCGTCCTCGGGGCGGCGTTCCTGGCCAACCAGATGTACGAGTGGAAGACGCTGCCGTTTCGCCCGAGGACGAATGCCTACGGCTCGCTTTTCTACATCATGAGCGGCCTGCACGGCCTCCACGTGCTCCTCGGCCTCCTGGCCATGATCGCGTTGCTCGGCCGCCTCGCCGGCTCGAAGGAGGATCCGGGGGAGACGGCGGTCTTCCAGGCCGTCAGCTATTACTGGCACTTCGTCGACATCGTCTGGATCGGGCTGTTCAGCGCCCTCTTCCTGCTCTCGTGAGGCTCATGGGACTCCGACTGCTCCGCAAGATCCTCGTTCCCTTCGCAGCGCTGGTGCTGGCTGCTGCCATCGCGACCATCGCGATGGGACACACGCACAGCACGACCGCCGCGTCGACGCCGTCGATGTCACCGGAGGCGATGCAGCTCGCCTCCCTGGCCTCGCAGACCACGAAGGGACAGCTCGCCGAGGGCTACCAGCTGTTCGCCGCGCACTGCTCGTTCTGCCACGGCACCCGCGCCGACGGCACGACCGGCATCGCCCCGAACCTGCAGGGCCTCGGAGCAGGGACGGTCGATCTCTGGCTGTCCACCGGTTGGATGCCTCTCAAGACGCCGAGCGCTCAGCCGGAGAACAAGGTGCCGAGCTTCTCGCCGTCGCAGATCCGCGCCATCGCGATGTGGGTGGCGTCCCTGCGCCCGGGAGGCGTGCCGCTCGCACCGAAGCTCGACCTCAAGTCTGCGAGCCTCTCGACCGGCTTCAGCCTGTTCACCCTCAACTGCGCGCCCTGCCACACCATCACGGGCGCCGGCGACGCGCTGGCGGACGGGTATCACGCTCCCCCGTTGCACGGCATCTCAGCGGCGCAGGTGTGGGAGGCCGTGCGTTCCGGACCGCAGAACATGCCGATCTTCGGTGACCGGAACATCACGCCGTCGCAGCTCGAGGACATCGTGAGGTACGTGACCCAGAAGATCGAACACCCGCAGAACCCGGGCGGCCTCGGCCTCGGTGGCGTCGGCCCGGTCGCGGAGGGCTTCCTCGGGCTGTTCGCGGGCGTGGGTGCATGCCTCGCTGCGGCGTACTGGGTGGGCGACCGCACCGAACGAGAGGAAGAGGAAGACCCGCACGGGCACGGCACGGATCACGGTCCGGAAGGCCCCGAGACTGCCCCCGAGGGAGCACATGCCTGATTCGCCGGACACCCCGGATACGCCCGATTCGACAGGCGGGGTTCCCGCAGCCGGCGCCGTGCCGCAGTCGCCCGGGCACGAGGGTGCCACCGGGACGCCTGCGGGCGCCCATCCGAGCGACTCGCCGAACGGACCGGACTCGCAGCCTCCGACCATGGTCAAGGTGAGCATCAACGCGCCACAGTTCCAAGTTGCGGCGGCTCACCCCGAACGGGTCGAGCGCGGCATCGCCGTCATGTTCGTGCTCGGTCTGCTCGGGTTCGCCGGCTTCGGCGCCGCCTATTACCAGAACGCCGCGAACTACTGGCTCGGCGGGTCCCTCGCAGTCGGCTTCTTCGGCCTCGGCGTCGGCATGGTGGCCTGGGGCAAGTACCTCATGCCGCGCGGGCCTTTCTCGGAGTCCCGCCACTCGGCGGCTCCGACGGAGGAGGAGCGCGAGGCGTTCCTCACCGATTTCTCGTCTCGCGGGAAGGTCGCAGTCGAGCGGCGAGGTTTCCTCTTGAAGATCCTCGGCGTGGTCGGCGGCGTGTTCGGGATCGTGGCCATGTTCCCGCTGTTGCGTTCGCTCGGCCCCTTGCCGAAGAACATGTTCTACGTCACGAAGTGGCGGAAAGGGTCCTACCTCACCACCTCCGACGGTCGCCGCGTCCACGTGGACGACCTCGACGTCGGCAGCGTGATGACCGTCTTCCCGCAGGACGACGTCGGCGGGGCGATGAGCCAGACGATGCTCATCCGGATCTCCACCGTCAACGTGATCACCGCCGCTGACCGGAAGTCGTGGGGTCCGGCCGGGTACGTGGCGTTCTCCAAGGTGTGCACGCATGCCGGTTGCCCGGTCGCGCTGTACCAGAAGCTCATCGAAGAGCTGCTCTGTCCGTGCCACCAGTCCATCTTCGACATCGGACCGGACCCGGACCACCCGGGCTGGTACACCCCGGCCATGCCGGTGTTCGGGCCCGCCCCTCGGCCACTGCCACAGCTCGCCCTCTACATCGACAGGCAGGGGTACCTGCGGGCGCAGGGGCCGTATTACGAGCCGGTCGGGCCTGGCTTCTGGGAGCGTGGGGCTCAGGGGATCGCGCAGTGATCGACAGCCTGTACCGCTGGGTCGACGATCGCCTCAACATCTCGGGCGGGACCCGCAAGCTCCTCAACAAGATCTTCCCCGACCACTGGTCGTTCATGCTCGGCGAGATCGCGCTCTACTCGTTCGTGATCCTCGTCCTGACCGGGATCTTCCTCAGTCTCTACTTCGTGCCGTCGCAGAAGGACGTCATCTACCACGGGTCGTACCTGCCGTTGGACGGCACCCACATGTCCGAGGCGTACGCGTCCACGATCAACCTGAGCTTCTCGGTTCGCACAGGGCTGCTCATGCGGCAGATGCACCACTGGGCGGCGAACATCTTCGTGGGCTCGATCGTCGTGCACATGTGCCGCATCTTCTTCACCGGCGGGTTCCGCCGGCCTCGTGAGTTCAACTGGATCATCGGCGTCAACCTGCTGATCCTCGCCATCTTCAACGGGTTCCTCGGGTACTCGCTGCCGGACGACCTCGTGTCAGGCACCGGCATCCGGATCGCCTTCTCGATCCTCGAGGCGCTGCCGATCGTCGGGAGCTACCTCGCCACCTTCCTGTTCGGGGGGAACTATCCGGGGACGGCGATCATCCCGCGCTTCTTCATCCTCCACGTGCTGATCCTCCCGGCGATCATCGCCGCGCTGATCGGCGCCCACCTCGGCCTGCTCGTCAAGCAGAAGCACACCCAGTTCGCCGGCAACGGCGCAACCGAGCGCAATGTCGTCGGCTCGCCGATGTGGCCGATCTTCATCGCGAAGACGAACGGGTTCCTGTTCCTCGTCGCGGGTGTGACTGCGGCTCTCGGCGCGGCCGTCCAGATCAACCCGATCTGGCAGTACGGCCCGTACGTGCCGTACCACGTGAGCTATGCCGTGCAGCCCGACTGGTACATGGGGTGGCTCGACGGGGCGCTCCGTGTCATGCCGAGCTGGGAGATCGTCTTCCCCGGACACATGATCCCGAACGCGTTCTTCCCCGGCATCCTGCTGCCGGGGATCACCTTCACGCTGCTCATGATGTGGCCGATGCTCGAGGCACGGATCCGCAACGACACGCTCGAGCACCAGATCCTCGAGGAACCGCGCAACAACCCGTGGCGCACATCCATCGGCGCAGCCGTGCTCTCGTTCTACTTCGTGCTGTTCGGGGCGAGCGCGACGGACGTGCTGGCGAACTACCTCCAGGTGTCGCTCAACACGGTTCTCATCACGTTCCGGGTGTTGTGCATCCTCGTGCCGCTCATCGTGGGGCCGGTGACCTACAAGATCTGCCTCGAGCTGCAGCACCAGCACCGGCCGACGAAGACGAAACGGCACAACATCGTGATGCGCTCGGCCGAGGGTGGTTACTCCACCATCGAGGTGCAGGCGCGGCCCGGCGACGAACGCACGATCCTGCCGCCGATCCCTGTCGATGCCATGATCCTCGTGAACGACGACGGTGAGCCGATCCTTGCGGACGGCGGGCCGGTCACGGTCGGTGCCGGAGCAGGGCCGGGCGCCGGCTCGGGGCGCGGCAACGGATCTCGGGGCTTGTTCCGGATCCCTCGCTCGTACCGGTAGCTCGTTGCCTCGAGAGGGCGCACAGCGGCATCGACTCGTGCTGCACCCGTGGCGAGGACGCACACGGCGTCCCGAGGCGCCCGAGCAACGATGAAGTGACCCCTGCGAGCCGGTGGTGGGACTCGAACCCACGACCTGACGATTACAAGTCGCCTGCGCTACCAGCTGCGCCACACCGGCGATGCGCCGGCGCCGCACGAGAGCTGAGGCGCCGGGCTGGTCTCAGTCCCGAGCCGGGGCCTTCCAGAGGGAGCGGCACGGGATCTTGTCGCGATCGCACCGGTCGGAGTACTTCTCGGCGATCTCGGTGACCTCCTTGAGGAGGCCTTCCGCGAGCGTGATCGGCTCGAGGCCGAGACCGAGCAGGCGCCGGTTCTCCACGTAGAGCTCGTTCTCGGCGTCCTCGTTGCGCGGGTTGTCGACGAAGTCGATGTCCGCCCCGGTGATCTCCGACACGAGCTTGGCGAGGTCCCGCACACGGTGCGTCTCGGTCATCTGGTTGAGGATCTGCACACGCTCGCCGCGCTGTGGCGGATTGAGCATGGCGAGCTCGATGCAGCGGACCGTGTCCTGGATGTGGATGAAGGCCCGTGTCTGGCCCCCGGTCCCGTGCACGGTGAGCGGGTACTTGATGGCGGCCTGCATGAGGAACCGGTTGAGCACCGTCCCGTAGTCGCCGTCGTAGTCGAAACGGTTGATCAACCGCTCGTCCCGCTGCGTCTGCTCCGTCTGGGTCCCCCACACGATGCCCTGGTGCAGGTCGGTGACGCGAAGCTTGTCGTTCTTGGCGTAGTAGGCGAAGAAGAGCTGGTCCTGGGTCTTGGTCAGGTGGTAGATGCTGCCCGGGTTGGGCGGGTACAGGATCTCCTGCTCGATCGTCTCACCTTCCTCGGTCTCGAGCCTGACGCGGAGGTAGCCCTCCGGGATCTTCATCCCGGCTGTGCCGTAGCCGTAGACACCCATCGTCCCGAGGTGGACGACATGCACGTCGGTGCCAGACTCGACGATGGCTGCGAGCAAGTTGTTCGTGGCGTTCAGGTTGTTGTTGACCGTGTAGCGCTTGTGCCACGAGCTCTTCATCGAATACGGAGCAGCCCGCTGCTCGGCGAAGTGCACGACGGTCTCCGGCCGCCACTCCTCGATCAGCGACAGCAGCCGGTGGTAGTGCTCGGCCACGTCGAAGCGGCGGAAGCCGATCTCTCTCCCGCTCAGCTCCTTCCAGGCGGCAAGCCGCTTGCCCATCGGCGATATCGGGGTCAACGACTCGACCTCGAGCTCGTTGTCGATGTTCCGGCGGGACAGGTTGTCCACGATCAGCACATCGTGTCCCCGATCGGACAGGTGCAGGGAGGTTGGCCATCCGCAGAAGCCATCCCCGCCGAGGACCAGTACTCGCATTTGAACGCGACTCCTTGCGAAGAGTTGAGACAGCAGCAGTTGTAGGGCCGTCAGCCTAGACGCGATAGATCCGGCTCCACCCTGATGGCGTTCGTCCGCCGGACCTGGGCGGGAGTAGGTTGCGTGCGCTCATGATCGCTCGATTCCGTCGACGTCCTGGTCTGCCGGGGGGTCACCGTCCTCGCCGTGTCATCCTCGTCACGGTCGCCGTCGTTGCCCTGATCAGCCTCGTGATCGCAGAGGTGGCCGCAGACGTGGTCAACTCGGGGGCCCCGACGGCGCTGCTCGAGGAGCGGAGCTACGTGGCGGCGGTCGTGCCCATCATCGACGAGTCGACCGCCCTCCTGCCGTGGTTGCACGAAATTCGCAGCGACGCTCCGAAGCTCGGCCGCCAAGGGCTGTTAGAGGCGTTGGGTCGCCTCGTGACCGGCTCGGTCCAGGTCCAGCAACAGCTGGACAGCCTCGGCATCCCCGTCCCGAGCGCCCACGTCGACGATCTCCTCCGCTCGGCCTTCGCCGATCGCAGCCACGCGGTCCGCGCGCTCGCAGGCACCGTCACCGCCGCCCTCGGCGGCGGCGCGAGCGCCCGCGGCACCACCCTCGCCCGCCTCCAGGCCGTCGGGAGCGAGCTGAGGCGGTCGGACGAGGAGTATGTGGGTTTTGTGCGGGCGGTGCCGAAGAAGGCGCGGGAGCACTCCGTCCCGCTCCCGTCGAGCTCGTGGTCCTCGGCCGACCCGTGGAGCGCGACGGCCCTGCAGGCCTACACGACCACGCTCACGTCGGACAGCGCGCTCGCGCTTCGCCACGACCTCGCGATCCTCGCGGTCACCGTGGAGCCGCCGGTGCTCCGCATCACGCCCACCACGACGTCGACGACGACGACCTCGACCACCACGACGACCACGAGCACGACCAGCACCACCACCACGACGACCACGACCACGACCATCCCGGGCCAGCCGACGACGACCACCGTCCCGAACACCACGTCGACCACGACCACGTCGACGACGTCGACCACCACCACCACGACGACGCTGCAGGTGCCTCCCGCTAACACGACGTCCTGGTTGGCGCCGACGAAGCAGTTGACCGCCATCGTCGTCGTGGCCAACGGGGGGAACGTGGACGAGCACGGCGTCGTGATCAGGGCGACGTTCGCACCGATCGTCGTCCCGCCGAAGTCGGGCACGTCGGGCACGTCGGGCAACTCAGGCAAGTCGAGCAAGTCCGCATCGAAGACCGGGCACCGCAAGCCGGTCGTGCCGCCTCTTCCGGAGTCGGTCAGCCACCGTGTGGGACTGCTCGCGGCCGGAGACTCGCTCGAGGTGCAGATGCCAACGTTCGAGGTGAAGCCGGGCTTCCTCTACGAGTTGACCGTCACCATCTCGGCGCCGGGACATGCCACCGGCATGAGCGACACGAAGTCGGTTCGGATCGAGATCGTCTGAGCCGTCCGATCGAGCCTCGCCTCCGACCTGGCGAGGCTCAGTCAGGCAGGCGTCGGCGATCCAGGACCGGGTTCGGGCTCAGGGTCGGGCTCGCGCTCGGCGTCGACAACGAGCGCCCGCCGCTTGTACCAGGCCGCCTCCGCTCGTGCGGCCACCTCGATCGACGGCCGGCCGAGACGTGTGGCCGCACGCGCCACGTCGGCGTGCTCGG
>JAKCCH010000069.1 GCA_021838945.1 Actinomycetes bacterium
CCATGCGTGCCGCCGAGGTCGGGCACTCCGTCGTCGGCTTCGAGCCCGATCGCCGCCGCCTCGCCATGCTGAGCAAGGCCACGAGCTATGTGGAAGACGTCGACTCAGCCACGCTCCGCGCTGCGATCGAGGCCGGCCGGTACCGGCCCGAGTGCGACGCGGACGCGCTCCCGCGCTTCGACGTCGCCGTGATCGCCGTTCCGACTCCCCTGCGTTACCACGCTCCGGACCTCGCAGCTGTCGAGGAGGCATCGCACGCCCTCGCACGCCGCCTCAGCCCGGGGGCGCTCGTGATGCTCGAGTCCACGACCTATCCCGGGACGACCGAGGAAGTCGTCGGCACGATACTCGAGCGGTCCTCGGGACTACGCGCCGGAGTGGACTTCCACCTCGGCTACAGCTCCGAGCGGATCGACCCGGGAAACAAGGCGTTCGGTCTCGTCAACACGCCGAAACTCGTCTCGGGCGTGAACGAGTCGTCACTCGCGGCCGCCGTCGAGTTCTACGACAGCATCGTCGACACGGTGGTCCCGGTGTCGACTCCGGCGGTCGCCGAGCTTGCGAAGCTGCTCGAGAACACCTTCCGTCATGTCAACATCGCGCTCGTCAACGAGCTCGCCGTGTTCGCGCACGAGCTCGGGATCGACGTGTGGGAGGCGATCGACGCCGCCTCGACCAAACCGTTCGGGTTCATGCGCTTCACACCCGGTCCAGGGGTGGGCGGGCACTGCCTCCCGGTGGATCCGAGCTATCTGTCCTGGCGGGTGAGACAGGACCTCGGGAGGTCGTTCCGTTTCGTCGAGCTCGCCAACGACATCAACGACCACATGCCCGAGCACGTCGTCAGCCGGATCGGCGAGCTGCTCAACCGCAACTACAGGTCCGTCAACGGGAGCCGCATCCTGCTTCTCGGACTCGCTTACAAGGCGAACAGCGGGGACGCCCGGGAGTCGCCGGCGATCGTCGTCGCCGAACAGCTCATGGCTCTCGGCGCCGAGGTGCGCGCCGCCGATCCTCACGTCGTCGAGGGTCTCGGCCTGGACGGCGTCAAGCGAGTGGAGGCAACGGCAGAGGAGATCTCGTGCGCGGACCTCGTCGTGCTCCTGACGGACCATGACGAGTTCGACCTCGACGCCGTGCGCCGGGACGCCCGCCTGATCTTCGACACCCGGCACCGCGTCCCCGGCAAGGCCGTCGAATGTCTCTGACACCGCCGGAAGGCAACCTCACGCGCACCATCGCCTACGTCACCAAAGCCTTCCCTCGTGCCTCGGAGACCTTCATCCTCGACGAGATCCTCGGGCTCGAGGCCTCGGGCATTCGCCTCGCTCTCTTCGCGATGTCAGATCCGGCAGAGCCGATGGTGCAGCCGGACGTCGCCCGGGTGGCGAGCACGGTCACATACCTCCGCCCCTCCGGGAAGTGGGCTGCCCGCCGCCGGACGGTGGGCAACGTCGCAGTCCATCTCGGCCTCGCCGCCCGCCACCCTCGCCGCTATGCCCGGGCGCTCGGCCGGCTCGTGTCCGGCTCGGACCGGAGGACGGCGGCGCGCCACTTCCTCGATGCCGGACGGCTCGCCCTGCACCTTCGCCGTAGCGGAGCCGGCCACATCCATGCCGCCTTCGCTCACACACCGGCGAGCGTCGGGTACTACGCGCACATCCTGACGGGGCTGCCGTTCAGCTTCGCCGGGCATGCCAAGGACCTCTATCGCTCGAACGCCCACAACCTCGGGCGTCGGGCACGCGAGGCGCGGCTCGTGCTCGCCTGCTCGGCATCTGCCCGGCGAGCTGTGCTTGAAAGGGCAGGTCCGGAGGTTCCAGTGGTCCTCGCGCGCCACGGAGTCGACGTGGACCGGTTCTCCCCGTCCCCGTCTCAGTCCCCGTCTCGACCAGCGGCTCCCGGCGGCCCGGAAGGCGAGCGAGCACTGAGGGTCTTGGCGGTCGGTCGTCTCGTTCCGAAGAAGGGCTACCCGGACCTCCTCGAAGCCATCGCCCTCGTGAGCCGGGCGGGTCGCCCGGTTCGCTGCGACATCGTCGGCGACGGCGAGCTGGAGACCGGACTGCGCGCCGACATCGAACGGCTCGGGCTCGCCGGCGTCGTCAGGCTGGTAGGAGAGCGCACTCACCAAGAGCTCGCTGCGGCGTACCGGCAGGCAGATGTCTTCGTCCAGGCAAGCGTCGTGCTGGCGGATGGGGACCGCGACGGGATCCCGAACACGCTGCTCGAAGCGATGGCGAGTGCGACTGCCGTCGTGGCGACGGATGTCGCAGGCATCCCCGAGGTCGTGGTCGACTCGGAGAACGGGCTCCTCGTCCCCCCAAGAGACCCGAAGGCCCTTGCCGACGCGGTCCTGCGCCTTGCCGACGACCCGCGGTTGCGGGCGCGTCTCGGCAACGCGGCGCGAGGCGAGGTCCTCGCCCGTCATGACCGCCGGCAGTGCGTGCAGCGAGTGTCAGAGCTCCTAGCAGCGGTGACATGAAGGGTGCTCCTGCGCTTACCCGCGCCCGCGGCACCCCGGTCCGTCGTGGCGATCTCGTGCTCGTGCGGCACGGGCGGACCGCCTGGAACGAGGCGGGCCTCATCATCGGCTGGGAGGACCCGCCGCTGAGCGCGACGGGCGCGGCTGAGGCCGAGCGAGCCGGGCAGCTCGTCGCGGCGGAACAGCTCCGGATCACCCGCGTCTACACGAGCCTTGCCCGGCGAGCCGTCGCCACTGCGGCGGAGGTCGTGCGCCACCTCGACGGCCCGCAACCCGACGTGATCGGCGATTGGCGGCTCAACGAGCGCCACTTCGGGCAGCTGCAGGGCCTCGACCGGGCGGCCGCGTTCGAACGTTTCGGTCGCGCTGCCGTCAGAAGCTGGAAGCACGACCGAGATGCGGTTCCTCCCGCTCTCGTGACCACCGACATGGCCCACCCGGTGCACGACCCCCGCTACCGCGGGGTCGATCCCGCTCTCCTGCCCGGGGCGGAGTCCATGGCGAACCTCGTCGTCCGCGTGCTCGCCTGCTGGCGCGAGCGGATCGCGCCGTCCCTCGAAGAGGGTCACGACGTGCTCATCGTGAGCCACCTGCACAGCCTCAACGCGATAGCGGCGGAGCTGAGGAGGTCTGGATCCGGTGCAGCAGGCTCCCGTGCTCGCACGCACGCCATCCCTGCCTTCGCGCCCGGCGAACCGGTCGTGTTCCGGAGCCCGGTGACGGCGTCGAGCCACCGGCGAAGCCACGTCGAGTGGCCGTCTCGAGAGAACGAGGCTAGGGTACGGATGTAGGTACATTTATGAACGCGATCCCGTCACCGCCCGCTCTCGACCGCACGAGCCCGATGCCGCTCTGGGCACAGCTCGCCGACGAGCTGCGTCGTCGCGCAGATGCCGGCGACTTCGCCGAAGCCTTCCCGGGCGAGATGGACCTCGTCGCGCAGTACGAGGTCAGCCGCAACACCGTGCGGGAAGCGCTACGCCGTCTGCGGAGCGACGGCCTCGTCGTCGCGGGCCGTGGCCGCCGTCCACGTCTCGGCGACCAGGTCGCGATCGAGCAGCCCCTCGGGGCGCTCTACAGCTTGCACCGCGCGATCGAGGCCGCCGGGCTCACGCCGCGAAGCGTGGTGAGGGCCCAAGAGGTGCGCCACGACGATGAGGTCGCGAGGAGGCTCACTCTTTCGGGCGACACGCCGTTGGTGTTCCTCGAGCGCCTCCGGCTCGCCGGGAACCAGCCCCTTGCGATCGACCGGGCCTGGTTCCCTCTCGACATCGCCGAGCGGCTGCTCGAAGCGGAGCTGTCGGGTGTCGCCTTCTACGACGAGCTCGCGAGCCGGACCGGGCTGCGCCTGACCGGAGGGAGCGAGCAGCTCCGCGCCGTCGTGCCGAACCGCACGGAGCGCACCCTGCTCCGGCTCCCCTCCGGCGTGGCGGCCTTTGCGATCGACCGGCTCGGTGTCGTCGGCGAGCGGCCGGTCGAGTGGCGGCGCACGCTCGTGCGCGGTGACCGCTTCAGCGTGAGCGCCGCCTTCGGTGCCGGCATCGGCTATCGGCTCGACGTCCAGGCACTCGCCGCCTCCTGAGCCGATGGGCGCGGATCGTCTCGCATCAGATCGGGTTCGCGCCCCGCGACCGGTTCTCCGCCGCCGGATCGCGTCAGGCCGCGGCGCCACGGAGCAGCCGAACGCCGCGAGCGACGCGCCCGAGGTGCACTCGCTCCGTTTCTGGGTGTTCGTCGTCGCGACCGGCATCGCGACAGGCCTCGCCGGCGCGGGCACGATGTTCCTGCTCCACGCGAGCCAGCACCTCGCGTTCTCGTACACGACGGGGGAATTCCAGGCGGCAGTGGAGCGCTCCTCGTGGGCGAGAAGGCTCGTCGTGCTCGCGATCGCCGGAGTGATCGCGGGCGTCGGCTGGTACGTCACCCGCAGGGTGACGGCCGGTGACGTCGCCGAGGTCCACGGAACGATCTGGGAGGGCAGGAGCGACCTGTCACTCCGGCGGAGCCTTCCGTCCGCAGTGCTCTCCGAGATCGTCGTCGGCATGGGCGTCTCGCTCGGTCGCGAGCAGGCACCGCAGCTGTTGGGCGCCGTCTCCGGGAGCATCCTCGGCGGCTGGGGGCGCCTCACACCGGCCCAGCGACGCCTGCTCGTGGCCTGCGGCAGTGGTGCCGGTCTTGCTGCCGTCTACAACGTGCCGATCGGCGGCGCGCTCATGATCAGCGAGCTCCTCTACGGCGCCATCACCCTCACGGTCGTCCTGCCTGCGCTCGTCTGCTCGACGATAGCGACGGCCGTGGCGTGGATATACCTTCCGAATCGAGCTACCTATCTGCATCTCGCGTCGTTCCACTTCGTCCCGACCGAGGCGGTCTGGGCACTCTTGGCGGGGCCCGTGATCGGCGTGGCCTCGGTCGGTTGGACGCGGCTCGTCGGCTGGACGGCTGCCCACACGGTGTCGGGGAAGGTGCAGCTCGTCGCGCCGCTCGTCGCCTTCGTCGCGCTCGCCCTCGTCGGGTTCCGCTATCCCCAGCTGTTCGGCAACGGCAAGGACATGGCGCACTCCGCCTTCCTCGGCCAGTACGGGATCCTGATGCTCTTCGCGCTCTTCGCGCTGAAGCCGCTCGTCACGGCACTCTGCCTCGGGAGCGGAGCGAGCGGTGGGCTGTTCACCCCGACGTTCAGCACCGGGGCGATGCTCGGTGGGATGCTCGGCGGCCTGTGGAGCCTCGCCTTCCATGGCGCGCCCATCGCGGCCTACGCCGTCTTGGGCGCAGGGGCGATGCTCGGCGCAGGGTTGCAGGCGCCGCTCGCGGCGATCGTGCTCACGATCGAGCTGACCCACTCGACCATCGATCTGGCGTTCCCGCTCCTCGTCGCCATCGGGCTCGCGACGATCACGGCGCGCTACCTCGACGGCTACTCGATCTACTCCTCGCGCCTGCCCGCCCACCCGCACGGAGAGGCAGCGGGATGAAGGTCGACCGGCGCAGCCCGATGCCGCTGTGGGCGCAGATCCTGACCGACTTGCGCGCGCGGCTCGGCGCCGGCGAGTTCGCCGAGCGCTTCCCGAGCGACGTCGAGCTCGTGAGCAACTACGGCGTGAGCCGTCACACGGTGCGTGAGGCGGTCCGGCACTTGCAACAGGAAGGTGTCGTGGAGCGCGTGCGGGGGCAGGGTACCTCGGTGCGTCACCGTCCGATCGAGCAGTCGCTCGGAGCGATCTACAGCCTCTACCGCTCGGCGGAAGAGCAGGGCTTCGTACAGGAGAGCGTGGTGAGGTACCTCGAGGAGCGGCACGACCCCGAGGCAGCTGCCATGCTCGGCATCGGGCGCGACGACCCGCTCGTGTACCTCGAGCGCGTGCGGCTGCTCGACGGGAGCCCCGCCGTGCTCGACTGCTCGTGGCTGCCGGCTCGCAAGGCGCGCCGACTCTTGCGTGCCGACTTCCGCCGCACGGCGCTCTACCGCGAGCTCGAGGTGCGCTGCGGGATCAGGCCGGATTCGGGCTGGGAGCGCCTGACACCGGTCGTCCCGAGCGTCAAGCAGCGGCGGCTGCTCGACATCGGGCCACGTGCCGCTGCCTTCGCCATCGAGCGCCTCGCGTGCGAGGGGACTGCTCCGGTCGAGTGGCGGCATGGCATCATCCGGGCGGACAGGTTCCAATTCGTCGCACGGTGGTCGAAGGGGCGCCTCGACGCCGCCTTCGAGACGCCTGGCGAAGTCGAAGAGGCCCGGGGGACCGGGCGAAATTGATGGAGGTCTTGCCGTGATCGCGCTCGAGCGCAATAGTACGTACATGCGGACATGGGGGGTGCTGGCAAGGTGACGGGCCGCGAGGACGCGACCCGCGCGCGACCGGCTGGTGCCGAGGTGGTGACGATCGAGACCCCGGAGCTCGGGGACCGCAGCTACCTCGTGCACGACGGGCAGGCCGGCGTCGTCGTCGATCCGCAGCGCGACATCGACCGCGTGCTCGCGCTCGTCGAGGAGCTCGGTGTGGAGGTGTCGCACGTGCTCGAGACGCACCTGCACAACGACTACGTGACCGGCGGCCTCGCCCTGGCGGAGGAGGTCAACGCCGAGTACCTGGTCCCGGCGGGCGACGAGGTCGAGTTCGAGAGGACGCCGGTGTCCGACGGCCACGAGGTCCGAAGCGGCCGCCTCACCGTCATCGCGCGCCACACGCCCGGACACACACCGAACCACATGGCATACGTGGTGGGAGACGGGGGCGTGCCGGTCGCCGTCCTCACGGGCGGCTCGATGCTCTTCGGAGCCGTCGGTCGCACGGACCTGATCGGCAGCGAACAGACCGAGGAGCTGACCCGGGCGCAGTACCGGTCCGTCCGGCGCCTCGCCGGCGAGCTGCCTGCACATGTGTCGGTGCATCCGACGCATGGCTTCGGGAGCTTTTGCTCCGCGACCGAGACGACCGGGAGCGCGTCGACGATCGGCGAGGAGCTGAGCCGCAACGTGGCGCTCGTCACCGACGACGAGGACCGCTTCGTCGGACAGCTGCTCTCCGGCCTCGGCGCCTACCCCAGCTACTACGTGCACATGGCACCCCGCAACGCACGGGGTCCGGCTGCGCCCGATCTGTCGCCTCCCGAGCTGGTAGAGCCGGCGGTGTTGCGGGAGCGGATCGCGGCGGGGGAGTGGGTGGTGGACCTCCGCCAGCGCCGCGCCTTCGCCCGGACACACGTCGCCGGCACCGTCTCGGTCGAGCTCGGTGACGGCTTCGCCACGTACTTCGGCTGGACCGTGCCGTGGCATGCGCCCGTGACCCTCCTCGGCGACTCGCCCGAGCAGCTCCGCGACGCGCGCCGCCAGCTCGTCCGTATCGGCTTCGACGAGCTCGCCGGTGCCGCTCTCGGGCCGATCGACGTCCTCGCCGGCGGACGGACTGGCAGCTACGACGTCGTCTCCTTCGAGACCATCCCCGAGGCCATCTCGCGTTCGGGCCGCGTCGTCCTCGACGTGCGGCGCCACGACGAGTGGGACGCCGGGCACCTCGGCGGCGCGGTCCACATCCCGTTCTTCGAGCTGGCCGATCGTGTCGGCGAGCTGCCCGAAGGCGAGATCCTGGTGTACTGCGCGAGCGGTCTCCGGGCTTCGATCAGCGCCTCCATACTCGACCGCGCGGGACGCGACGCAGTCCTCGTCGACGACGACTGGAACCGGGTGGCTGAGCTCGGCCTCCCGATCGACACAGGGCGCTGAGCCGCCGATCACCTGACACCGCCCCTGACCCGAACCACCTGACACCGCCCCTGACCCGAACCACCTGACACCGCCCCTGACCCGAACCACCGGAGGACCCTTTGCGCTACGGCTTCGCCATCGATCAACGCACCTGCATCGGCTGCCACGCCTGCACGGTCGCGTGCAAGACGGAGCACGAGGTACCACTCGGGCAGTTCCGCACCTGGGTCAAGTACGTCGACAAGGGGGAGTGGCCCTCCTCCACCAGGTCGTTCGGCGTCATGCGGTGCAACCACTGCACCGACGCGCCGTGCGTGGCGATCTGCCCGACCAAGGCGCTCTTCAAGCGTCCAGACGGGATCGTCGACTTCGACTCGGACCGCTGCATCGGTTGCAAGAGCTGCATGCAGGCGTGCCCGTATGACGCCATCTACATCGACGAGGAGACCCACACAGCGGCGAAATGCAACTTCTGCGCCCACCGGGTGGATGACGGCCTCCAGCCGGCGTGTGTCGTCGTATGCCCGACCCGTTCCATCTGGGCAGGAGACCTGGACGACCAGGCGAGCGGGATAGCACAGTTGCTCGCCACCAACCCGGTTGCAGTGCGGGCGCCCGAACAGGGCACCCGACCGAACGTCTTCTACCTCGGCGCCGACCCGGCGGTCCTCGATCCGATGGCCGCCCCGGTGTCGGGCTCGTACATCTGGGCGGAACCGGACGCGCAGCGAAAGCTCGTCGCCGACGACCTCGTGCCCGAGTCGGTGTCCGGAGCTCGTACGACTCTCAACACCGCCCACCCACGCCCGTGGGGATGGCGTGTCACGACCTACCTCTGGACAAAGGGCGTCGGTGCGGGTGCCCTGCTCGTGACGGCCGGTGCCTTGTTCGCCGGCCAGGAGCCCGAAGGGGTGCTGCGGGTGGCCGCCCCGGCGGTCGGGGTGGCAGCGACGGCCCTCACCGGTGGCCTCCTCGTCGCCGACCTGAAGCGGCCCGATCGGTTCTGGTACATCTTCGCGAAGGCCAATCCTCGGTCGTGGCTGTTCCTCGGTTCGGCGTGCCTGGCGGGCTACTCGGCGGTCGCCGGCACGTGGCTGGCCGTCGCGCTCGGGGAGTCCGCCGGGGTCCTCAGCTCCTCGACGTCGAAGAGGATCGTCTCCTCGCTCCGCTGGGCGGCGGCGCCGACGGCCGCCGCCGCCGCCGGCTACACCGCCTTCCTGTTCGGCCAGGCCGAGGGGCGCGACCTCTGGCAGTCTCGCCTCCTCCTGCCTCACCTGCTCGTCCAGGCAGCGCAGGGAGGATCCGGAGTCCTGCTCGCCCTGTCCGCTGCAAGCGGCAGGTCGAGCCCGGTGACCCGCATGCTCGCCGGCACGTTCGTCGCCTCCTCGGTGGGCAGCCTTGCCCTGATCGCGGCCGAGCACGGCGGAGAGCACGAGAGCGCCCAGGCTGCCATCGCGGCACGCACGATCACAAAGGGCCGCTACCGCAAGCTCTTCTGGACCGGTGCCGTCGGTCTCGGAGCGGCGGCCGCCGCCCTCGCGGCGCCGGCCGTGCGAGGCCGCAGGCTGCGCCAGGCCGCCCTCGGCGGGCTGCTCGGTCAGGCCGCACTCCTCGCTTACGAGTCCGTATTCGTCCGAGCGGGACAGGACGTGCCGCTGTCATGAAGGAGCACGAGATCCCACTTCCCGGCGCCCATCGCCACGAGCACCTCGCCAACTTCCCGCCTCCAGAGAGCTGGGACCACCACGTCGAGCACGACGCGAAGGCACACCCGCGCAAGGTGGCCCGCGAGTACATGCTCGTGCCGACGACATGCTTCAACTGCGAGTCCGGATGCGGGTTGCTCGCCTACGTCGACAAGGAAGACCTCTCCATCAAGAAGCTCGAGGGGAACCCCGCCCACCCCGGCTCCCGCGGCCGCAACTGCGCCAAGGGGCCGGCGACGGTCAACCAGCTCAACGATCCCGACCGGATCCTCTACCCGCTTCGCCGGACCGGCGAGCGCGGGGGCGGCAAGTGGCAGCGCGTCAGCTGGGACGAGGCGCTCGACGACATCGCCAGCCGTATACGCCGTGCCATCGTCGACGGGCGGCCCGAAGACGTGATGTACCACGTCGGGCGCCCGGGCGAGGACGGCTTTGCGGAGCGCTTCCTCCAAGCGTGGGGGGTGGATGGGCACAACAGCCACACGAACGTGTGCTCCTCCGGCGCACGTTTCGGGATGACCCTGTGGACGGGTTACGACCGACCGAGCCCCGACCACGCCAACGCAAAGGTGATCCTGCTCCTGTCGAGCCACCTCGAGACAGGCCACTACTTCAACCCCCATGCGCAGCGGATCATGGAGGCAAAGCTCGACGGCGCCAAGCTCGTCGTCATCGATCCCCGGCTCTCGAACACGGCATCGCACGCCGACCTGTGGCTCTCCCCCTGGCCGGGTAGCGAGGCGGCCATCCTCCTCTCGATCGCCTCCTACCTGTTGCGCACCCGGCAGATCGACGCCGACTACGTGCGCCGGTGGTTCAACTGGAGCGAGTACCTGGCCAACCTCCACCCCGAGGCACCGGCGACCTTCGAGGCGTTCCTCGATCACCTGGAGGCCGACTACGCGTCGTTCACCTTCGACTTCGCCGCCTCCGAGGCGCAGATCGACGCCGGGCAGATCGAGGAGCTCGCGCGGCTCGTGGCCGAGTGCGACCACAGGCTGTCGGCACATGTCTGGCGCTCGGCCTGTGCCGGGAACCTCGGAGGGTGGCAGGTCGCACGGACACTGTGGTTCCTGCTGGCGCTCACCGGCTCCATCGGCACTGTCGGGGGGACGAGCCCAAACGGCTGGAACAAGTTCATCCCCGAGGGCCCCACTGCGCCGGAAGCTCACGACCACTGGAACGAGCTGACCTGGCCGGCGGAGTACCCGCTTGCTACGAACGAGATGTCGACGCTCCTGCCGCACTTCCTCGAGGACGGGAGGGGAAAGCTCGACGTCTACTTCTCCCGGGTGTGGAACCCGATCTGGACAGCGCCCGACGGCTTCAGCTGGCTGAACGCCCTCTGCGACACCGAGAAGGTGGGTCTTCACGTCGCGCTCACGCCGAGCTGGTCGGAGACGGCGGAGTTTGCCGACTACGTGCTGCCGATGGGCCACTCCCCGGAGCGGCACGACACGGTGTCCTACGAGACGCACAGCGGGAAGTGGCTCACCTTCCGCCAACCGGTGCGCCGGACCGCGATGGAGAGGCTCGGCCTTCCCTTCGAGGACACACGTGATGCCAACCCGGGCGAGGTGTGGGAGGAGAACGAGTTCTGGTTCGAGCTCTCGTGGCGGATCGATCCCGACGGCAGCCTCGGGATTCGCCGTCACTTCGAGTCGCCCGATCGGCCCGGCGAGAAGATCACCGTCGACGAGTACTACGGCTGGATCTTCGAGCACGAGGTGCCCGGCCTGCCCGAGAAGGCCGCTGCGGTTGGCCTCACGCCACTCCGGTACATGCGGAAGTTCGGCGCGGTCGAGGTGGGCGGGGCCCACTATCGCGTCGACGAGCGCCAGCTGACCGATGAGCAGCTTGCCGGCGCGTCCCCCGATGAGCGCGGCGTGATGCGCCACAGTTCGGGCGACGACGATGCCCCTCCGCTCATCGGCGAGGCAGGCTCGATCGGTGTCCGCCACGACGACGGCAGCGTCACGGTCGGGTTCCCCACCCCGTCGCGCAAGCTCGAGGTGTACTCGGCGGCTATGCGCGACTGGGGATGGCCTGAGCACGCCGCCCCCGGCTACATCGAGTCGCACGTCTCGCGCCACCGCGTCGACGTCGGCGCGGGTGAGCTCGTGCTCGTCCCGACGTTCCGGCTCCCCGTGCTCATCCACACGCGCTCAGGGAACGCCAAGTACCTGAACGAGATCGCGAACTCTCATCCGCTCTGGGTGAACCCTGTCGACGCCCGACGCCACCGCGTCGAGACCGGAGACCTCGTCCGGCTCACGACAGCGATCGGATACTTCGTCGTCAGGGTGTGGGTCACCGAGGCCATCCGTCCGGGCGTCTGCGCCCTCAGCCACCACATGGGGCGGTGGCGTCTCCACGACGGCGAGGGCAGCCGGTGGGTGAGTGGGCAGGTCGACATCACCCATCCGGACGGACCCGACAGCTGGCTCCTGCGCTATCGCAGTCACGTGATGCCCTTCTCGTCCTCGGATCCCGACTCCGAGCGGATCTACTGGTCCGACCCGGGCGTCCACCAGAACCTCGCCTTCGGGGTCCAGCCCGACCCGCTGTCGGGGATGCACTGCTGGCTGCAGAAGGTCACCATGACGCCGGCCGAGCCGCAAGACCACTATGGGGACGTGTACGTCGACCGCCGCCGCTCCCGAGAGGTGTACCAGGAGTGGCTGGCGCTCACTCGCCGGTCGAGTGGACCGAACGGCGAGCGCCGGCCGGAGTTCCTCATGCGCCCGGTGAAGCCGAAGCGGAGGGCCTACCGCAAGACCCGTTGACAAGACGGGAAGGGTCGGCCGGCGCGCCCCCCGGTGCGCGATGATCGGCCGCGGTGACCGGCACCGCCGAGCAGCAACCCGCGGTCATCGCGGCCGAACTGATCGGGACCTTCTCGCTGACCGTCGGCGGGCGACGGATCGAGGAATGGCCGCGCCCACCGGCGCGCCGGCTTGTCCAGCTGCTCCTCGTCGAACCCTCGCATCGGCTCCTCAGAGATGTGCTCGCGCATGAGCTGGTGCCGGACAGCGGGTCCGAGAACCCGAGGCGAGCCCTGAGCAAGGCGCTCAGCCAGGCTCGCCAGGCCCTCGGTCGCGAGTCCGTGATCGCTGACGGACATCACCTGGGTCTCGCCGGGACCGTGCGGACCGACCTCGACGAGCTGAGACATGCGCTTCGCGAGGCGGTCGGCGCGCCGCCGGGCAACGGACGACGTCTCGCGCTGCAGCGCGCCCTCGGGCGAGTCGGCACGCTGCTGCCGGGAGAGCCCGATCGCGGGCTGCTGGCCGGCACTCGTGTCACGTTCGCCCAGCTCGTGCGGAGCGCCCGTCTCGCGCTCGCCCACGAGTGCGAGGCGGAGTCCGAGCCCGAGGAGTCACTCGAGGTGTGGGAGGCGGCGTTCGCCGAAGACCACAGCGACGCGGAGCTGGCGATCGGGTTGATCAGAGCATGCCGGCGCTTCGGGGACGATGCGAGAGCCGTGGAGGTCTATCGCTCCTGCAGGAAGGCGCTCGGCGGCATCTCCGGAACCGGACGGTCGAGCGAGCTCGAGCAGGCGGTCGAAGGCCTTCTGCTGCAAGATCGACAGCGGGCGGCGTCCGTGAGGTTGCTCGGGCGTCGGGCGGAGCTCGGTGAGCTCGTGGCGGCCCTCGGGAGCGCTGAGGACGGCGCCGGCACAACGATGCTCGTGACAGGACCAGCAGGGATCGGGAAGTCGGCGCTACTGGCTGCAGTCGTGGCAGTCCTGAGGGACCGTGGCTGGATGACGGCGTTTGCCGCGGCCGGCGCGGACGACGACCTGGTGCCCTATGCAGCGCTCCGGGGCGCACTGTCGGAAGTCCTCGAAGAACCAGGCGAACCCGGCCGATTGCTGCCGCCCTCGATCCGTGCGCTCCTGCGCCCGTCCCGGCACCGTCAGGGACTTGCCCCCGCCCGTTGGCCGGTGGCGGTCCTCGCCACGGACCTCGGACGCTTGCTCGAGCGAGTCTCGTCGCACGAGCCCTTGCTGGTCGTGATCGACGACGTCCATCGCTCGGATCCCGCGACGCACGAGCTGGTGGGACGGCTCGCGGCAAGGCCGGCGGGCAGCTGGTCCCTGCTGTTGGCGGCGAGGAGCGACGAGCCGAGACGTCCCGTGCCGCGGTTCACGCCCTCGGTGCGCGTCGTCGACCTCGGGCCGCTCGCGGAGGACGCAGCATCGGCGCTCGCCCGTGCCCATCTCGACACTGGAGGCAGCGCGCCGTCCCGAGTCGACGATCTGGCGCGGCTTGTCACCGCTTGGAGCCGCGGGAACCCCCTCTTCATCGTCGAGCTCGCCCGCCAGGTCGCGTCCGGCTCCAGGATCTCGGAACGCCGGCTGCAGTCCGTTCCGCCGCGGGTGACCGATCTGCTCGAGCAGAGGCTGGTCGACTGCTCCGACGCAGCCCGCATCACCTTGCCGCTCCTCGCTCTCGCTCACCCGCACACCGACTACGCGCTCGTGTCGGAGCTGGCCGAGAGAGTGGGTACGGCGGGCACGGCAGCTGACGACGTCCTCGACGAGCTCGTGGCCGCCGGGATCGTGACGCATGTCACAGATGGGATCCAGCTCGCGCACCCGCTCTGGCGGGAAGCCGCGTTGTCGAGGATCAACCCGCTACGCCTTGCCAGCCTCCATGGCCAGATCGCTGACGCGCTGGACGCGCTCGGGAGGCGTGAGCTGCTCGCCGCGGGTCATCGAATTGCCGCCTACAGGGCGGCGCCCCTCGTCGAATACGCCGAGGCGGCGGCCCGGTGCGGTCTTGCGGCAGGTCACAGCGCCCGCAGTTTCATGGCCGACGACACGGCACTGCAGCTCTTCGGGCCCGCGCTGGTGGCGTTCGAGGCTGTGCCGGCTCGGCAGCGCCGCCGCCTTCGCCCCGCGGCGGTGAGGGCCTGGCTCGAGAGCGGGCACGTCCACGCCGACCGGCTGGACCTCGAGGCTGCGCGGCACGCCTATGAGAGCGCCCTCGGCCTGGCTGCCACCGACGAGGAGTATGCGGCCGGCTACAGCGCCCTCGGTGGCATCGCATACAAGCACGGCGACTTCGCCGGCGCCGAGGCGATCTACTCGCGCGGGCTGCGGCTGATCCGTGCGGACTCGGCGTGGGCACAGGCGCGGCTGAGGACCGACATCGCCTGGGCATACCAGCGGCAAGGGCGTGTCGAAGAGGCACGAGCCGGGCTCGAGACGGCGGCGTCGCTCTTCGCTACCACGAGAGATCGCACAGCCCTCGCGTCCTGCCTCGACCTGCTCTCGGTCGCGCTCTCCGCCTCGGGCCGCGCGGAGGAGGCGTTGGAGGCGGCGGAGCGAGCCCTCGCGATGGCGGATCGTTCGCGGGACCTTCGTCTCCGCCCGACCTTCATGGCACACCACGGGAGGCTCCTGCTCAGCAGCGGCGAGGCGGCCGGCGCGGAGCGCGAGGCGAGAGAGGGGGTCGAGGCGGCGAAACGGGCAGGCGACCGCTACGTCGAGTCGGTGTGCCACTGGCTTCTTGCGGACTGCCTCGATGCGATGGGTGACCTCTCCGGCGCGCTCGACTCGCTCGCGAAGGAGGAATCGGTGCTCCGCGAGCTCGGCAACGACGTCAACCGGGCTCGGTGCCTCGCTCATCAGGCAAGCCTGCTCTGGCGGCTCGGGCGGCCTCCGTCAGCTCGCCGGGCACGGGACGAAGCAAGAGCTGCGGCGGACCGGTCAGGCGACGCAAAGGTCCGCGAGAGCGTCGAGGTTTTCCTGGCGCTCGCTGGCGTGCCAACCGGCTGACGCGCCGGCCCCTTGCACAGGCCCGCGGGAACAGTTCGGGAACAGCCGCGCCGTACCGTTCGCCGACAGGCGTTTCTCGAGGCCGCAGCGGAGGTGTGACGATGTCCGCAGACGAGACCCGACGGGTCGTGACGAGCTACCTCGCCGACCATGGGAACGAATGGCTTGCCGAGCAAGTGGAGTTCGTCGAGCCGGGAGCCGCCGAGCCTCACAGAGGGCGCCAGCGCGTCTCGGAGTGGCTGGCTCGTTTCTACGGCGGAGCCTTCGGCGAAGCGCACGCGGAAGGCAGGTCGCTCGTCGTCGACGACGGGCGGGCGGCTTGCGAGTTCGTCTTCTCCGGGGTCCACACCGGGTCGCTCTGCGGTGAGCAGCCGACCGGCAGGCAGGTGTCGGTGCCGATGGCAGCCGTGTACGACGTCGACGGCGGCGAGATCGTCTCCGCCCGCATCTACTACGACGCCGGGCGACTTCGTGACGAGCTGAACAGCTCTGCCCTTCGGACATGACGTCTCTGGTTGCTTCGAGCAGACCATCAGGACGAAGAAGTGAACTGGCAGCGCTGTTCGGGGGCAGCGTTGGCCGCTCTCGTGACGATCGCGGGAAGCCTCCCGCCTTGGACGTGGCGCCGGCCGGCGCGACGTCCGGCTGGGGCCACACCGTCGCGATCGAGAGGAACGCCGAAGCCCTGAACATCGCCGGCATGTCCTGTGTGAAGAGGACCGCCTTCTGCATGGCCGTCGACTCAACGGGCAAAGCCATCGAGTACAGCTCCGGCATCTGGGCCAAGCCGACGCTCGTCGTCTGCATGGCCGTGGACACCGCGGGAAACACCTTGCAGTTCAACGGGACGACGAAGAAGTGGTCGACCCCGCAGCTGCTGCTCTCGAAGGACAACTCCACCTTCTCGGTGGTGTCCTGTGCGAGCGCGAAATTCTGCGTCGCCGGCATCAACGCGGCCAACGCCTCGCCTTACATCGGCGACGTGGCGATGTACACGGGGACCTGGAAGACACAGCACGTCGACAGCACGGGTAACGGCTCCGACGAGGACCTCGTGTCGGTGTCCTGCTCGACGCAGTACTACTGCGCCGCGGGGGACAACCAGGGCAACGCGGTCGTCTACGACACCAGGCTGACTTCGAAGTCGGTCCTGAGCGTTCCCTCACGCCTCGGCCTCGGTACGACGCTGACGGCGAAGGTCACGGTGTCGGGGTTGGTCACCGGGTCGGGACAGCCGGCTCCGACCGGGTCCGCCACGGTCACGGTGGGCCCGAAGCA
>JAKCCH010000156.1 GCA_021838945.1 Actinomycetes bacterium
TGCCCTTGGCTCGGCGATCGCTCCGCGTCGCTGCCCCCGGCGGCCGGCTCCTCAGTGGCCGTCTGCTCGGGGAGGCGGGCGACCACGTCGTCGAGCAGATCGCCCATCCCGCGCCCGTGCAACGCGCTCACCATCGCCGGTTCGCCGAGCCCGAGGCCGGCCAGCCCCCAGGCTTCTACTTCACGGTGCTCGGAGTCGACCTTGTTCGCGACGACGATGACGCGGTCGGCGATCCTTCGCAGGCGGTTCGCCACGTCGGCGTCCTCACCGGTGATCCCCGTCGTCGCGTCGAGCACGAACAGCACGACGTCCGCTTGCGCCACGGCGCGCAGCGATTGGTCGCTCACCTTGTCCTCGAGGCTGTCGCCACGATCGAGGACGCCTCCCGTGTCGACGAGCACGAAGTCCCGCCCGGACCACTCGCACTCGAGCTCGAGGCGGTCCCGCGTCACGCCGGGGTCCTCCTGGACGATCGCCACCTGCTTGCCGGCGATGCGGTTAACGAGCGTCGACTTGCCGACGTTCGGTCTCCCCGCGACGACGACGATCGGGAGCCGCTTCGCCGTCGGCGAGCCCGTCACCGTGCTCATGCCGCCACCCGCGCCTCGAGGGCACGCCTCAAGGACATGCCGTCGGTCGCCACGACCTCCACCTCACGGGGCAGCTCGTTCACCTTGACCCCGTCGAGGAAAACCCCCTTCGACAGGCACACATCCGGCAACAGGTACCGCCTGTCCTCCGGTGCCCCGGACAGAGCCCGATCCACGTCAACCCCCGTGAGGAGCCCGGTGACCCCGATGTTCCCGCCGAAGAACTCATTCTCGACGACGAGCAGCGGAACGTCGCCGAACTCGTTGGCATCGAGAAGCGGTCGGAGCACCCGCGCTCCGTATCGGCTGGTGACGACAGTGGGAGGAAGGCTGCGTCTCTCCAGCCTGACGCCCACCGTCGTCACCGGCGCGCGAGGCGCTCGGTATCCGCCAGCCGGAGCCCCCTCCACCCACTGGAAGAACCCCGAGCTCGTCGCAGCCTCGCGCTGACCGGCGAGCTCGGCCTCGAACGCCCGCGCCATACCGATCCCGTTCTCGTGCTGGGGAAAGCCGTCGTACTCATCGGCGGGCGGGAACGCCCGTCCCGCGAGCAGGTAGTACTCGTCGGCCGCATAGACGAGGCGGCGCCCGAGGGAGGCCGTGTAGATGCCCTGCCACTCCCTGACGGTGTCGACGACGGCCAGGGCTTCCTCCGTGGTGTGCGGCCGCATCGCCTGCTCGCCGGAGAAGCGGCTCACCCCGAGCGGCACGACGGCGGCCGTGACGAGCTCCGGGTACTCGTCGAGGATCCCGGCGAGCGTGTCGTGGAGCGCCACGCCGTCGTTGACGCCCGGGCACACGACGATCTGGCCGTGCACCTCGATGCCGGCGTCGAGCAAGAGCCGCAGCCAGCGCAGGCTGGTGGCGCCCCTCGGGTTGCGGAGCATGCGCGCCCGCAAGGCGGGATCGGTGGCATGTATCGAGACGTAGAGGGGCGACAGCCGTTGGTCCACGACGCGCTCGAGATCCGCCTCGGTGAAGCGCGTGAGGGTCGTGAAGTTCCCGTAGAGCCACGACAGCCGGTAGTCGTCGTCCTTCAGGTAGAGGCTTCGCCGCATCCCCTTCGGCAGCTGGTAGATGAAGCAGAACTCGCAGTGGTTGTCACAAGTCCGGACGCGGTCGAAGACGGCGGAGGACACCTCGGCGCCGAGGGGTTCGCCCGGGTGCTTCTCCACGACGACAGAGAGCTCGAGGCCGCCGCGCGCGAGCTCGAGCTCGACGAGCGGCTCGTCGGCGATCAGCTGGTACTCGATGACGTCACGGGGCACCTGGCCGTTCATCGAGCGGATCTCGTCACCCGCCTCCAGTCCGGCGCGCGATGCCGGGGACCGGTCGGCCACGGCCACCACCTGCGGTAGTGGCATGTCACCAGGGTACCGTCAGGTAGCCTCGCCCAGGTGCGAGTGGCAACAGTTCGGCTTGCGCAGCCGCGGGGCTTCTGCGCCGGCGTCGAGATGGCGATCAAAGCGCTCTCCTGGATGGTGCGCGTCTTCGAGCCGCCCGTGTACTGCTACCACGAGATCGTTCACAACGCGATCGTTGTGCGGGAGTTCGAGCAGATGGGCGTCGTCTTCGTCGACGACGTCTCGGAGGTCCCTCCGGGCCGGCCCGTCATGCTCTCTGCGCACGGCTCGGCCCCTCAGGTGGAGGCCGCGGCCGGCCAAGAGGGGCGCATCGTCGTCGACGCCTGCTGCCCGCTCGTCACGAAAGTCCATCACGAGATGAAGGTGCGTGCCCGCAAGGGCTACACGGTCATCTACGTCGGGCACTCCGGGCATGAGGAGGCGATCGGCACGATGGCCGTGGCTCCAGAGGCAGTCCGCCTCGTCGAGCACGAGGAGGACGTGGCAACCCTCGACATCCCGGCCGGCGAGCCCGTGGCGCTGCTGGCACAGACGACGCTCGCGCACGACGAGTGGTCCGGCATCGTCGATGCCGCGCGGGCCCGCTACCCCGAGCTCTGGATGCCCGGCCGCTCCGACCTCTGCTACGCCACCACCAACCGCCAGGCCGCGATGCGGGCACTGGCGGCCGGCTGCGACGCCGTCGTCGTCATCGGCTCTGCCAACTCCTCGAACACGGTCTCGCTCGCGAAGACTGGCGCCGCGGCGGGCTGTGCGCGAGTGCACCGGGTGAACTCGACCGGCGAGCTGCCCGACGACCTCGAGGGCGTCGTCGGCGTCACGGCTGGTGCGTCCGCACCCGAGTGGCTCGTCGAGGACGTGATCGCGTGGCTGAACCCGTCCGAGGGGATCGAGATCGTGCACGTGACGGAGGAGGACGAATACTTCCCGCCCCCGCCCGAGCTCCGTGACCTGTTGCGTGCGGCGGCCGCCGCCGCGACCCTGCTCGCCGGGGTGCCCCCCGACGAAGCGCTCCCGAGTGCGGCGGACCGCACCACTTCGGCCGCGTCGGTGCTGCGACCGGACGAGCACGCGCAATACCTCGCCTCGTGAACGCCCGCGAGACCAGGCGCCGCCGGGCGACCGACGAGCTGATCGACCACGTCGCCCTCGAGGAGCTCGCCGCCCATCACGGTGGCCGGCTCCTCAACCCCGTCGCCATCGTGATGGCGGCCTACAAGGAAGCCGACAACATCGAGCAGGTCGTGAAGTCGATGCCGGCGGAGATCAACGGCGCGCCCACGTCGGTCGTCGTCGTCGTCGACGGTGAGGACGACGGGACGAGCACCATCGCGCGCGAGTCCGGAGCGG
>JAKCCH010000157.1 GCA_021838945.1 Actinomycetes bacterium
TTCCGATCTGTTCAAGTCCGGCATCTTCTTCTGTGCGATCTCCGTCAGCTGCGCGTCGGTGATCCTGCCAGCAGCCTCGCGGCCAGTCGCCGTGCTCCCCTTCTCGATGCCCGCCGCCTCCCGGAGGAGGACGGTCGTCGGGGGCGTCTTGAGGATGAACGTGAACGTCCGGTCCTCGTAGATCGTGATCTCGACGGGAATGATCGTGCCGCGCTGGTTCTCCGTTGCAGCGTTGTACTGCTTGCAGAACTCCATCGTCTGCACGCCGTGCGGGCCGAGGGCGGTGCCCACCGGCGGCGCCGGCGTTGCAGCCCCGGCGGGTAGCTGGATCTTCACGACTGCGGTGACGCGGCGGCGTGCCATGTTCGGCGCCCTCTCCTTGCTGTCTCTGGTCTCGTCTCGGTGGTCGCGGCGGGCTCGGGCCTAGAGCTTCGCGACCTGGCTGAACTCGAGCTCGACCGGGGTCTCCCGGCCGAAGATGTTGACGAGGACCTTGAGCTTCAGCTGGTCCTCGTTGATCTCGGCGATCTGGCCGGAGAAGTCGGCGAACGGCCCCTCCTTCACCCGGACGGTCTCGCCGACCTCGTGCTCGAGGCGTGCCTTCACCTTCGGTCGGCCCTCGACGCCCTCGGGGCGGACCTGCAGGATGCCCTCGATCTCCTCGCGGGACAACGGCGTCGGCTTGGTGCCCGGTCCCACGAAGCTCGTGACCCCCGGGGTCTGGCGGATCACTGACCACGAATCGTCGTCGAGCTCGGCGCGGGTGAGCAGGTACCCCGGGTACACCTTGCGTTGCACGGGCACCCGCTTGCCGTTCTTGACCTCGATTACCTCTTCCATCGGGATCACGACCTCGTAGATCCGGTCTTCCATGTTCATGGAGCTGATCCGGCTCTCGAGGTTCGACTTCACCTTGTTCTCGTAGCCGGCATAGGTGTGCACGACGTACCACCGGCCCGGGCGGTCGTACGGGCTCGGCGGGCGCTCGATGACGAGCCCCACCCCGCCCCCCTCGGCCTCCTCGCCGGCCTCCTCCTCGAGGAGCTCGTCGAGCTCGTCGGCTACGAGCGTCTCGCCGACGCGCGGCACCGAGCCCTGCTCGTCGATGCCGAGCTCCGGCGCGTCGCTGTCTTCTGTCGGGGTGGTGTCGAAGCTCATCGCTCCGTCGGTGGTCACTTCAGAGACCTCGCTCACTTGCGGAACAAATAGATGACGCCCTTGGCGAACGCGTAGTCGAGGCCGAACACGAGCGCAGTCAGGAGCACGACAGTGATGAACACGACGACCGTGTAGTTGGCGACCTCGGTTCGCCCCGGCCAGGCGACCTTCTGCAGCTCGCCGCGGACTTCGCGCAGGTACTCGATGCTGCGCTCGGGCAGGCTCGCACGGGCGGGTGCGCCGCCGGTACCGCGCTGGGCCGCGCCGGGCTGCCGCCGGACGCGCTCGGCCCCGGCGCCCGAGATGGGCGTGCCGTCGGGTCCGAGCGCCCCTTGGCGCTGCAACATTCGCTTGGTCTGTCGGTTCACGCGTTTACCTCGCTCGAACGATACGAGCTGTGTCGAGCAGGGCAGGAGGGACTTGAACCCCCAACCGCCGGTTTTGGAGACCGGTGCTCTGCCAATTGAGCTACTGCCCTCCGCCAAGACGCGACCGCCTCCGGCAGTGGCCTGGGCTCCATCACGATAGCACCAGGAGCACCCGGCTCCGACGGCGTGCGCGCGCCGCTCCGGTGCCGCTCAGACCGCGACGCGGCTCTCCTCCGAGGCCCGGACGCGGGTGCGCCACACGGTGACGAGCACGAGCGCCGTCGCCGCCCCACCGGCGGCAGCGACCGCGCCGGCGTAGGCGAGACGGCGTCCGGTGAGGACCGAGCGGACCGCCCGACGCTTCGCGGCGACCTCGAGCGACGCGAGCACATCGGCCACGATGCCCGGGGGCACGGGTGGAACCGCAGCGGAGGTCTCGGCCGTGCGCAGCTGGCGCAGCATCCGGAGCAGCCGTCGGTACCGGGCGAGCTCGGCCTGGCAGGCGAGGCAGAGCTCGACGTGGTCGATGAGCGGCCCCGACGCCGACGACGTCCCGTCGAGGATCCCCGGCAGCGCCTCGTGGACCTCGCCGCAGGAGAGTGGCAGCGAAGGAGAGCGTCGCCACGGCCGCGGGAGCCGGGGCGCCCGGGTCTGGACGGGCTGGGCGGACTGAGGCGACGGGGAGGACGACGGCTCGGACGGGAGTTGACCGCCCTGCCCGGAACGCCCGATCAGCGTGGACCCCGCCATGGAGGTCAGCTCGCCGCCTCGTCGATCCCGGCAGGCAGCGAGACGAGCCTCGCGTCGAGCAGCCCGCCGGGCACCGGGAGCTCCAACCCGGCAACAGGCTCGCCCGCGCCCCCGTCGACAGACATGCCAGGGCCAGACCGCCGCCCGGGGAAGAAACGCTCCCGCAACAACCGCCGAGCCCGGTGCAACCTGACCTTCGCCGCCGTCTGGCTGATGCCGAGCTCGCGCGCGATCTCACGATGCGGCAGGTCGTAGATGTCGCGCAGCACCACGACGACGCGCAAGGCATCCGGCAGCTCGCCGAGCGCCTCGACGAGACGCCCCCGGTCGTCGGCAGCACTGGCGGCGCTCTCAGGATCGCGCTCGGGACGGGACTCGACGACGTCGCAGCTCTCGTCAAGCACGGCGGTGGCGGATCTGGCGCGGCGCTCGATCAACCGGGTGGCGCTGTTGACGGTGATCCGGTGGAGCCAGGTCGTCACCGCCGCATCCCCGCGGAAGCGCTTGAGACCGCGGTACGCCCGCAGATACGTCTCCTGGACCACATCGCGGGCGTCGTGCTCATTGCCGACGAGGCGGTAGGCGAGCTGATAGCAGGTGGCGGACGTCACGACGACGAGCTGCTCGAAGGCGTCCCTGTCACCGTCCCGCGCGCGGGCGGCGAGGGCGTCGGCGTCGAGGTCGGACGTGACGAGCGTGATCAGCGAGTCTCTTTGTGCAGGGTGTGCTGGCGATCGAAACGGCAGTACTTCTTCATCTCGATCCGCTCGCGGTCGTTCTGCTTGTTCTTGGTCGTGATGTAGTTGCGCCGCTTGCAGACCTCACAAGCCAGCGTCACCTTCACTCTCTTCTCGTTCTTCGCCATCCGTCTTCCTCGTCGCGACTGCGTCGGTTACCTGGTAGCGGCGGCGGGACTCGAACCCGCGACCCCACGATTATGAGCCGTGTGCTCTTACCAACTGAGCTACGCCGCCAGGGAGCCCCCTGTCGGAATCGAACCGACGACACCAGCCTTACCATGG
>JAKCCH010000158.1 GCA_021838945.1 Actinomycetes bacterium
ACATCCTGCGACCGGCTGAGCCCGCAAGAACGATGGAGCGCCTGATCCCTCCCACAGAGCCGCCGCGCGTGCCCCGGCCCGTGCCACTGCACCGGAGGCCGAGCGCCCCGGCGAGCGCGCTCGAGAGGCTCCTCGCATCGGTCCGCGTCGACTTTCCCGGCAGCAGGCCGTTGCCGCCGCTCGCCCGATTGGTCGTGGCGTCGGTCGTCGCGGTCGTGGGATCGATCGCCGTCGACATGCTGCTCGTGAAGATCGGCATCCAGCTGTTTCCGGCGACGAGGAGTTTCCAGCACTTCCGTTTCTTCGACTACGCCGGGCTCACGGTCGTCGGGGTCGTCATCGCCTGCGTCGGATGGCCGGTCGTGACATCGATCTCGTCGCGGTCGCGATGGCTGTTCCTCCGCCTCGCGATCCTCGTCACGATCGTGCTCCTGCTTCCCGACCTGTGGATCCTCCTGCAGGGAGAGCCGCCTCGAGCCGTGGCCGTGCTCGTGGTGATGCACTTCGCGATCGCCATCGTCAGCTACAACGCGCTCGTGCGGATCGCTCCCGCCCGCCCGAGCGGCTCGTGGCACCCAGTGGTCGACGACATCTGGCAGTTGGCCCGGAACACGCTCGTCGGCTATCGGCGCCCCTGAGCAGCGCCCTCAGGAGGGCCACGCGACGGTCGTGCCGGAGGCGCGCAGGTCGACGAGCAGGCCGGGCGAGAACTCGACGCTGCCGCTGCATCGGACCCGAACTGGCTCGGGCAGGCCTGCCACCTGGACGAGGACGACGCTGTCATGGCCGTAGTACTCGCGATGCAGGACTCGCCCGGTCACGGGGCTGCCGGCGACCACCGCGGGTCTGGCCCCTGCCCGAGCGATCTGCATCTGCTCGGGTCGGATGAGCACGAGCACCGGGCCTTCCTGCGCCACGGCCCCGCCCGAGAGCACCATCGTGCCGAAACGGGTCGACGCCCGCCCGGAGCGTGCCGTGCCGGGAACGAGGTTCGCCTCGCCGAGGAATCGAGCAAGAGCCGCATCGGCCGGCGCCGCGTACAGCTCGGCCGGCGTGGCGAGCTGGCGGATCCGGCCTCCGGCGATGACCCCGACCAAGTCGGCCGAGGAGAGAGCCTCCTCCTGATCGTGCGTGACGAGGACGGTCGTGATCCCGGCTGAGCGCAGGATCTCGATGATGTCGGCGCGAAGCGAGGCCCGCAGCGAGGCGTCGAGCGCCGAGAACGGCTCGTCGAGGAGCACCACCTTCGGACGCCGGGCGATCGCCCGGGCGAGAGCGACTCGCTGCTGCTGGCCACCCGACAGCTCGTGGGGGTAGCGGGGGCCGAGCCCGCGCATGCCGACGAGGTCGAGCAGCTCCTCCACCCGAGTCCTCCGGGAGGGCGAGCGACCGAGCCCGAAGGCGATGTTCCGTGCGACGTCGAGGTGTGGGAAGAGAGCCCCTTCCTGCGGGACGTAACCGATGCCCCGGCGTTCGGGGGGCACGTAGCGATGCTGTGCGTCGACGGCATCGTCGCCGAGCGTGATCGTGCCGCCGTCCGGCCGCTCGAAACCCGCCACCAACCGCAACAACGTCGTCTTCCCGCTCCCGGACTGCCCGAGCACGGCAACGACGGAGCTGTCGGGGACGTCGAGGTCGAGCTCGTCGAGGACGGGAGCCGATCCGAACGACTTCGTCACACCGGTGAGGCCGATGCCGGTCATGCCTGGGTCGTCCTGCGATCGAACCAGCGGCCGAGCAGGTATCCGGGCACGATCGAGATCGCGATCATGGCGGCGGCGTACGGGGCGGCGGCGCCGTAGGACACGTTCTGGGTGTAGGCCCAGAACTGCGTCGCAAGTGTCTCGACGTTGTTCGGCACGAGGAGCAACGTCGCGGTCAGCTCGGTGACGGCGGAGAGGAACACGAGGCAGAACGCGGCTGCCAACCCGGGCGCGACGAGAGGAAGGGTGACGCGTAGGCGGACGCCGAGGGGACCGCTCCCGAGCGAGCGCCCGATCTCCTCGAGGCGCTCTGGTGCGCGCACCACCGACGAGCGCACCGCGACGATCGCGAGCGGGAAGAAGATCATCGAGTAGGCGACGATCAGCAGCTCCGGGCTCTCGTACACGGCGGGCAGGTAGCGCGACGTCACGTACACGAGTGAGAGCGCGATGACGAGACCCGGAAGCGCCTGGACGACGAAGGTGCTCCTCTCGAGCCCGGCTGTGAAGCGAGAAGGGCGCCTGGCGGCGAGGAGCGTGACCGGGAGTGCGAGGACGGTCGCGATCAGCGCTCCGAGGGCGCTGTAGAGGACGCTGTAGCCCGCCGCGGCGGCAAGCGAGACGGTGGCGGGGAGCGACGACGAGCCGCCGCGCGCGATCCAGTAGCTCACGACGCCCAGCGGGAACGCCAGCGCGAGCCCGGTGAGTGCAACCATCGACCCGAGCGCCGCCGGCAGAGCACGCCCGAGGCGGTGGCGCCGAGCGGCCAGAGCGGCCCGGGCACCCGTGCGTTGGAGCGTGCCCCGTTCCCTGAAGCGTGCCTCGCCGAGCAGGACGAGGACCGACAGGACTACGAGCACGAGGGAGAGAGCGCATGCAGCCGCTGTCGAGAAGCTCACGTCGAGCTCGGTGAAGATCGCCGTCGTGAACGTCTGGAACCGCAGGTTCTCGAATGCGCCGTACTCGGCGAGGAGGGCGAGGCAGACGAGCAGCGAACTGCCGAGGAGAGTTGTCCTCGCCTGGCGGAGGTCGACCCTGAGGAAGACACGCGTGCGCGACAGCCCGAGGCTGCGGGCGGCTTCTTCCTGACCGGGATCTGCGCTCCGGAAGGCCGAGGCCATCGGCAGGTACACGAGCGGGTACAGGCCGAGCGTCATCACGAGAACGGCGCCGGCGTATCCGTGGATCGCCGGAAAGACCGAGGACCACGTCCAGGCGATCACGAAGTCAGGGATCACGAGGGGGAGAACGACCAGCACTGCCCACGCCCGGCGCCACGGCAGATCCGTGCGCTCGGTGAGCCAGGCGGCGCCTGTTCCGACAACTGCGGCGAGGACAGTCACGGCCACGGACAGCCGGACCGTGTTCCAGAGCAGGTTCAACACGAGGGAGGAGTCGAGGAGATGCCACACCGCACTCCAGCCGACCTGCACAGCCTGGAGCACGAGGAATGCCAGCGGCAGCATCAACCCGCCGACGATGAGCACGCTCGTCGTCCCGAGCCCCCAGGGGATCCGGCGCCGCGCTCGCCGATCCGCCCGTGCAGTGCCGCCCGCCGCGT
>JAKCCH010000070.1 GCA_021838945.1 Actinomycetes bacterium
CGAGCAGGTCGTCGATCGTCTCCCGCAGCGCCGTCAATGTCATGGACTGCAGTATGACAAGAGGGTGTGACAGCCCACCTTGTACACTCCCGTTACCCTTCCGCCACGACCTGAGGGTCCAGTCTCTGCGCCGGGCGGCTTCGGCGGCCGGCGGACGGCGGCCGGCGGAGGGCGGATGGCGGCCGGCGGCCCGCGGAGGGCGGAGGGCGGAGGGCGGAGGGCGGGATTCTGCACAGGCTCGTAGGGTGTTCCTGTGAAGCCGATACAACCGCAGCACCCTCTCGAGATCGCCCTTCGCGGCCGCCGGGTTCTCTCCGACCCGAACATCAACCGCGGCACCGCCTTCACGCGGGAAGAGCGTGAAGCGCTCGGCCTGGTCGGGATGCTGCCCCCGACGCCGATCACACTCGATCAGCAAGCGGCCCGCGGGTATTCGCAGTTCCAGCGGCAAACCGACGATCTCGGCAAGAACGTGTTCCTGTCGCTCCTGCACGATCGCAACGAGGTGCTCTTCCAGAGGCTCCTGCAGGATCACCTGAGCGAGATGCTGCCGATCGTGTACACCCCGACGGTCGGCGACGCGATCCGCAACTATTCCGGAGAGTTCAGGCGGCCGCGTGGCCTGTATCTCTCCGTTGACCGGCCCGACGACCTCGAATCGGCCTTCCGCGCGTGCGGGCTCGGCCCCGAGGACGTCGACCTCATCGTGGCGACCGACGGAGAGGCGATCCTCGGGATCGGAGACTGGGGGGTCGGAGGCATCGCGATCTCCGTCGGGAAGCTGGCCGTCTATACGGCCGCGGGGGGCATCGACCCCGCCAGAACGCTGGCGGTCGTGCTCGACGTGGGTACGAACCGCGACAGCCTCCTCGAGGACCCCCTCTACCTCGGCAACCACCACAGGCGGGTGGACGCCTCCACCTACGACGACTTCATCGACGTGTACGTGAGCACGGCCAACCGGCTCTTCCCGAAGGCGCTCCTTCACTGGGAGGACCTTGGCGCCGCCAACGCCCGCCGCGTCCTCGATCGGTACAAGGGCACGCACTTCACCTTCAACGACGACATCCAGGGCACCGGGGCGGTCACCCTCGCGGCCGTCTTCTCCGCGCTTCAGGTGAGCGGGCAGCGCCTGGCCGACCAGCGGATCGTGATCCACGGAGCCGGGACGGCCGGCATCGGGATCGCCGAGCAGCTCGCCGACGCCCTCGCCGCAGCAGGGGTCGAACACGCCGAGGAGCGGATCTGGGCGCTGTCGAGCCGCGGGCTGCTCCTCGATGACGACGACCGCATGCGGGACTTCCAACACGCATTCGCACGACCTGCGGACGAGGCCTCCGGATACGAGCGTGGCGCCGACGGTCGCATCGGCCTGTGCGAAGTCGTGCGCGCCGTGCAGCCGACGATCCTGATCGGGACGTCGGGCCAGCCACGCGCCTTCGACGAGGACGTGGTCCGCGCGATGGCGGCACACGCCGAACGACCCATCATCATGCCGATGTCGAATCCGACCTCGCTCTCCGAAGCCGTCCCGTCCGACGTTCTCGGCTGGACCGACGGCGCGGCGCTCGTCGCGACCGGGAGCCCGTTCGACCCGGTGACCGTCGGCAAGCACACCTACGTGATCGCCCAGGCGAACAACGCTCTCGTCTTCCCCGGGCTCGGGCTCGGCGCCATCCTCGCCGAGGCGACCCGGGTCACGCCGCGGATGATCCGGGCGGCGGCCGACGCCGTGGCGGCGCAGATCGACAGCTCCGTCGTCGGCGCGCCCCTGCTGCCCCAGGTCGAGGCATTGCGCGAGACCTCATGCGCGGTCGCGGTCGCGGTTGCCCTCGCTGCTCGGGAGGACGGAGTCGCTCCTTCGGACGACGGTCTCGGGGAGGACCGGTCTGCGATCGAAGAGGTGGTTCGAGGCTCGATGTGGGAGCCGGTCTACCGACCCATCACCATCGTGTGATCCCGTAGGCCGCCCGGGCGTACTCCCGGGCCATCCGCTCCGTCGTGAAGAACGATCCGTTGAGCGAGATCGCTGAACGCCGGATCCCGTCCATGCCCCTCGGGTCCTTGTAGTAGGTCGGCATCACAGCGCTCTCGAGCACCTCGTAGAGGTCCGTCGCGTCCTCACCGTCACCGAGGCCACCGACCGCCCAGCCCGTCACCCCGTCCACACAACCCTCGATCCACCAGCCGTCGAGCGTCGAGAGGCTCGGCACGCCGTTGAGGGCTGCTTTCATCCCGCTCGTCCCGGAGGCTTCATTCGGTTTGATCGGGGTGTTCAACCACACATCGCACCCCGCCACGAGGAGCGAGGCGAGCCGCAGGTCGTAGTCCTCGAGGAACACGACCTCGATCGCGCCGGACAAGCGTTCGCTGGTCTCGACCACGCGCTCGATCAGCTTCTTGCCGTCGACGTCCTTCGGATGAGCCTTCCCGCTGAAGAGGACCTGGATCGGTCCGAGCGACTCCGCGATCGCCTGCAGGCGGTCGGTGTCGGTGAAGAGGAGGGTTGTCTGCTTGTACGGCGTGGCCCGCCGTGCGATGCCGATCGTCAGAGCTGATCCGTCCAACCGCCGACCGGTACGGTCCAGCACCTGGTCGAGGAGCCGGCGCTTCTCGGAGACATGCGCGTCCGAGATCTCGTCGGTGTCGATGGATCCGGCATAGCGGAGCATCGCGTTGTCGACGCGCCAACCGTCGAGGTGCCGGTCGAAGACGTCGGCCATGGACGGGCCGACCCACGTCGCGGCATGTACGCCGTTCGTGACCGACGACACCTCCACTCCGGGGAACATCTCTCGGGTGACCTGGGCGTGGCGCAACGAGACCGCGTTGACGAAACCTGAACCGCAGATCCCGAGCTCCGTCATGTTCAGCTCGTCCGTCTCGAGCAGGCCGAGGCTGAGGAGCTGAGCCTCGCGCTGCTCCCCGAGCACCGCCTTCACGATCTCCCGTGGGAACCGGTCGTGGCCAGCCGGCACCGGCGTGTGCGTCGTGAACACGCAGTGCGAGCGGACCGTTGACGGGTCGTCGCTCTCGGTCAGCCGGAGCACGAGCAGAGACGAGTGCCCCTCGTTCATGTGGAAGATCGTCGCCTCGTGGCCGAGGAGCTCGAGCAGGGCCACGCCCCCGAGGCCGAGCACCGCTTCCTGGCAGAGCCGGTGGGTGTCGTCGCCGGAGTACAGCTGGTCGGTGATCCGGCGCGCGGCGGCGTCGTTCCCGTCTACGTCGGTGTCGAGGAAGTACACCGGGACGACCCCGCCCGACACGCCGTGCACCTCCAACTTCCAGGCTGTGACAACGACCTCCCTGCCCTCGATCTCGACGGTGACACGTTCGTCGAGGCGCTCCAGGAGGTCCTGCGGCAACCACTCGACGGGCGTCTCGGTCTGGCGGCCCTCCTCATCGACCAGCTGGCGGAAGTAGCCACCGTGGTAGAGGAGGGTGACGGCGACGACAGGGAGCCCGAGATCGGCGCAGGAGCGGAGGTAGTCGCCGGCCAGCACCCCTAGGCCGCCGCTGTAGGTCGGCAGCTCTTCGTCGAGCGCGACCTCCATCGTGAAGTAGGCGACCCGTCCGGCATCAGTCATGGCCGAAGATCGTAGGAGACCGGGGTTCGCAAGCGGACGGTCGCACCGCTTCGCAGGTCAGTCCGAGGCGTGCTGCCGCAATTCCTCGAGGCTGACCCACTCGAGCGTCGCTCGGTGAGTGGAGCCGAGCTTCACCGGCGGAGCCATGCCGGCGTCGTAGGCCTCCTTCCAGCGCGCTGCACACAGGCACCAGCAGTCCCCGGGCAGTAGACCCTGAAAGCCGAGCTCCGGCCGCGGAGTCGACAGATCATTGCCGACCTTGGCCGAGAACTCGAGGAATTCCGAGGTCATCAGGGCACAGACCGTGTGGACGCCGAGGTCCTCCCCTCCCGTGTTGCAGCAGCCGTCCCGGTAGAAACCCGTGAGCGGGGTCATGCTGCACGGCTCGAGATCGAAGCCGAGGACGTTCGTCGCCATGAGCGCCAGTCCAGCACAGGCCGTCCGCGAAGGGCTACTGCGGAGAGCTCGCCGTCACGCCTCCGGCTCGGAGCCGTTCGCGCGCGGTGAGGGATTGAGCTCGGCGGGCTCGGGCTCGGGATCGCCTGGCGTCACCTTGGTGGCGGTGGTCGCCTGCCCGCTCACGGCCCGGGGCGTCTGGTTCGCGAGCAGCCCGCGCACGCCGTTGAGCAGACTGCCGACCTCCATCGGGAGGACGAACTTCGTCGAGGGAGAGGTCCCGATCTGACGCAGGGTGTCGAGGTACTGCAACGCGAGCGTGTTCTCATCGAGCGTCTTTGCCACCTCGAAGATCGCGTCGAGCGCGCTGGCATAGCCCCGTGCCCTAAGAAGCGCAGCCTGGCGTTCGCCGTCGGCTGCGAGGACGGCGGCCTTGTTCTGGCCTTCGGCCGAGAGCACCGCGGCCTGCTTCTGCCCCTCGGCGGCCAGGATGGCCGCTGCCTTGGAACCCTCCGCCTCGGTGACCTGGGCACGGCGCGTGCGCTCGGCCGACATCTGGCGCGTCATCGCCTCCTGCACGCTCGGAGGCGGGTTCACCTCGCGCACTTCGACGTTCGTGACCTTCACACCCCAGCGCTCGGTGACCTCGTCGAGACGCACGCGGAGCTGGGCGTTCATCTCCTCGCGCTTCGACAGCACGTCGTCGAGCGGCATGTCGCCCACTACCGAGCGAAGCGTCGTCGCGGCGACGTTGAGCGCAGCACCCGCGAAGTTGCCGACGGCGAGGACAGACGTCGAGGGGTCGACCACCTTGTAGAAGATGATGAAGTCGATCGAGATCGAGGCGTTGTCCTTCGTGATGGCGGTCTGGTGTGGCACCTCGAGATACTGCTCACGAAGGTCCACGAGCACGGTGCGATCCGTCACCGGGTTCAAGAAGACGATGCCGGGACCTCTCGTGCCGAGGGCGCGACCGAGCCGGAAGAGCACGAGGCGCTGGTATTCCCGTGCGATCCTGATCGACTTGACGAGCACGAGGAGCAGCACGAGGACGACCGCTGCCACGACGATGCCGATGATCATGAAGATGCCCCTTCGTCCTTGAGGGCGCGAGGCGAGAGCGCCGGGAGGTCCTCGCCCCACACTTCCAACTTGACTCCGTTCACGCGGATCACTTGGACCCTCCCCCCCGCGGGGACGTTCCCGTTGACCGAGACGGCGGACCACTCTTCTCCATCCACCCGGACGATGCCTCCTGGCTCGAGTCCACCGACGGCGAGGCCGACGTGGCCCTCGCACGATGGCGGCGGCGTGTTCTGCTCCGCCATGGCATGGGGACTGGCCAAGACGCGCCAACCTGCAAAGCCCATCAGCGCGGTGATGCTCACGTCGGCACCGAGGAGGACGTAGAGGATCGGGCGTGCGTCGCCGAGCGCCAGCATGACGATGAGCCAGACGGCTGCCAGCACGCCGGCGACCGCCCCGACCGCATGCCCATGCGGCCCCACATGGAGGCCCGCGATCGCCCCGAGCAACGCCAGGCCCAACAGAATCCCGGCCACGATCCACATAGCGCCTCCTTTCACCGGTGCGCTGATGCGGAGCGTAGTGCGTCTCAGGCCCCATCCGGGCTCAGCGGGACGGCGATCCGGCCAACACGTCCACGAGCCCCTCGAGCGATGCGATCGAATGCCCGTCGACGAAGTCGTCGACGTACGGCAGCGCTGCCGCCATCCCGCGGGCGATCGGCTCGTACCCCGGCGACGCTCGCAACGGGTTGACCCACACGATCCGGTGCGACACGCGTCGCAGCCGGGCCATCTCGGTCTCGAGCTGCTCGGGCTCTCCCCGGTCCCAGCCGTCCGACAGGATGACCAGCACCGCACCACGGGCTGTCCCGCGTGCGCCCCAGCGGTCGTTGAAGGTGCGGAGTCCCTCGCCGAGGCGCGTTCCGCCGTACCAGTCCTCGACGAGCCGCCCGGCATCGGCCAGTGCTGCGTCCGGGTCTCGCGACGAGAGCGGCCGGGTGATGCGCGTCACGCGCGTGCCGAGGACGAAGACCTCGATGGAGCCCGCAGGGCGCGACACGACGGCGGTGTGCGCGAAACGGAGGAACGCGCGGGCGTACGGCTCCATCGATCCCGAGATGTCGACGAGGAACACCACCCGTCGCGCCCGCTCCCCCTCTCTCCTCCACGCACGCCGCAACGCCTCCCCGTCCGAGGCGAGGGCCGCACGCACCGTCCGCGGGAGGTCGAGGCTCGTGCCGGTCCGAGCCGGTCTCAAACGGCGCGTCGGGCGATTCTCGGACCGGGAGCGCAGCGCTGCGATGAGACGCCGCGCCTCTGCCCACTCGTCGGCTCCGTAGCGGGCGAAGTCCTGATGGCGGAGCACCTCGACAGCGCTGTAGCGCACCTGGACGGTGTCCTCGTCCTCGGGTGACGTCTCCGGCTCGCTCGCGGGTAGGCCCTCCTCGAGCGGCTCGTCCACCCCGAGGGTGACCGGGCGCGGGGCGGGAAGCACCGTCAGCGCCGGGCGGTTCTCGAAGAACTCGGCGAAGACGCGGTCGAAGACCCCGCGATCCTCGGGACGGCGCACGAGGGTGGCTCGGCCTGCCCAGTAGACGCCTCCCCGGTCCGTCAGCCCGACCGCGTCGAGGGCTTGTGCGAAGGCGACTACGGCGCCAGGCGGCACGTCGAGGCCGGCTCGCCGGAGGCATGCGGCGAACGTGACGACGAGCCGCTCGGCCTCGCCTGGCATCAGCCGCTTCGGAGCACGGCGGCCCGCACGATGTCGCTCAGGCCGGCGGCGCGGACCCGCGCCAGATCCTCCTGGTACTTGAGCACGGCCCCGAGGGTCACCTCCGCTGTCGCGGCGGTGAGCTCGCTCTGGCCGAGCGCCGCGACAGACGCCGCCCAGTCGATCGTCTCTGCGACGCCGGGGGACTTGTAAAGGCCGAGCTCCCTGAGAGCGGCAGCCGCCGCCGCGATCTCCCGGGCCAGCCGTTCAGACGCCTCGGGCGCCCGAAGCCGGACGATCTCGACCTCGCGCTCGAAGTCCGGGTGCTCCACCCAGTGGTAGAGGCAGCGCCGCTTCAGCGCGTCATGGACGTCGCGGGTCCGGTTCGACGTGAGCACGACGGCGGGCGGGACCTCCGCTCGCACCGTCCCGAGCTCGGGCACGGTTACCGCATACTCGGAGAGGATCTCGAGCAGGAATGCCTCGAACTCGTCGTCCGCCCGGTCGATCTCGTCGACGAGGAGCACGGGCGGCGGCCCGAGAGTGGGCTCGAGCGCACGGAGCAGCGGCCGGCGCACGAGGAACCGCTCGTCGTAGATCTCGTCCTCGGCCTGACGGGCGGACTCGCCCGTCGCCTCGACCGCGCGCAGGTGCAGGAGCTGGCGCGGGTAGTCCCACTCGTAGGCGGCCTGGGCGAGGCTGATGCCCTCGTAGCACTGCAGGCGCAGGAGCTCGCCGCCCGTCCAGGCTGCGATGACTTTCGCCACCTCGGTCTTTCCCACACCCGCGTCGCCCTCGAGGAACAGCGGCCGGCGCAACCTGAGTGCGAGGAAGATCGCCGTCGCCAACCCCTCGTCTGCCAGGTAACCGTGCTCGGCGAGCGCCTTGGCCACGTCCGCGACCGTGCGCGGGCGGTTGTCCTCCTCCTCCATCGCCCGAGACGTTACTGACTCTGTCGTCGAGAGAGACTGACGCTGCTGTCTGGAAGGGCCGGCTTGGCGCTGTCAGCCGGCAACGGCCTCCTCGAGGGCGCGCCGCACGAGAACACGGGCGAGGTGCCGCCTGTACTCGGCCGAAGCGCTGAGGTCGCTCGGCGGTGCGAGCCCATCGCCGGCGCGCGAAGAGGCTTCTGCCGGCGACGCTCCCCCGGCAAGTGCGTCTTCGGCAGCGGTGGCCCGCAGGGGCGTCGCACCCATGTTCACGAGCCCGATGCGCGTCGAGCCGTTCCGGGCCAGGGCGACGCCGACGATGGCCCAGTCCTGTGCACGGCGGTTGAACTTCTGGAACGACCAGGTCGCCCCGGCCGACTTCGGGACCCGGATCTCGACGAGCATCTCGTCGGGCGCGAGCGCCGTCTCGAGGAAGCCGGTGAAGAACTCGTCGGCGGAACGGGTCTGCTCTCCCCGCGGGCTCGCGGTGACGAAGCTCGCGCCGAGCGCGAGGCAGGCCGCCGGCAGGTCGGAGGCCGGATCGCCGTGTGCGATCGATCCGCCGATCGTGCCGCGATGGCGCACCTGCGGGTCGCCGACCTGCCCGGCCACGTGAGCGAGCAGCGGGGCTTCGCGGCGGGCGAGCTCGTTCCGGGCGAGCTCGCCGTGCCGCGTCAAAGCGCCGATCGCGAGCGAGTCGCCGCCGTCCTTCACGTACGACAGGTCGCGCATGCCACCGATGTCGACGAGCAGTGAGGGCGTCGCCATGCGGAGCCTCATGAGCGGCAGGAGCGAATGGCCGCCGGCGAGCAGCTTCGCGTCCTCTCCTGCCTCGGAGAGCCGCTGCACGGCCTCGTCAGCCGTCGACGCCCGGACGTAGTCGAACGATGCCGGGATCATGATCCCTTCGCCTCCTCGCCTCGTGCCTCACTGATCGACCGCCACACCCGTTCAGGCGTTGCCGGCATGGCCATGTCGTGGATGCCGAGCGGCGCCAGCGCGTCGCAGATCGCGTTGATGACTGCCGGCGCCGACCCGATGGTCCCGGCCTCGCCGATGCCCTTCACGCCGAGCAGGTTCGTCGGGCTCGGCGTGACCGTCGAGTCCGTGACATAGCTCGGCAACTCGCTCGCGGCTGGCACGAGATAGTCCATCAGCGTCGTCGTCTTCGGGTTCCCGTCCTCGTCGTAGACGGCCTCCTCGAACAACGCCTGCGCCACTCCTTGGGTGATGCCGCCGTGCACCTGGCCCTCGACGATGAGCGGGTTCACCTGCACACCGCAGTCGTCGACCGCGGTGTACGAACGCAGCGAGACCAGTCCCGTCTCCGTGTCGACCTCGACCACACACACGTGCGTCCCGAAGGGGAACGTGAAATTCGGCGGGTCGAAGTGCGACGAGGCTTCCAAGTTGGGTTCGAGCCCGTCCGGCAGGTTGTGCGCCGTGAAGGCTTCGAAGGCAACCGCCCCGAGCGGCATCGACCGCTCGGGCGTGCCCTTGGCCGTGAAAGCGCCGTCACGGAACTCGAGGTCCTCCTCGGCGATCTCGAGTTGGTGGGCGGCGATGGCTTTGGCCTTTGCGATCACACGGTCCGTCGCGATCGCGACTGCCACGCCGCCCACGGACAACGAACGCGAGCCGTAGGTGTCGAGGCCGTAGGGGGCGATGGCCGTGTCCGAATGGAGCACCTCGACGTCCTCGGGACCGACACCGAGGCGGTCCGCCACGATCATCGACCACGACGTCTCGTGGCCCTGCCCGTGGGGTGAGGTCCCGGTCACGACCTGCACCTTGCCCGTCGGGAGGAGCCGCACCGTCGCCGCCTCCCACCCGCCGGCCGTGTAGTTCAGCGACGCGAGGACGCGAGACGGGGCGAGGCCGCACATCTCCATGTAGGACGAGATGCCGATCCCGAGCTGGACGCGATCCCCCGACTCGCGCCGGCGAGCCTGCTCGGCTCGGAGCCCGTCCATCCCGGAGAGCTCGAGTGCCCGGTCGAGTGCCTGCTCGTACGCGCCGCTGTCGTACACGAGTCCGGCAGCGGAGGAGTAGGGGAACTGCTCGGCCTTGATGAAGTTGCGCCGGCGGATCTCCGCCGAGTCGACGCCGACTGCCCTGGCCAGGTCCTCGATCACCCGCTCGATCGCGTACGTCGCCTCGGGCCGACCGGCGCCACGGTAGGCATCCGTCGGCGTCATGTTCGTGAACACGGACGTGCACGAGAACGAGTACACCGGCACGTCGTAGACGCCGCTGTACAAGAAGGCGCCGAGGAGCGGGACCCCGGGCGTCACGAGCTGCAGGTACGCACCCATGTCGGCGAGCAGCTTCACCCGCACGGCGGTGATCCTTCCCTCTGCATCGGCGGCGAGCTCGATGTCCTGGATCTGGCCACGCCCCTGGATCGTGGCCTGCGTGGCCTCGGACCGGGTCTCGATCCAACGGATCGGGCGGCGCATCTTCCTCGCGAGGGCGAGGGCGAGGGCTTCCTCGGCGTAGACGTTGAGCTTGGAGCCGAAGCCACCGCCGACAGCCGGAGCGATCACGCGGATCGCCGTTTCCGGCACGCCGACGGTGAGCGCCAGCATCACCTTCAGGATGTGGGGGATCTGGGTCGCGGAGTAGAGCGTGTACTCGCCGTTGAACGGCTGGGGGATGACGAGCACGCCGCGCGGCTCGATGGCCGAAGGGATGAGCCGCTGCTGGACGTAGTGGCCGTGAACCGTGTGGGCGGCGTCGGCGAAAGCGGCGTCCACGGCCGCCTGGTCGGGCGTCAGCTCCCAGACGTAGCTCGTGTTCGTCCCGAGCTCGTCGTGGATGACGACGCGATCAGAGCGCGCGTCGTCGAGGTCGACGACAGCCGGTAGCGGGTCGTACTCGACGGCGACGGCGTCACCGCCGTCCCGTGCGGCGTACTCCGAGGTTGCCAGCACGACCGCCACGCCGTCGCCGGCATAGCAGACCTTGTCCGTGGCGAGCGGGAGGTGCGCCGGGCTCTTCATGTCGGGAGTCACCGGCCAGGCGCAGGGGAGCGGTCCCGCCCACTCTCCCTCGAGGTCCTTGCCGGTGAAGGCGGCGACGACTCCCGGCACGGACATGGCCGGCGAGACGTCCACGCTCAGGATGCGGGCGTGTGCCACCGGGCTCCGCACGATGACGGCGTGGAGGGCGCCCGGCACGTTCAGGTCGGCGACGAACTGTGCCTCGCCCGTCAGCAGTGCCGGGTCCTCCTTGCGGAGCAGCCGCTGCCCGAGCACACCGCCCGGCGCTGCCTGTGTGGCGGTCATCGGCCGGCCCCGGCTGCGGCGAGGACGGCCTTCACGATGTTGTGGTAGCCCGTGCACCGACAGAGGTTGCCTTCGAGTCCCTCGCGCACCTCCGCTTCGGTGGGCGATGGGTTCTCCGCCAGGAGCGACGTGGCGGCCATCACCATCCCCGGAGTGCAGTAGCCGCATTGCAGGCCGTGGTGCTGGCGAAACGCCTCCTGCATCGGATGCAGCTCTCCCCCGCTGGCGAGCCCTTCGATCGTCGTGATCTCAGCTCCGTCGGCCTGGACGGCGAGCATCGTGCAGGACTTCACCGACTCGCCGTCGACGTGCACGGTGCACGCGCCGCACGAGCTCGTGTCGCAGCCGATGTTCGTCCCGGTGAGCCCGACCACGTCCCGGAGGTAATGGACCAGCAGCAGCCTCGGTTCGACCTCGTCGGTCCGGGCTGCACCGTTGACTGCCACTGACACCTTCATGGGTGCCTCCCTCTTAGGCGGACGGGTGTTGACAGGTGCTGAGGGCTTACGTATAGCACCGGCGCTCGCCCCAGACCAGGTCGACTCCTACGATCGGTCCCGGTGACGACTGACATCCCCGCCCGAGCGCCGCAATCCGGGACCACGGTCCGGGAGCTGACGGACATCGCCGATCTGGAAGAGGTCTCCGAGCTCTTCCGAGCGCTGTGGCGCGAGCCGGGCGGCGCCACGCCGATGTCTGCGCACGTCCTGCGAGCCCTGCGTCTGTCGGGGAACTACGTGGCCGGCGCGTTCGACCCGTCCGGTCGTCTCGTCGGCGCCTCGGCCGGCTGGGCCGCCCCGCCCGCCCGGGGGGAGCTGCACTCGCACGTCACGGGTGTCGTGGCCGGCCTGCAGGGACGCGGCATCGGTCGGGCGCTGAAGCTCCACCAACGGGACTGGGCCCGTGCGCACGGGTTCTCGAGTATCACCTGGACCTTCGACCCGCTCGTCCGCCGGAATGCCACCTTCAACCTCCGTGTCCTCGGCGCTCGTGCCGAGGCGTACCTCGAGAACCTCTACGGGGCGATGGAGGACGAGCTGAACGCCGGCGGCGAGAGCGACCGGCTGCTCGTGCGATGGGAGCTCGGCGGCGACGCAGGCGGCGCCGCAGTAGATGAGACGGCCTCACCAGGGCGGCGGCTCGTCGCGACACCGGAGGACATCGAGGTTCTCCGCCGCTCGGATCCGGGCGAGGCGCTCGGCTGGCGGTCACGTCTGCGCCGGGAGCTCGAGCCGTTGCTGTCCTCGGGCGGTCGCATACTGGGGTTCACGCAGGGCGGCGACTACGTCGTGGAGGAGGCCGGATGAGGATCGAGCGCGTCGAGCTCCTGCTCGTGGAATTGCCCCTCGTGCGGGCCTTCCGCACGTCCTTCGGCACCGAGACGACGCGGGCGGCCATCCTCGTGCACGTCGAGACGCCGGAGGCCGAGGGATGGGGCGAGTGCGTCGCGAGCCGTGAACCCCTCTACTCGTCCGAGTTCAACGACGCCGCCTGGTCGGTGCTGTCGGAGTTCCTCGTGCCGGCCCTGCTCGCCGCAGGACCCGATGTGGCAGCCGAGGACGTCGCAGAGGCCCTCGCGCCATTCAAGGGCCACCGGATGGCGAAGGCCGCGCTCGAGCTCGCCGTGCTCGACGCAAAGCTGCGGTCCACCGGCCAGTCGCTTCAGGAGTACCTCGGTGGGAGCGGGGACCGGGTCACGCCGGGCGTCTCGGTCGGCATCACCGACACGATCGACGAGCTCCTCGCCATCGTGGCCGCTCACCGCGACGAGGGGTACCGGCGGGTGAAGCTGAAGATCGAGCCCGGATTCGACCTCGAGCCCGTGCGGCGGGTGCGGAGCCTGCTCGGCCCGGACTTCCCGCTGCAGGTCGACGCGAACACGGCCTACTCACGGGCGGACATCGACCACCTCGCACAGCTCGACGAGCTCGGTCTGCTCCTCGTCGAGCAGCCCCTCGCCGAGGAGGACCTTCTCGGCCACGCGGAGCTGGCGCGCCGCATGAGCACGCCCGTCTGCCTCGACGAGTCCATCGTCTCGGCTCGGACCGCAGAAGACGCCATCGAGATCGGAGCGTGCAGCGTGGTCAACATCAAGGCCGGTCGCGTCGGCGGCTACCTCGAGGCGCGCCGCGTCCACGACGTGTGCCGCGCCCGGAACGTCCCGGTCTGGTGCGGCGGGATGCTCGAGACCGGGATCGGCAGAGCAGCCAACCTGGCCCTCGCTACGCTGCCTGGATTCCTCCTGCCCGGTGACATCTCGGCAACCGACCGGTACTACCGCGAGGACGTCACGGCGCCGTTCGCTCTCGAGGCCGGCTCCATCGCCGTGCCCCACCGGCCCGGTCTCGGCGTCGAGGTCGACCGGAAGGTCGTCGACCGGCTCGCCGTGCGCCGAGCGGAGACGAGCCGAGCGTCCTGACCCGCTCTCCCGGCGACAATCCGACTTTCCCGACGCCTCGCTAGCTTGGAACGATGGATGAAGTGACGTGGCTCGACGCCACCGCTCAGGCCGACCTCGTCCGGCGTGGGTCCGTCTCGCCCCGCGAGCTGGCAGAGGCAGCCATCGCTCGGATCGAGAAGCTGGACCCCGAGATCAACGCCGTCATCCACCAGCGCTTCGACCAGGCTCTCGACGAGGTCGAGGGCGGGTTGCCGGACGGGCCGTTGCAGGGGGTGCCGTTTCTCGTGAAGGACCTCTTCGCCGACACGGCCGGGGATCCCGCGCACCATGGCAACCGCGCTCTCAAGCAGGCGGGCTTCCGCGCCCGCGCCGACTCGTGGCTCACAGCGCGCTACCGCCAGGCGGGGCTGTGCCTCCTCGGGCGGACGAGCACGCCGGAGCTCGGGCTCGTGCCGGTGACAGAACCCGAGGCATACGGACCGGCCCGGAACCCCTGGGACCTCGCGCGATCCCCCGGCGGGTCGAGCGGAGGCAGCGGAGCCGCCGTCGCCGCGGGGATGGTCGCTCTCGCACACGGGAGCGACGGCGGCGGCTCCATCCGGATCCCGGCCAGCATGTGCGGGCTCGTCGGCCTCAAGGTCTCACGCGGCCGGATCACGGCCGGTCCGGACCGGGACGAGAGCGGGCTCTCGGTCCAGCACGTCCTCACGCGCTCGGTGCGGGACACGGCCGCAGTCCTCGACGTCACGGCCGGCCCCGGCCCGGGCGACATGGCGATAGCGCCGCCGTCACGGCGGCCCTACGTAGAGGAGCTCACCGCCCGCCCGAGGGGGCTCAGCGTCGGAGTGCTCGCGAACACGCCGAACGGCACGCTCCACCCCCACTGCGAGGCGGCGGTGCGCTCCGCCGCCACCCTGCTCGAGTCGCTCGGGCATCACGTCGTCGAAGACCATCCGGACGTGCTCGACGACCCGGAGAACGGCCGGCGCTTCCTCGCCCGCTGGGCCGTCAACACCCGGCTGAGCCTCCTCGGGCTCGGGGAGATGCTCGGAAGGGAGGTGGGTCCCGAGGACGTCGAAGCCCTGACGTGGGCGATGGCTTCGGCGGCCGACGGTCTGACCGCCATCGACCTCGCCCGCGCCAATGCGGCGAGCGTCCGCTTCACACGCCGCCTCGGTCTGTGGTGGCAGGATCACGACCTCCTGCTCACCCCGACCCTCGGTGAGCCGCCGCCTCTCGTCGGCGAGCTCATGCCGGCACCAGACGCGCCGCCGCTGTCGACTCAGCCGCGCATCGGCTCGGTGGTCCCGTTCACGACGCACTTCAACGTGAGCGGTCAACCGGCGATCTCGCTCCCGCTCCACATGAGCCCGGACGGGCTGCCGATCGGCATCCAGCTGGTCGCCGCCTATGGGCGAGAAGACCTACTGATCCAAGTGGCGGCGCAGCTCGAAGAGGCGGCCCCGTGGGCCGAGCGGCACCCGAGCATTTCAGGATAACCTGATAGAAAATATCAGGGTCTCCTGATATTCCCTGGTCAGAGACGCCCGGACCCTACTATCAGGCCGGGAGCCCCCGATACGCCACGAGGTGCCATGCAGGTCCGGATCAGTCGGTGCTCGAGGGCAGCGAGTGTCGTCGCTGCCTCGCTCCTCGGCGCCACCATGCTCAGCGGTTGCGCCGCTCTCGCCCTCCGGCCCGGCGGCAGCGACCTCGTCCTCTACAACGGCCAGCACACCGAGACCACGGACGCTCTCGTGGCGGCGTTCGAACGCGCGACCGGGATACAGGTCTCGATCCGCAGCAACGACGAGGACGTCCTCGCCGAGCAGATCGTGAACGAGTCGAGTGGCGCGCAGCCCGATCTCGTGTACACCGAGAACACCCCGGTTCTCGAGTTCCTCGAGCACCGTCACCTGCTGGCCGGGGTGAACCCGACGACGCTGCACGAGATCCCCTCGCGCTACGACTCACCCGGCGGCTACTGGCTCGGCGTGTCCGCCCGCGTGAGCGTGCTCGTCTTCAACACCGGCCTCGTCGAGCGGAGCGAGCTCCCGCGCTCGATCCTCGACCTCGCGTCACCGGCGTGGCGCGGCAAGCTCGCCATCGCCCCGCAAGAGACGGATTTCCAGCCGATCGTCACCGCCGTCGAGCACGCCTACGGCAAGAAGGCCGCCCTCCGCTGGCTCGAGGGCATCCGCTCGAACAGCCAAGCTCACGAGTACCAGGACAACGAAGCGCTCACAGCTGCCGTGAACTCCGGACAGGCGGCGATCGGGATCATCAACCACTACTACTGGTACCGGCTGAGGTCGGAGATCGGTGCAGGTTCCATGCACTCGGCGATAGCCGACTTCGCACCGGGAGACCCGGGTTACGTCGTAGACGTCTCCGGAGCGGCCATCCTCCGCTCCACGCACGACATGCGGGACGCTCAGCGGTTCCTCGCCTTCCTCGCGAGCCCGGAGGGACAGCACATCATCGCCCTGAGCGACAGCTTCGAGTATCCCCTCCGACCCGGAATTCGAGCTGCACGGGCGCTTCCACCGTTCGCCGGTCTCCGGCCGTACCCGATCACGCTCGCGCAGCTCGGGGATGGCGGAGAAGCCGTCTTTCTCATGCGCCGGGCGGGGATGCTCCCATGACGACAGCCGCCGTCGCCGTCGGTCCAGGTCCGGCGCAGCCCAACGCGGCGGGCGGCACTGCACGGGCGGATCGGCGAGCGCGGCGCCGGATCCCCTGGGGGCTCGGGACGACGAGCGTGCTCATCGTCGGCGGGTTGATGCTGCCGCTGGCATTCCTCGTGCTCCAGGAGATCGGAA
>JAKCCH010000159.1 GCA_021838945.1 Actinomycetes bacterium
CATCATCACGTCGCCGCACGAGCTGCGTTCCTGGTTCACCGCGGAGGTGGCCGCCGAGAGCGAGCGCGGCGCGGCAGGTCGGGTGACGATCAAGGTGAACGGGCTCACGGATCCCGGGGTGATCGACGTCCTCTACGGCGCGAGCAGGCGCGGAGTGGGTATCGACCTCATCGTGCGCGGGCTTTGCTGCCTGCGGCCGGGCATCCCGGGGTTGTCGGAGACGATCACGGTCCGCTCGATCGTCGGCCGCTTTCTCGAGCATTCGCGCATCTACCGTTTCGGCGAGCCCGGGAGCGACCGGGAAGCGCGTTACTTCATCGGCTCTGCCGACCTCATGGAGCGCAACCTCGACCGGAGGGTCGAGACGCTCGCGCCCGTGCTCGAACCGGATCTCCGCGATCGCCTCGACGAGACGCTCGCCCTCAACCTCGCGGACGACACGAACGCGTGGAAGCTGTGCGCCGACGGGAGCTGGAGCCGGGTGCCGATGCTCAACGGATTGAGCACACAGCGGCGCCTGCAGGAGCTGGCGCTCGAGCGGGCGCGAAAGCGACGGTCACCGGACCTGCCCGGCTAGCTGGCCCGATGCGGATCGCCGCCCTCGACCTCGGATCGAACTCCTTCCACTTGCTCGTCGTCGAGACGCGGCCTGACGGCAGCTTCGAGCCGCTCGCGCGCGAGAAGGAGATGCTCCGACTCGGTGACGTCGTCGCCCGCGAGGGGCTCCTCCCTGAAGAGGCCGTCGACCGCGCGATCGAGGTCGTCCGCCGGTTCCGCACGATCGCCGAGACCCATGGTGTCGACGAGCTCGTCGCCTACGGCACCGCCGCGTTGCGCGAGGCCGACAACGGTCCGGAGGTGACCGACCGCATCGAGACGGAGACGGGCGTACGGATCCAGGTCGTGAACGGCATCCGCGAGGCGCAGCTGATCTTCGAGGCGATCCGGGCGAGCGTGCTGATGGAGCCCTCGCCGGCTCTGTGTGCGGACCTCGGTGGCGGATCGCTCGAGCTCTCCGTGGGGGACCGCTACGGGTTGCGCTACGCGACGAGCCTCCATCTCGGCGTCGGGCGGCTGACAGCCGGCCTCGTGCGGTCGGACCCGCCCACGCAGAAGGATCGCCACAGGTTGAGGCGCCGGATAGACGAAGAGCTGAGCGACGTCCTTCCCGACATCCTCGCCCGCAGCCCACGTCAGCTCATCGGGTCCTCGGGCACGTTCTGCGCGCTGGTGCGCGCTGCAGCCGCGCTGCGCGACGGCGCCGTGTCGGCCTCGGTGAACCAACTGACCGTGAGCGCCGAGGACCTCCGGACGTTCGGCACGCTCGTCTTCTCTCTCGATGAAGAGGAGCGGGCACAATTGCCCGGCATCGATGCGCGCCGCGCCGAGCTGTTGCCGGCCGGCTACGCAGTGCTCGAGGCGCTGCTGGACTCGAGCGGCCTCGACTCCCTCACCGCCTCTGAGTGGGCACTTCGGGAGGGGATGATCCTTCGCGCGCTGAGGAAGCACGACCGAGCCGACTTCTCCGACGATCCCCGTGCTATCCGGCGGGCATCCGTGCTCTCCCTGTGCCGTCGGTGCAATTACCGCGAGCATCACGCCCATGAGGTCGCCCGCATGGCCCTCGAGCTCTTCGACGGGACGTGGCGACTCCACCGGCTCGACGAGGAAGACCGTGAGCTGCTCGAGCTCGCAGCGTTGCTGCACGACATCGGTGATCACGTCAGCCGTGACGGCCACAGCCGGCACAGCGCCTATCTCATCGAGCAGGGCGGGCTGCGCGGCTTCTCGCCCGACGAGGTGCGGATCTTGAGCTGCCTCGCCAGGTATCACACGAGGGGGAAGCCCCGGGACACGTTTCCCGCATGGCAGGCCCTCGGCGACGAGGACCGGGACCGTGTCATGGCGCTGCTCGCGCTGCTGCGGATCGCCGACGGACTCGACGTCAGTCATGCTGACATCATCGGGCCGATCGCCGTGCACCTGCAGCCGGAGAGGGCGGTGATCGAGGCACCAGCGCGTGGCGAGGGCGAGCTCGAGACGTGGATGTTCCACCGCAAGCACGCGCTCTTCGAGGACGTGCTCGGGATCCCCGCAGCACTCGAGCTGAACCGGGCGCGTCACGACGAGTTCGAACCGGACACGGTGGCCGAGGCTGCCGGACATGGCTGAGCCGGGGATGGCTGACGGGGCAATGGCTGAGCAGGATCTGCTCGTTCGCACACATCTGTCCCGGTACGCGTCGCCTCCAGGCGACCCGGGCTGGTTCGGGCCGGGCTCGGTCGCCTGGCAGGTGCATGCCGATCTGGCCTCCATGCTCGTCGGCGGGCTCTGCGCCTTGCTGCTCCAGACCCTGCACCCGCTCGTGATGCAGGGCGTGGAAGACCACTCGGACTACCGCGTCGACCCCTTCGGCCGGCTCCAGCGCACCGCGGAGTTCATCGCCGGCACGACCTACGGCAGCGACGCCCTCGCTGGCGAGCTCGTGCAGCGCGTGCGCAGGATCCACGGGCGCGTGAGGGGCGGAACCGGCGGGGCCGGGTCCTACAGGGCATCGGATCCCGGTCTTCTCACCTATGTGCACGCGACCGAGGTGTGGAGCTTCCTCCGGGCGCACCAGCGGTACTCCGGACACCTCCTCCTTCTCAGCGAGAAGAACCGTTACCTCGAAGAGATGGCGGTCGTGGCCCGCCGCCTCGGCGCACGGTCCGTGCCGGTGACGACGGAGGAGCTTCGTGGGTATCTGTATCGCATGCGCCCACAGCTCGCCGGGACGCCTGCCGCCCGGAGGACCGCTCGGTACCTCACCGGCTCCCCACTCGGGCGTGCTCCGGTGGAGCGGTACAGCTACAAGGCGATCTGTGAGGCAGCCGTCGACCTGCTCCCCCGTCACGCCCGGCGCGAGCTGCGTCTTGATCGCCCGGCGGTCATGCGCATCGGGGTCGTACGTCCTTCGGCGACGCTGGTGACGTCGATGTTGCGTTTCTCCGTCGGCCCTTCACCCATCCTGCAGGCGGCCGAGCGGCGAGCCGGGTCGCAATCTGCATGAGCCCCGGCAAGGGGCCGTCATGCTGGGCGAGTACTCGTTCGTCGCCGATGGCCGACGTGGCACGCTGATCGGCCCCCGCGGGGGATCTCGCCCGGCTGTGCGCGCCCGGCGTGGCATGAAGCCGAGGAAGCGTTCTTGCTGTGCGGGTTCATGATGGTTCTCGCCGCCCTCGCGAGCAACGACGTCGC
>JAKCCH010000071.1 GCA_021838945.1 Actinomycetes bacterium
GTAATCTCGCCTCGTGCACCGTGCCGCCAGGCTCGCCGCCGTCACGTGCGCCGTGCTCATCCTGCCCGCGCTGACAACCGGCTGCTCGCAGCAGCCCGGAGCGAGTGGTCATCCGACGACCACGACCCGGGGACGGGCAAGTCATCCCACCTCTTCGACCTCGACGTCCACGTCGACGTCCAGCTCGACCTCCACCACCACGACCTCGAGCTCGACGACGACCACGACCACGACCACGACCTCGACCGTCCCCGCACTCGTCACGAACCCCGCCGGCTCGCTCCCCCAGACCGATGTCGTCCCGACGACGACGTCCCAGCAGTTCACGACGGAGATGCACGACCTGTGGCAGGGAATCCTCACCGACTCGTTGGCGAAGGCGATCTGGAGCTTCTTCCCGGAGGCCGCCTACGACCGGCTGAAGTCGATCCCGAGCCCCGATTTTGACTGGCACTACCGCCTCGTCGCGCTCTTCCAGGAGGACATCCAGGCGGCGCACGACTACGTGTTCTCCTCGGCCGGCGCCTCGAGCGCGAGGCTCCTGTACGTCGCCGTCGCCGGCAACGAGATCGCCTGGATCCCGCCCGGGTACTGCTACAACTCGATCGGCTACTGGCACGCACCGGGGGTCCGGCTCGTCTACGAGCAGGACGGCCAGGAGCGCTCGATCGGCATTGCCTCGCTCATCTCGTGGCGGGGCGAGTGGTACGTCGTCCACCTCGGCGCTGTGCTGCGTTCCGGCTACGGAGGGATCGTGGACGACCCGTCCGCCGGCGAGGGCACGTTCGCGCCGGCCGGCGGCTGCTGACCTCCCCCTCACCTGCACCCTGCCGCTCCCTCCTGCGATCTCGCGCGCCGGCGCCCTTGCCTGCCCGCTCACGCTGTCATAGACTGAATGTTCAGTCAAGGCCGATCGGCGCAACAGCTTGCGCCGCGCGCCGCACAACGACAAGAAACGGAGCTCCTCTCGTGGTCACCGACACGACCACCCACACCACCGCCCGACTCGACTCCCTCATCGATGAGCAGGAAGAGGTCTTCCTCGCCCGCCAGCCTCGCTCGCGCGAGCTGCATGCCCGAGCCGTGCGGGCGCTCGCAGGTGGCGTCACGAGCAACTGGCAGATCACGCGACCGCAACCGGTGTTCATCGAGCGGGGAGGCGGCTCCAAGATCTACGACGTCGACGGCAACCAGTACGTCGACCTGCACGGCGGCTACGGCGCCGGGCTCGCCGGCCATGCCCACCCCGCGATCGTCGAGGTCGTGCAACGCCAGGTCGCCCGGGGCACCCACTTCGCGCAGCCGAACGAGGACGCCATCGCCGTGGCGGAGGACCTCGGCAGGCGCTTCGGCCTTCCGCTGTGGCGCTTCACTAACTCGGGCACCGAAGCGACGATGGACGCCGTCCACCTCATGCGGGCCGTCACGGGCCGCGACCTCATCATCAAGGTCGAGGGCTGCTACCACGGCCATCACGACTCGGTGCAGGTATCGGTGCAGCCGGGTGAGGGAGAGGACCTCGGCCCGGTCTGCCACCCGAGGCAGGTGCCAGCAAGCGCCGGCATCCCGCAGGCGCTCACCGACCTGACGCTCGTCGCCACGTTCAACGACCTCGGCTCGGTCGAGATCCTGCTCGACGAGCATCCCGGCGAGATCGCCGGGATGATCATCGAGCCGATCATGATGAACGCCGGGATCGTCCCGCCTGAGGACGGCTATCTCGCAGCGCTGCGCGAGTTGCTGCACCGCCACGACGTCCTGCTCACCTTCGACGAGGTGAAGACCGGGCTTGCTGCGGGACCGGGAGGGGCAACCGCGCTCTACGGCGTCACCCCCGACCTCGTCTGCCTCGCGAAGTCGATCGGCGGCGGCCTGATCACCGGTGCGGTGGGAGGGACCCCCGAGCTCATGGGGCACGTCGCCGACGGCGACTACGAGATGGTCGGGACCTTCAACGGCAACCCGCTCTCGATGGCGGCCACGCGGGCGACGCTCGAGCAGGTCGCAACACCCGCCGCCTACGAGCAGCTCGCGCACCTCCGCCGCCGGGTCGACGAGCGCCTGACCGCCGCCATCGCGCGGGCGGGCCTCGAGGCACACGTCGTGTCGGTCGGTGCGAAGGGATGCGTCACCTTCTCACCGACCCCGGTCCGCAACTACCGGGACTTCCTCGGTGTCGACGACCGGTACAACCACCTCCACTGGCTGGTGCAGCACAACGGGGGCGTCTTCCTCCCACCATGGGGCAAGACGGAGCAGTGGATGATCTCGGTCCAGCACACCTCCGAGGACATGGACCGCTTCATCGCCAACTTCGAACAGATGGCCGAGGTCGTCTCGGCGTGACCGCCGGCAGGCGCTGGTCCCGGCGCCGGGTGTCCTTGCGGCTCCTCGCGACGGGTGCGACACTGGCGCTTGACCGACGGTTCAGTCAAATCCGTCCATAAGCCCGGGGGGGAGCGTTTCCGGGTGTAGCCAGAGAGGGGACCGAGTCAATGCACCCACGTGAAGGCTGGACAGAAGGCGGAGGGCGCGTGACACGCCGTGACTTCCTCACCAAAGCCGGTGCGGGACTCGCACTCGGCGGCATCCTCGCGGCGTGTGGGAGCAACGGCTCAGGTGGCGGCACGACACCGTCTGGGAGCGGCAGCTCCTTGCCGCTCCCGCGACCGAACCGGCCCGTCGAGTGGCCCATCTACAGCGACGACGCCATCATCAAGTCCGGGCTGAAGCCCGAGACGGGGGCGACGCTGCAGATCTACAACTGGGTCGCCTACATCAACGAAGCCGTCGTCAAGAACTTCTGCAAGAAGTACAACTGCAAGTACTCGATCACGACCTTCAACACGATGTCGGAGGCGATCGCGAAGCTGGCGAGCGGCCAGGTGAACTTCGACATCTTCTTTCCGACCATCGACGTCATCGGCCAGCTCATCGAGACAAAGATGATGCGGCCGCTCAACCACAGCTACATCCCGAACATCGCCAACACGTGGCCGGACTACCGGAACCCCTTCTACGACCAGCACTGGCGCTACACGGTCCCCTACTCCATCTACACGACGGGCATGGCGTGGAGGAAGGACAAGGTCGACCTCGCCCCGGGCTGGGACATGCCGTGGCAGGCCGCCAAGTACAGGGGCAAGGTCGCCCTCCTCGACGACTACCGCGAAGGCATCTCGCTCGCCCTGCTGAAGCGCGGCATCACGGACGTCAACACGACGAGCACCGCCCAGATCCAGCAGGCGGGCAAGGACCTGGGGGAGCTCACGTCACTCGTCGACATCCGCATCGACAACAACGACTACACCGAGATCCCTGACGGGAACACCTGGATCCACCACGCCTGGTCGGGCGACATCGCGACGGCGGAGAGCTACCTGTCGAAGGGCACGTCGATCGACACGATCGGCTACTGGTTCCCGAGCGACGGGAAGGGCCCCGTGGCGAACGACCTCATGGCGGTCCTCAAGACCGGGCAGAACCCCGTGCTCTCCCACCTGTTCCTCAACTACCTGCTCGACGTGCACAATGCCTTCGAGAACTACAGCTACGTCGGGTACATGCAGCCGCTCACCGCCGTGACGCCCGAGAAGCTCATCGCCGACGGTCTGCTGCCCCATCAGCTGACCTCGACCGTGGTGCGTCCGAGCGACTTCCGGGCAGGCGTCGAGGAGCTCGAGCTCCCGCTCAGCGCGAACCAGGTGTGGGAGCAGACCTGGAACTCGTTCGCGAAGGGCCTCTAGGGCCCCTCTCGTGAGCATCGCGAGCCGAGTGGCACGGCCTGCGAGCGAGCATCGTCGGGCCCGCTACGTCTGGGCAGCGCTCGCCGCCCCCGGTGCCGTCTGGCTGATCCTGCTCTTCGTCATCCCCTTCTACGTCATGCTTGCGGTGGCAGCCGGGCAGATCAACCTGCTGTTCCAAACGAGCGTCCCGGTGTGGAACCCGGTCCACTGGTCGGGGGCGAACTTCGCCGCCATCTGGCACGACCTCGTCGGTCCCTCTTCGTACATCGGTCCGCCCGCCATCCGCACCGTCGTCTACACGGCGATGGCGTCCGCGCTCTCGCTCGTCATCGCCTACCCCGTCGCCTATTTCGTCGCGCGCTACGCCGGCCGGCGCAAGACCTTGTTCCTCGTGCTCCTCATCGCACCGTTCTGGGTCAGCTACATGATGCGGATGCTCGCCTGGATCGACCTCTTGCAGCAGGGCGGCTACGTGAACAAGGCGTTCGCCTTCTTCCACGTGCCGGGGGGCGGGGTGAACTTCCTCGGGGGCCAAGCCGTGACGGTGGTGCTCGGCCTCGTGTACGGCTACATCCCCTACCTCATCGTCGTGCTGTACGCAGGTCTCGACCGGATCGACCCGAGCCTGCTCGAGGCCGCGCGGGACCTCGGCTGCTCGAGGACGAAGACGTTCCTCCGCGTGACGCTCCCCCTCTCGCGCTCGACGATCATCGCCGGCAGCTTCATCACGGTGCTCCCGATGCTCGGCGACTACTACACGAACCAGCTGCTCTCGGCCGCGCCCGGCACGACCATGATCGGGAACGTCATCGAGGGCCAACTCGGCCAGCCGGGCGAACAGGGCCAAGGTGCAGCGCTCGCGCTCCTGCTCCTCGTCGTGCTCCTGGTCCCCATGCTCTACTACTCGATCTCGACCGCCCGGGCGTCGAGGCAGAACATCTGATGGCCGTCACCCTTCCGGACGCGACCGGTGCCGCCGGCGAGGAGCTGTTCGCCCCGAGCCCCGCCGCCGGTGCACGTACACCACCCGCCGCGGTCCGCCGGTCTTCGATCATCGCTCGGCTGCGCCGGCGCGCCGTCTTCCTCGAGACCTTCACCTGGCTCTACCTCATCTGGTCCATCATCCCGATCGGCATCGCCGTCCTCTTCTCGTTCAACAGCGGGAAAGCACAGGCAACCTGGCAGGGCTTCTCGTGGCGGTGGTACGTCACCGACCCTACGCAGTCCGTGCTCCACAACGCAGAGCTCCACCAGGCCTTCGTCCAGACACTGGTGCTGGCTGGGCTCACGACCCTCATCACCGTGCCGATCGGGGTCGCGTTCGCGATCGGCATCGACCGTTGGCGCACTCGGACGGCCTCCGCGCTCAACTTCGTGATGATCTTCTCGTTCGTCGTCCCCGAGCTGCTGCTCGCGATCGCCCTCTTCTTCGTCGTCACCGACCTCCTCCACTTCCTGCCGCTCGGGACGACTGCCGAGGTGGCCGGGCTCGTCGTCTGGAACCTGTCCTGGCCGGCGATCGTCGTCCGCTCTCGCCTCGTCACGATCGGCCGGGTCTACGAGGAGGCGGCGGCCGACCTCGGCGCCTCGCGCCTGAAGGCACTCTGGCGCGTCTTGATGCCCATGCTGATGCCGGCGATCTTCGCGAGCGCCGTCCTCGTCTTCGCGGGCGTGATCGACGACTTCGTCATCGTCGAGCAGCTGTCCTCAACCGCCGCCACCCAGCCCGTGTCCGTCGCCATCTACTCGAACGTGCACGGGGGGCTTGCCGGCCCGGCCTTGAACGCCCTCGCGACGCTCATGCTCGTGATCTCACTCGTGGTCGCTGCCATCGGCTACGTCGGCTACCGCCTCATGACACGCGGTGAGCGCAAGAACACGGCCGAAGCGCTCACCACGATCGCGGGGATGTGAACGACATGGCGGAGCTCGACCGAGGAGGTCACGACTGATGCCCGGCGGCACCATCACCTTGCGGAACCTGACGAAACGCTTCGGCGATCACAACGCCGTCGACGACATCTCGCTCGAGGTGCACGGCGGGGAGTTCTTCTCCCTCCTCGGGCCGTCGGGATGCGGGAAGACGACGACGTTGCGGATGGTGGCGGGTTTCGAGGAGCCGACGGCCGGCCAGATCATCTTGGACGGAGCAGACGTCGGGCGCATGCCACCCAACAAGCGCAAGGTGAACACGGTGTTCCAGAGCTATGCGCTGTTCCCGTTTCTCGACGTGGCCGAGAACGTGGCCTTCGGCCTGCGCTACCAGGGATGCACGAGGGCCGAGGCCAAGCAGCGGGTAGCCGGAGCGCTCGACCTCGTCCAGCTGACCGGCTACGAGCGACGCCGCCCGGGCCAGCTCTCCGGCGGCCAGCAGCAGCGGGTGGCCCTCGCGCGGGCGCTCGTGCTGAACCCGTCGGTGCTGCTGCTCGACGAGCCGCTCGGGGCGCTCGACGCCAAGCTGCGGCGGGCGCTGCAGGTCGAGTTGAAGGCGCTGCAGGAGCGCGTCGGGATCACGTTCCTCTACGTGACGCATGACCAGGAAGAGGCCCTCACGATGTCGGACCGCCTCGCTGTCATGTCGAACGGCCGGATCGCCCAACTCGGGCCGCCGCGTGTGGTCTACGAGGAGCCGGAGTCGGCCTATGTCGCCGACTTCCTCGGTGTCTCGAACCTGATGGACGCCGTCGCGGCGCCGGGAGGTGACGGGACCTGCCGTCTCACCATCGGCGAGTTCAGCCTGACGTCGACGTGTGGCTCCCTCCGTGCCAGCGGGCCGGTCAAGGTCGCCGTGCGTCCCGAGCGGGTCGGAATCGAGGCGTTCGTGGCCTCGGGAGACAACCGTGTGCCGGCCATGATCGAGCGCACCGTCTTCCTCGGGTCCTCGACCCAGGTCGTCGTGCGCCTGGCCGCCGGCGCAGGGCTGCAATCCGTCGTCCGCAACGACGACCCCGCCGCCGGTTGGGTCGCAGGCACACCGATCAAGGTGGTGCTGCCCCCGGACGCGTTGCGCGTGCTGGCGAACGACGGCGGGACGGTCGAGCAGATCCACGAGGAGACGCTCGGGGACGTGGCACCCGTGCCGGCCTGAGATCACGAGACCTGAGGTTGCCGGATCGGCCGGGAAATCCCCGAAGCCGCCCGGCACGTACACCCGGGCATGAGACCAGTGCATCACCATGGGCGTCGTGCTCTCGCCGCCGCAGCCCTCGGAGCGGTCGCCCTCGTGGCCGCTGCCTGCGGCTCGAGCGGTGCATCGCCGTCCAGCTCAACGACCAGCCCGGCGAGCGGAGGCAACACCCCGACCAGCGCGGCGACGGCAGCTCTCGTGAAGGCAGCCACAGTCGCCAAGGTCGGCAAGGTCCTCGTCGACTCGAAGGGCTACACGCTCTACTACTACACGAAGGATCCGAAGAACAAAGATGCGTGCACCGGATCCTGCGCCGCGCTGTGGCACCCGCTCACCGCCACGAGCGCATCCGAGAAGATCTCCTCGCACTCCGGCTTCGGCACCATCCACGACCCGGGCGGTGTGCTCCAGGTCACCTACCAGGGCAAGCCGCTCTTCACCTACACGGGTGACACAAAGCCCGGTGAGGCAAAGGGCGAGGGCCTGCTCGGAACCTGGTGGGTCGTGAAGACGACGTCCTCGTCGAGCTCGAGCGGCGGTGGCTACGGCGCAGGTGGCGGCGGAGGCTGGTAGAGCCTCGAGAAGTCAGGCGCCTCGCTCACCGCTTGGACGGGGCGGGCTTGGCCTTCCGGCCGGCCCGCTCCGGCTTCCAGGCCATGCCGAGCTGCTGCGACGCCACCCGCATCGCCAGCTCGAACGCGCGGTCCGCAGTGACGACAGGGTCGCTCAACGCGATCTGGATCGCGAGCCCGTCGAGCAGCGCCGAATAGCCGACGGCGAAGTCGTCCTCGTCGACGCCGGTGAACTCGCCTGAGGCGACGCCGTCGCGCACGATCTGGCGGATCGTCTCGCGGAAGTGCTCGTCGAACTCCTCGCGTACCCGGCCGACTGCAGGGTCGCGGACCGCCTGCGCCCACAGGTCGAGCCAGAGTGCCCATGACTCACCGAGGTACTCGCCGCCACCGGCACCGGTCCCATCGCCCGAGCTGTGCGACGTGCCAGAGCCGTCGGGCAGGCACGACATGGCGACGACCTCCTCGAGCCTCCGGGCGGCGGACTCGATGTGGGCGGTCCGGCGCGCCATCTCCGCGTACCAGCCGTCCTCGGAGTAACGCATCGCTTCGGACAAAAGGTTGTCCTTCGTCTTGAAGTAGTAGATGACGAGCGCCGGGCTCACTCCGGCGCGCTCGGCCACGTCGGCGATCCGCGTGTCCGGGAACCCGCGCTCGACGATCACGTCGATCGTCGCCGCCAGCATCTGCGCCCGGCGCGCGTCGGAGGGCTCGGTGCTGCTCTCGAGACTCTCGCTCGTAGTCACCTCGACCACCTCCGCCTTCTCGCAACCCGTGCACACGCCTCGATCGACAGTGTCTGCGTGATCGAAGCTCACAGCTCGTCAACTCTTGTGCGATGCTAGCAAAGGACTTAGACTGAACAGTCAGTCAAACCGGATCGCAGCAGCGGGACCGCTGCAGCCGGTTCGGAGGGCAGATCGGGACAGCGGGATCGGGACAGCGGGATCGGGAGAGGGAGCGATGGCAGGACACGGCAGCGCACAGCAGTACGACGCGATCGTCGTCGGGGGCGGCCACAACGGCCTCGTCGCGGCGGCCTATCTCGCCCGAGCAGGGCTACGGACGGTGGTGCTCGAGTCGAGGTACAAGACAGGTGGTGCCGCCACGACCGAGAGCCCCTGGCCGGAAGCGCCCGAGCTCAAGGTGACGCGGCTGTCCTACGTGATGAGCCTGCTCCCCCCGACGATCATCAAGGACCTCGAGCTGGAGCGCCACGGATACAAGGTGTACCCGATGGGGCCGTACTACCAGGCGTTCCCCGACGGCACCTCCATCAAGATCTGGGCCGACGACGCCAAGCAGAACTACGAGGAGATCGCGAAGTTCTCGAAACGCGACGCAGAGCAGATGCCCAAGTGGGACGCCTGGCTCGGTGGCCTCGCGGACGTGCTCGGGCCGATGCTGCTCCAGGTCCCGCCGAAGATCGGGTCGAAGCGACCCGGCGACCTCGCCGACCTCCTGCGGCTCGCCTGGCGCAACCGGGGCGTCGACGTGCGCAGGATCGCCGACGTGACCCGACTCATGACCATGTCGATCGCCGACCTCCTCGACGACTGGTTCGAGTCCTGGCAGGTGAAAGCGCCGATCGCGGTGAACGGCGTGATCGGCACGTGGGCCGGGCCGTACGAGCCCGGGACCGCCTACGTCATGGCGCACCACTCGATCGGCGACGTCGGTGACGGCCACCTCGGCGGCTGGGGCTTCCCCGAGGGCGGCATGGGAGCGGTCGCCGACGCGATGAAGCGTGCAGCGCTCGGCTTCGGCGCCGAGATCCGGACGGACTCCCGGGTCGTGCGCACGCTCGTGCGCGGCGAGCGAGCCGCCGGCGTCGTCCTCGAGAACGGCGACGAGCTCCACGCTCCGGTCGTGGTGACGACGCTGCATCCGCGCACGGCCTTCCTCGACCACGTCGGGACGGCCAACCTCCCGAGCGACTTCGCCCGCGACATCGAGCACTGGAAGACGCGAAGCGGCGTCGTGAAGATCAACCTCGCCTTGTCCGAGCTGCCGAACTTCACTGCCGACCCCGGCTCGAACCTCCAGCCCCACCACACCGGCTCGGTCGAGATGGCGCCGTCGATGGAGTACATGGAGCGGGCGTACCTCGACGCGAGGGAGGGCCGGCCCGCCGAGAAGCCGTTCTCCGACTCGGTCATCCCGACCTGCTTCGACAAGACGCTTGCTCCCGAGGGCATCCACATCATGTCGTTGTTCAGCCAGTGGGTGCCGGCCGACTGGGCGAACGAGCCCCACACCGCCGAGCTCGAGGCGTACGCCGACCGGCTCATCGAGCAGTACGACGAGGTCGCCCCGAACTTCAAGGCCTCGATCATCCACCGCGACATCGTGGGGCCGTACGAGATGGAACAGGAGTACGGGCTCGTCGGCGGGAACATCTTCCACGGCGAGCTGTCAGTCGAGCAGCTGTTCCACATGCGGCCGGCGCCCGGCTTCGCCGACTACCGCACGCCCGTACCCGGCCTGTACTACGGCAGCTCGGCGACTCACGCCGGCGGCGGCGTCTGCGGGATCCCGGGATGGCAGGCCGCAAGGGCTGCGTTGGCGGACAAGCGCGCAGGTGAGCGGCGCAGCCGGGCGCGCACGATGCTCAAGCGGTGAGCCTCGAGCACCTGCTCGAGCCCGAGAGCATCGCCATCGTCGGCGCAACCCCGCGCCCGGGGAGCTTCGGCGACCGCCTGCTCACGGAGGTGATGCGCAGCCCGGCGCGGCCGGAGATCCACCTCGTGAACCCGCGCTATCGCGGCGAGCAGATAGGCGGGCTGCCGGTAGCCGGATCGCTGGCCGAGCTCGCCGAGCCGGTGGACCTCGTGCTCCTCGCCGTCGGTGACGCGAGCCTCGAGGCGGTGCTGCGCGAAGCGGCCGCCCGCGGGGACCGGAGCGCCGTCATCTACGGCAGCGCCGTCGACCCCGCGTCACCCACCGACTCGTCGGCGTTCCGGGCACGCCTCGCGGACATCGCGTCCTCGGCCGGCATGGCGCTCTGCGGCGGCGGTTGCATGGGTGTCGTCTCCCCTCACGTGCGAGCCATCGGTTACCTCGAGCGGGCGCCGCTCCCACCAGGGCCGATCGCGCTCATCACGCACTCGGGTTCGGCGTTCTCCGCCATGCTCCGGACGGATCGGCCCTTCGGTTTCTCGCTCGCCGTCTCCTCCGGCCAGGAGCTCGTGACGCCGGCGGCGGAGTACCTCGAGTACGCGCTCTCACTTCCCGAGACCGGCGTCGTGGCCCTCTTCCTCGAGACCCTCCGCGCTCCCGCCGCCCTCCGCACCGCCCTTTCCCGCGCAGCCGAGGCCGACGTCCCCGTCGTCGCCCTCACGGTCGGCGCGTCGGAGGCGGGCCGGGCGATGGTCGCGGCACACTCGGGCGCGCTGGCGGGCTCGGACGGCGCCTTCGAGGCGCTCTTCGACGCCCACGGCGTGCTGCGGGTGCAGGACCTCGCGGAGATGTGCGACACGCTCGAACTGCTCGTGGCAGGACGGCGCGCGCCGGCACGGCCAGCCGGCTCGAACCCGCGAGGGGGCATCGCCGCGGTGCTCGACTCGGGTGCGGAACGGGCGCTCCTGGTGGACGTGGCGGAGGAGGTGGGGGTGGGTTTCTCGGAGATCAGCCCCATGACGACGAAGCGTCTCGCATCCCTCCTCGACCCCGGGCTCCAACCGGACAACCCGTTGGACGTCTGGGGCACGGGCTCTGCCACCGAGGAACTGTTCTGCGCATCCCTCCTCGCTCTGGCCGAGGACGAGTCGGTCGACGCCGTCGCCTTTGCGGTGGACCTCGTGCCCGAGCTCGACGGCGACGAGTCGTACGGCAACGCCGTCGCGCGGGCGTGGCAGGAGACCGGCCTACCGCTGTGCGTACTGTCGCACGTCCCGAGCGCGCTCGACCGCAGGGCGGCGTCGCGCCTGCGCGTAGAAGGCATCCCGGTGCTCGAAGGCACCAGGACCGGGCTGCTCGCCCTGAAGCACCTGCTCGAGCTCCGCGACTTCGCCGCCCGGGACACGGTGCCCGGGCACGTCTTGGATTCAGGCCGTGCCGCCCGGGCGAGGAGTCTCGAGCCCTTCGCCCTCCTCGAAACGTACGGCATCGCCACTCCCCGGACCGTGCGTGCTCGCGACCGTGAGGCGGCGGTGTCGGCTGCCTCGGAGATCGGGATGCCCGTCGCGATGAAGACTGCGGTCGGCGGGATCGCACACAAGACGGAGGCGGGAGGAGTGATCCTCGGGATCTCCTCACCGGAGGCGGCGGCTCGCGCTTATGACTCCCTCGCCCGCCTCGGGCCGGAGGTCGACGTCTCCGAGATGGCGCCGCAAGGCGTCGAGCTCGCTCTCGGCATCGTGCGCGACCCCACGCTCGGACCGCTCGTCGTGGTCGGGGCGGGTGGCGTCCTCGTCGAGCTGCTGGCAGACCGGGTGGTGGCACTCCCCCCGCTCGACCGCCCCGCAGCGGGCAGGCTCCTCGACCGGTTGCGGATCCGTCCCTTGCTCGACGGCTTCCGAGGATCGGCGGCGGTCGACCTCGACGTAGTGTGCGACGCCGTCGTCGCCATGTCCCACCTGGCCGCCGAGGCCGGCGACGAGCTCGATGCGCTCGACGTCAACCCGCTCTCCTGCAGCCCCTCGGGTGTCCTCGCCCTCGACGTCCTCGTGGAGTGGCGGAACCTTCGGTCAGCCTGAGCGTCTCTCGACGACGTGCAGCGTTCTGCTCTCGTCCCGCTCGAGCTCGAGCTGTCCGCGAGGGCCGGCCATGACGGATTCGCGGCCGCCGAGATGGTCGACGAGTCGTCTCTCGCCTCAGCCTGATCCCGCGCCGGCGGGAGACGTGAGGGCACGCCGAGCGATCACGGCTCTCGGCGCGCCGCCCGCCTAAGCGCTCACCGCCGCCCCTTCGGGTGCGGCCGCCGGCTCGGCGAGGATCATCGCCACGCGGATGCCGGAGATGACGCCGTCGACCCATCCGAGCAGCTGGGCGACTGCGACCCGCAACTCGTCCTCGGAGAGGGCGCCTCCCTCCGCGATCCAGTCGAAGAAGGTGTGCATCTCGCCTTGCTCGGGCTCCGCCATCACGCTCTGGAGCTGGGCCAGGATGGCCGGCAGGACGTGCGAGACCCTCGCCCAGACGGCGCGGTCCGTCGCGTCCTCACCGAGGTGGTGCACCTCGACCGCGAGCGCCTCCAGCTCCGACTGGAGCCGGAGCAGGGCTGCGGGCCGCAGGACGAGCACTTCGCTGTGCTGTTCGCCGGCCTGCTCGCCGGCTTTCGGGTCAGCTCCGCCATCCGGCCGTGCCGGAGCGGCGGCCTGCTGAGGGAGCTCTCGGCCGTTCTTGCCTTCTGACATCGCGCTTCCTCCGCTGTGCCTTCGTCGTCAGTCTGACCCGACCCGGTAGAACCACGATAGGGCCGGAAGTCACCCGGAGACGGGATGGCCCTGTCTCGCTTCCGCAGCTCGTCAGAAGATCACATAGAGCTTGCGGAGTGTCTCGTGGATCTCCCAGGTGCCCGACCATCCGACAGGGAAGAGGATCGTGTCGCCGGCCACGAGCTTCACAGGCTCGGCACCATCGCCATCGGCAGTCACCGTCATCGAGCCGGACAGGATGTGCACGAACTCGTTGGTCTCCAACGTCCAGTGGGACGGCCCGGCGGTGCACACCCAGATCCCCGTCTCTTGCTCCTCCTCGTTCTTCCAGAGGATGATCCCGGATGTCGACATCTCCGGACCGATCGCCTCCTCGAGCGGCCCCCAGTCCTCGAGGTCCTCGCGAGTGGCGGCGTCGTGGAGGACGGGCAAGGGCATGGTCGTCGGCGAATCGGTCATGGGCGGGAGGTCCTTTCTCGAAGGGTCGTGTCCTCGGGGAACGGGAGCGCGATGGGATCCGGGTCCAGTCTCGAGCGGCCCTCGGCGTCGAAACGGTCGAGCCCCAACTCCGACACGTCGATCACGTCCGTTCCGCCGCTCAGGCAGAGGTCGGCGGCGATGCGGGCGACTGCCGGCCCCCACATCATCCCGTGGCCACCGGCGGATGCGACGGTGACACCTCCGACAGCCCTTCCGTCGGGGGCTCGGCCCGGCCCGAGGATGGGCAGATGGTCGGGTGTGTAGTCGATCGTGGCGGCCCAGACTCGGCGCAGCCCAAGCGTGCTCGCGATCGGCAGCAGCTCGGCGATGCGCTCGCGTACCTTCGTCATGTACGGCCAGTCGACCTCGCGGGCAGGCCCGGGGGCCTCGTCCGGATTGCTCATGCCGAACAGGACGCCGCCCTCCTCCGGCCGCCAGTAGATGCCTTCTGCGACGTCGAAGACCATGCCGATCTGATCTGGTGTGAAGTCGTCGACGGGTTCGGTGACCGCGACCTGGTGGCGGGTCCCGCCGGCTGCGATGGTGATGCCGGCGCGGGCACCGACGGACGCGAGATCGGGGCCACCTGTGAGGACGACGCGCTCGGTCGCGATCGGCCCGGTGCTCGTGTCGACACCGGTGATCCGGCTGCCGTCGCTCGAGTAGGCGAGGCCCATGAACTCGGTGCGCTCGCGGAGATCCACGCCGGCCCGCACGAGCGCCGCTGTGTAGGCGAGCACGTTGCGCGGCGGGTCGATGTACCCGTCACCCGGCGCGTACGAGCCCCCCAGAGTGCTGCCGTGTGCCATGGCGGGATACAGCTCGGCCGCCTCGTCGGGCTCGATCCACGACACCTCGAGCCCGAGCCCCTGCTGCATGGCGACCCTCGCCCGGCCGATGCGCGCCTGCTCTTCGGTGAAAGCCGGCATGTAGTAGCCCATCGGCACGAAACCCGAGTCGATCCCCAACTCCTCCTTTTGCCGCAGGTAGAAGTCGCGGCTAAAGAGGCCGAGCGTGACCGTCCACGGCGTCCCCCCCTGTGCTCGCACCATGCCGGCCGCGCGGCTGCTCGCGCCGCGGCCGAGGGTGAGCCGCTCGACGAGGACCACGTGCTCGAGCCCTGCCCGGCGAAGCGACCACGCACACCAGCCGCCGACGGTTCCTCCCCCGATGACGACGGCGTCGGCGGTGTCGGCACGTGTCGACTCGGCCATGCGCACCTCGGAACCCTGGCATAAACTGAACAGTCAGTCAAGCACGAGATCCTGCTTCCCGTGCAGTCCGACGCTCTCGTGAAGGAGCCGCTATGTACCAGCTGAGCTTGGCAGACCTCGACGTTCAGGCCCGCGCTCGGGTCTTCGTCGACGACCTCATCCCCTATGAAGCGGAAGCGGAAGTGCACGGAGGTCGTCTGCCGGATGACGTGGCGGCGCGGATGAAGGAGCGGGCGAGGTCGGAGGGATTGCTCGCCACGAACATGCCGCGTGCACTCGGAGGCCAAGGCTGCACGATGCTGCAGCAGGTGCTCGTGCAGGAGCAGGTCGGCCGCGCCACCAACGCCCTCGCATGGATGCTCTCGACTCCGCCTCAGTGGTGGCCGGAGGTGGCGACCGAATTCCAGCTCGAGCGCTGGCTGCTCCCGACGGTTCGTGGCGAGGCGGGCGAGTGCTACGCGATCACCGAAGAGGGTGCCGGGTCCGATGTCGACGCCATCGAGGCGACTGCTCGACGCGATGGCGACGGGTACGTCCTCGACGGTGTGAAGTGGCACGTCACGTCGTTCAACGAGTCGACGTACACGTTCTTCCAGGGACGTCTCGTGGACGGCCCTCACGCCGGCGAGCATGCGATGTTCGTCGTCGACATCCCGACGCCGGGCATGAGGGTCGTGAGGAACCCGGAGTACTCGCACACGGTCAGCCACCACCATCCGATCGTGGCGTTCGAAGCTGTCCGGGTGCCTGCCTCCCATCTCATCGGAGACGAGGGCGGCGGGATGACGTTCGCCTATGAGTGGTTCCGTTTCGAGCGGTTCATGGTGGCGGCGAGGTGCCTCGGGGCGGCAGAGCGGCTGGTGGCCGAGGCGTCGCGCTTCGCGTCGGAGCGCGTGGCCGGTGGGCATCCAATCGCCGCCTACCAGCTCGTGCAGGCGATGCTGGCAGACAGTCTGACGGAATTGTTCGCGGCGCGGGCGATCGTGTACGAGGCCGCCCGCGGTGTGGACGAGGGGCGGGACCGCAAGGTGCAGCACGCCCAGGCCTCGATGGTGAAGCTGTACGCGTCCGAGATGGCGGGCCGGGTGGCCGATCGAGCCGTGCAGATCTTCGGCGGGAGGGGTTACATGCGGGAGAACGTGGCGGAGCGCTTCTTCCGGGAGCTGCGGGTCGAGCGCATCTGGGAGGGCACGAGCGAGATCCAGCGGGTGATCATCGCCGGGCAACTGGCGAAGCGGGGCGTGCAAGCGCTCGTGTGATCGTCCTCTGCCCGCACTGGGCGTGACCGGCCCTCGCTCCGCTGCTTCAGCTGGCGAGGCGCAGCACCACAGCCGGCGTCGCGCAGGCGAGGCTCTGCTGGCGGTAGCTCGGCGGTCCGTCGGGAGGCTCGCCCGGCGGTCCGTCAGGCGGCTCGTCGGGCGGCTCCCCGGGCTCGCCTGAGTCCTCGAGGGGCGCTCTCGGCTCCCCGGCCCTCGTGTCTGACCAGTCCCAGCTCCCGTCTTGCCT
>JAKCCH010000160.1 GCA_021838945.1 Actinomycetes bacterium
AGGGGTCGTCGTCCATGCCGCCAGGTTAGCCGAAAGCGCCGACAATTTGATCTGATTTCGCGACTCATGGTACCTAGCAAACGTCCAGGTCAGTGCCATTTCCTGCGTCAACTACCGGAGGTCTGAGACTGTTGCCGACGGCTGACCCGCGGGGCCAACTGCGCCCCGGGGGTGCCCGGTCGGCGATCCGCATTCGGGGCGACCGAAACCCCTCGACCCAATCTCCCGTTCCCGTCGCCCACAGCACTATGTCCTCGTGTTCATCCACCGCGACAGCTGCTTCGTGCGGATCGCCGGCGTCACCGTCAAGCCGGTCGCTGCCTGGGTCACCCAGTGTGCCGGCAACAATCTCGGTGGAGCTTTCCGACCAGGCGAACGCGATCAAGCTCCTCGTCCCGATCGCGACACGAAGTTCACTTCCTCCTTCGACGCCGTCGTCGCCGCCGACGGCACCAGCGTCTTCACCGCCCTCGTCCGAGCACGTCGGGCCAACGCCGTCTGTGCGCGCGTGATCGGCACCAGTTGGCGCGAGTGCCTCGACCGGGTGCTCATCCTCGGACGGCATCACCTCGAAGCGAGCGCGAACACTGAGTACGTCGAGCATTCCAACGCGCACCGGCGCCGCCGGTCCCGCAGCCAACGACCGCCCGCTGACTCCGATGGGACGTCTACCACCATCGGTGACGTTGACGCATCCGGGCTAGGAAGAGCCTGCCGCCTGGGCCGAGACATCACCTGACCGTCTGTCCCCCGCTCCGACGACTCGGGCCCGGACTGGGTCCCGCACAGTCGTGCTCGGGGCACGGATCCCTCCGCACGAGCTGGTCCCATCCATTGGCGGTGAGGGCGTAGTTCGACACGCTTCCCGACGTGAACCACGACCAGCTCGCCGGAGAGGCGATGGTGGCTACGGCTGCCATGGCGAGAGGGACCAGCGACTTGGGATCGCGGGCCAGAGGTAAGAGCTCCTCGCGGCTGGCGAGGTAGTGGTGGTTTCCTCGCGCGGCGTGGAGGATCTCCGTGGCGACACCTAGGCGGCCGGCGCCGTGTTGGGCGGCGCCGAGCACGCAGAGCAGGAGCTGGTGGGTGGCGACGCCGGCTCGGCCCTCGGGCTGCGGGGTGGGGTGGCCGCCAGTGGCCAGCTCCATCATCGCCCTGACCAGGTCGACACCGGAGAAGTAGGCGTTTTGCGGTTCCACCAAGCGAGGGTTCACGTCGATGAACACGGGGCCGTCGTCGCCGAGGACCAGATCGGCAGAGAGCGCTCCGTGCCAGGCGAGATCCCCGCCCAGGATCTCGAACCATCGGCGGGCGTCTGGCATCGACACGCTCGTCTTGTGGCTGGCGCCTCCACCCGCACCTTCGGCGGTGCGCTCGTTGGCGTGGAAGGCGACGAGCGACCCGTGGTCGAACACCGACTGGCACATGATCAAGGGGCCGTCGACCGCGGCCTGGACCAGTACCGGCCTTTCGGCGGCGGCGCTTTGCAGCTGTGCGGGGGTGGTGACCCGACGGACGCCGCCCGACGCGGTGCCGATCGGGTCCTTGACGAAGGCGGGGAACGAGTCCCAGCCCTCGATCCCGGTGGCCGCCGGCGGCTGGGGGATCCCGAGGCGGCGCAGCGTGGCCAACGCCGAGATCTTGTCCTGCACGGCGGCCAGTGCCGCGAAGGACGGGACGGCGGTGGCGACCCCCGCTCGGTCGAGCCGGCACTTAGCCCATGAGAGCGCGGCCACCTGCTCTTGCGTGGGTAACAGCGCGTCGTAGTGACCGGACCGGTAGACCTCGAGGGCGGCGTCGAGCCACGCTGTGGGGTCTGGGCCGTAGGCGGGGACACGATGGACCCGGCGGACCGAGCGGGTGAACCGGCACAGGCAGAGCGGGTCGGGCGACAGGACGTCGACCACGTGGTCGTCCGCGGCCAGCCGGGTGGCGCACTGGCGGGCGGTCAGTCCCGAGCCGTCGCTGAGCAGCACCCTCATATGTATATAGCGTATACTAACTGTTGTGGGACGGCCCAGGCGGGTCGACCGGGCACAGATCCTGGCCGAGGCTTTGGCAATGGCCGACGAGCAGGGGATCGACGCGCTCACCATGGCCGGTCTCGCCGAGCGCCTCGGTGTCACGGCCATGGCCCTCTACCGGCACGTGGCCAACAAGGCGGACCTGCTCGACGGCGTCGTCGAGCTCCTCCTCACCGAGTTCTCGCTGCCACCGCCCGAGATCCCATGGCAGGAGCGTCTCGCCTCACTCGCCGTGAACATCAGGCTGTCGGCACGGCGGCACCCGGATGTCTTCCCGCTCCTCCTCCAGCGCCCGGCGACCACCGTCGAGGCTCGTCGCGCTCGAGATGCGGTCTGCGTAGCCCTCGTCGAGGCTGGTGTGCCGGGGGATCGAGCCGCCCAAGTGGAGCGCCTGGCCAGCACGGCCATATTGGGGTTCGTCATCAGCGAGGTGGCGGGCCGGTTCCGGAACCACGCCCGCAAGCAGCTCGACGACGACTTCGAAATGCTCCAGTCCCTGCTCGCAAGGCTCGTCCACGAGGCTGGCCAGGATCGATAGCCGGTTCGCCAGGATCTGGGCGGGGTGCCGTCGTGGCGGAAGGCCTCGGCCAAGGCATCGGGCGAGCGGCATCCGAGGCTGAGGCGATGCTCGTGAGACCTAGCTCGTCGGTGCGCCGCTGGTCGCGTGCGAGGCTGACGCTCCAGGTCTCTTGGCGTCGGGCCGGCACCGCTCGAGTCCCGCACCTGGGACCTCGACCCGCGCGCTCCCGGCGCTCGAGGTCCCACGTTGGGACTACCCCACCTCCTGGCGAGACCCGGCCTGGGGCTACTCCTGCCCGCCGGTCTGGGGCATCGGTGTCAACGGCCAGCGGGCACTGGCCGCCGATCCTGGTCAGACCCCAGGTTGTCCACTTACGGTCGCCAGAGCGGCGATGGCCGCCAGCGCCGACGACATCCGCCACGCCATCACCAACGCGCTCGTTGCCTACGACGACCTGGACGATCCCTACGTGCTCTACCGAGGCCCCAACACCGCTGGCGCCTTGCCCGAAGTGCTGACCGCCGTCGACGAACAGGGTGAGGAGATCGCCTTCCACGCCATGCCGATGCGCCGCAAGTACAGGAGGCTGCTCCCATGACCGAACCCCGCAAAGCCAAGACCGGCGAGCCGATGGACGAGGA
>JAKCCH010000161.1 GCA_021838945.1 Actinomycetes bacterium
GAAGGCGCTCGGAGGAATAGCGCTCCCGGTAGAAGGCCGCTCCCATCTGTGCGAATTGCATCAGCCAGTCGCTCTGGCAGTCGGCGTTGGCACCGGCATCCACCATGACCGTGGGCGAGCCGCCGGGCACCGGGAGAGGCGTGGCGATGCAGGGCCGGGACACACCGCGAATGCGCCCCATCCGCAGGAGCGCCGATGCCATCGTCGCACCGGTGTTGCCCGCGCTCACCATGGCGCAGGCCCGCCCGTCGCGCACGGCCTCGGCCGCGCGCACCAAGGTCGAGTCCTTCTTGGTCCGCACGCCCTTGCCAGGATCGTCGGTCATCTGGATGACCTCGGACGCGGGAAGGATCTCGAGATCGCCGACGTCGCCGAGCGAGCCGTCGGTCGGTCCGACGAGGACGACGGGCAGCCCGGCAGCAGCGGCCTCCAGCGCTCCCGCCACGGTCTCCTCCGGCGCCCGGTCGCCGCCCATGGCATCCAGGGCGACAGGGAGGTCAGCGGTCAACTCAGCTCAACCGGAGTCACAAGCTCAGTCGACCTCGACCGCCTTGCGGCCCTTGTACCAGCCGCAATGCGGGCAGACCACGTGCGGCAGCTTCGCCTGGCGGCACTGCGGGCAGATGCTGCGGGCCGGCACGCGAAGGGTCCAGGCCGACGCCCGCCGGCTCCGGCTCTTCGACTTCGAGGTCTTCTTCTTCGGGACAGCCATTCGTCGCTTCCTCTATTCGCCTTCCTGCTCGGCCTGACCGGCCTCGCCCTCGTTCTCCGCTCGCTCCTCGTCGCCAACCTGGGACGCGGCCCCTCCGGCGCGACCCGCGAGCGCCGACCACCTCGGGTCGATCGGCGGGTCACAGGAGCACTCGTCCCGGTTGCGGTTGGCACCGCAGGTTGGGCACAACCCACGACAGGTGTCGCTGCACAACGGCGCCAGCGGCAGCTCAAGGATACAGGCGTCACGGAGGATGGGCTCAACATCCAGGTCATCCCGCCCGACGGCGTAGGGCTCGTCGTCGTCCCCGCCATCGCCCCACCCTGCGACATCGAGGTCGTGCGGGTCGCGGCACAGCTCCCGGATCTCCGCCGAGAGGACCCCCGAGGCCGGCTCGAGGCATCGCCGGCAGACTCCGACCCACGGTGCGGTGGCGACACCGGCAACGGTGACACCACCTCGCGTCGACTCGACCCACCCGTCGAAACGCACCTCGGCATCTTCCGGCACCCTCGCCTCGGACACGTACATCTCGGAGATCGACCCGGCGAGATGCACCTCGTGCCGCGTACCCGGGCGTGCCCGCAGCGAGCGCACGTTGAGGACGAACGGACCGCGCCGGTGGCCGTGCTCCCGTGGAGCACCGTGGAGCCGACCGCGGCTCCCGCTCATTCCAGGTCCTGGTCGAAGAACGGGTCCCCCTCGCCCCCTGGCAACGAGCTCGATCCCGAGTCGGCGGTGGACGCCTCGCCCGGCTCGCCGTACGGATCGGCCGGAACGGCCGCCAGTCGCTCACGACCGGCACGGACTGTCTTCATGGTCCGGTCGAGCACGATCTCGAACCCGGCGAGCCGCTGGTCGACGTAGTCCTCCGCCTCGTGCTTCAGCCTCCGCGACTCGGCCTCGGCATCCTCGACGATCCGTACAGCCCGGTACTCGGCCTGGCGCACGATCTCGGTGCGCTGGACCATCCGCTCGGCCTGCACCCGGGCGTCGTCGATGATCTCTCCCGCCTCACGACGCGCGGAGGCGATCACCTCCTCGTGGTCCTTCAGCAACCGGCGAGCCCGCCGCAGCTCGTCCGGGAGCTCCTCCCGCGCAGCCTCGAGCAGCTCGAGCACCTCCTCGCGGGAGATCATCACGGATGCCGACAGCGGCACGTTCTTCGCCGTCGCGACGATGTCGATCAGCTCGTCGAGGATCCCCTCGACGCCGGCGTCGTCTGTCTCCGCCGCCGAGCGGTCGTCCCACTCGGGATCGACGCCTGGCGCGACATGAGCGCCGGAGCCGCCGCCCTGGGTACCGCCCCCGGGGCCGCCGTGCCCACCGTGGCCAGCGGACGTGCGGCGGTCGCTCATCTCGCCACCGCCTTGAGTCGCCGGTTGACCGGCTCCGGTACGAGCGCGCTCACATCGCCCCCGTACCGTGCGACTTCCCGGATCAGCCGGCTCGCGATGTAGGCGTACTGCGATCCTGTCGGGAGGAACAGCGTCTCGATGCCGGACAGCTGCCGGTTCATCTGGGCCATCTGCAGCTCGCTCTCGAAGTCGGAGACCGCTCGCAGCCCCTTCACGATCACGTCCGCACCCTCCTCGCGGGCGAGATCGACCACGAGCGAGGACATCGCCACGATCCGCACGTTCGACAGGTGGGCGAGCGATTCGGCGAGCATCTGCTCGCGCTCGTCGATCCCGAACAACGGCTCGGCCTTCTGCGGGTTGCGCAGCGATGCGACGATCACCTCCTCGAACAACACGCTGGCGCGCTCGACGACCTCGAGATGCCCGTTGTGGAATGGGTCGAACGACCCTGGGAAGAGAGCGATGGTCAAGCGTGGTCCTCGTCGGTCGGCTGACGTTCTACGAGCGTGACGAGCGTACCGCCGTATCGGTAGGTGCGGATGGTATTGAACCCGCCGGTCACGACGATGGGCGAAGAGTGCTCGAGCACGGCGTAGTCCGCCCGGAGCTCGGGCAGGAGCTCGCCCCACCCTTCGAAACGGTAGGGCGGATCCACCAACGCCACCTCCACGCGCACGCCGGAGGTGCGCAGGTATGTGAGCGCATCTCGCTGCACGACGCGCACGCCGGGCCGAGCGGCGAGCCCGAGCCGTTCGAGGTTGCGCTCGACGGCAGCGATCGCCCGCCGGTCGCTGTCGACGAACGTGCAGGCGACCGCTCCACGCGACAGTGCCTCGATGCCGAGGGCGCCGGAACCGGCGAACAGGTCGAGCACCGTGCGGCCCTCGACGAGCCCTCGGGCCTCCAGCACGTCGAACATCGCCTCGCGGACTCGGTCGCTCGTCGGCCGCAGCGTCGGGAGGTCCGGCGCGTCGAGCGCCCGGCCGCGGCATTCGCCGCCGATGACACGCATCGTCCCGGGCTCCCCGGCGGCGCTCGCGGTCAGCTCCGGAAGAGGTACTCGGCCTCGTCCGGCGACACGAGCGCT
>JAKCCH010000162.1 GCA_021838945.1 Actinomycetes bacterium
TTGCCGACCGCTCGGCCTGGTGTTGACGGCCTGACTGTCTGACCACTCTGGCGCGCCTGACGGCGGTGCTCTTTGGCGACGCGACCTGGCCGGCCGGGTCCTCGCGCGGGAAGGATGAGCTGTCCTGTCCACGCGAGAGGACCCCTTCCCGCAAGGTTGATCGCCACTGACGGGAGGGGGTCCAAAGGCGGCTTACGCCATTGGCCATCGTATGGCCCTGCCCGACGTCGGTCGACACGTACGCGGCACTCGGCCGCGGCGTGGACGTCGCGGTGCCGGACTGCCCGAGCTGTGCGGTGCCGATGGGCTCGTGGTCCGGCTACTGGCGGACGGTGCGCGAGGGCGAGCGTGACTTGCGGATCTTCGTGCCGAGAGCCCGCTGTTCGGCCTGCCGGACGACGCATGCCCTGCTCCCAGCGTTCTGCTTCCTTCGACGGCTCCATGACGCAGCGACGATCGCTGCCGTCGTCGAGGAAGTCGTCGGCGGACCGGACGGCGTTCGGCCGGCGGCACGGCGACACGGTGTCGTGCACGAGACCGCCTGTGGTTGGGTGCGCCGGTTCCGCTCCCGCGCCGGCGAGATCGCAGCGGGGTTCGCCGCCCTCTCCGTCGAGCTCGGCGGCGAGGTCGTCACCCCGCTCGCCGACGCCGGCCGCTATGCCCTCGCCGCCATCCGTGCCAGCTTCGAGGTGGCGACCACCCTTCCCGGTTGGGCGGTGCTCGGGTGGTCCGGCTTCGTCGCCGTCGTGAGCGGCGGGGCGCTCCTCTCCGCCAACACGACCTCTCCCTATCTCGTGATCGGCAGGAGGCGTTTTATGCCTCCGGTCCCGCATCGGGACGACGAGAACGGAGGAGAACATGGACCCTGATACCCAAGAGAAGGTGGCGCTGCACCGCTACGGCGTCATCGCCGAGGCGGCGAACCCGAGACTGGGCGCCGCCGAACGCGGCGCGCTCGTGCGCCAGATCGCAGCTCGGCCGCACCTGCATCCCGACGGCAGCGAGCGGCGCTACTCGAGAGGGACGATCGACCGGTGGCTCCGGGCGTGGCGCTCGGGCGGCCTCGAGGCTCTGCGGCCTGCGGAGCGATCCGACACCGGGGCCGTCCGCGCCCATCCCGAGCTCTATGCCGAGGCGGCCGCCCTCCGCCTCGAGCTCCCGAGCCGCTCGGCCGCCCAGATCGCCTCGATCCTCTACCACCGCCACGGCGTGAAGATGGCCGAGCGGACGGTGCGCCAGCAGCTGCGCCGTGCCGGTCTGCACCGCGAAGCCCTGCAGGCCGAGCCGAAGGTCTTCGGCCGCTACGAGGCCGAGCGGGCGAACGAGCGCTGGATCACCGACGTGCTTGTCGGTCCCTTCGTGCCATTCCCGAAGATCGACCGCTCCGTGCGGGCCAGGCTGTTCCTCATCGTCGACGATCACAGCCGGCTCCTCGTCGACGGGAGGTTCTTCGCCCACGAGAACGCCCGGGCCTGCCAGGAGCTGCTGCGCCGTGCGATCGTGCGACGAGGGCTTCCCGAAGTGCTCTACGCCGACAACGGGGCTCCGTTCGCGAACGCCTGGCTCGCCCGGACCTGTGCGGTCCTCGGCATCCGCCTCGTCCACTCGAAGCCCTACTCTCCAGAAGGCCGCGGAAAGCAGGAGCGGCTCAACCGCTACATCCGAGAAGCCTTCCTCGCCGAGGCCTGCCACGTCGGCATCGAGTCCCTCGAGGAACTGAACGACCGCTTCGCTGCCTGGGCCGAGCAGGTCGCCAACCGTCGCACCCATGCCGAGACCGGGGAGGCGCCGATCGAGCGGTTCGAGCGCCACGGCCCACACCGGGCCGTCGAGCCCGAGCGCCTACGGGAGGCCTTCAGGTGGTCGGTCACGCGGAAGGTGACCAGGACCGCCACCGTGCCGCTCGAGGGGAACGCCTATGCCGTCGATGCCCCCCTCGTCGGACGGCGCGTCGAGCTCAGATACGACCCGGAGGACCTGACTCGCATCGACGTCTACCTCGAGGGGCGACCTGCCGGGGTGGCGACGCCGTTCGTCACACGGCGCCACGTCCACCCCTCCGTGCCACAGGCGGCACGACCCGAGCCGGAACAGACCGGGATCGACTACCTCGGACTCGTCGCCGCCGCCCACGAGGAGGCGGCCGGTACGGGACAGAAGGTCGACTTCGCCCAGCTTCAGATCTTCGAGGGCGAGAACGAGGAGGAGACGCGATGAGCCGGGCGCCGTGGGTAACCCACTTCGGGCTGACGCGAACCCCCTTCGGCAAGTCCATCGCCGCGAAGGACCTCTACCTCCGACAAGCTCACCAGGAGGCGGTCGCCCGCATCAGCTTCTGCGTCGTCGAGTCCGCCTTGGGCGTCGTCACCGGGGATGTCGGCGCGGGGAAGACCGTCTCGGTCCGAGCGGCCGTCTCGGCCCTCGACCCGACCCGGCACCAGGTGATCTACATCGCCAATCCGGCCTTTGGGACACGGGGCCTCTATGTCACGATCGTGCGGTCCCTCGGCGCCGAACCTCGCTACCTGAAGGCCGAGCTCATGGCCCAGGCGGCCGACCTGCTCGCGGCCGAGGCGGCCGAGCGGCACCGACGTGTCGTGCTCATCGTCGACGAGGCCCACCTTCTCGAGCCCGCCCAGCTCGAAGAGCTGCGGCTCCTCACCAACTCCGAGATGGACTCGTCCTCTCCCTTCGCCGGCATCTTGGTCGGCCAGCCGACGCTCAACCGACAACTGCGCATGGGACTGTTCGCCGCCCTCGACCAGCGGATCGCCACGAGGTTCTCGATCAAGGCGATGGACCTCGGCGAGTCGGCCGCCTACCTGCGCCACCACCTGGCGCTCGCCGGGAGGGAGGAGCCACTGTTCGCCGACGATGCCGTCGCCCGCATCCACCGTGTCTCGAACGGGCTCCCGAGGGCGCTCAACAACGCAGCGACGGCGGCGCTCATCGCCGCTGCGGCCGAGAACAAGGACCTCGTCGACGACGCCTGCGCGAAGAAGGCCGTCGCCGAGCTCACGCGGGACTGACAATGCTCAGCCGATCGAGAGGGCCGCCGTGCTCAGCGAGCGTGGCCGGTCCGTGATCATGGAGCGTTGCCGGGTCATGTGCAGACAGCGCGGCCGGCAACAACCA
>JAKCCH010000163.1 GCA_021838945.1 Actinomycetes bacterium
GCTGCGGTGCTGTCGGTAGGGCTCATCGCTTCGCTCTCCTGCCGGCACGGTCCTTCGGGACCGTCTGCTGGAGCTGGTCGATCGTGGACCGTGCCGTGGCCGCCATCTCCGGGGTGAGCAGCGGCGTGGAGTAGAGCTCGACCTTCGCTCGGGCCATGCGCAACTGGCCCGCCGGTTCGAGCACGCCTGCGCCCAACGCGGCCGAGAGCTGGTCGCGCAGCATCCACGCCCCTAGCTCCATCGCCACCAGCACCGCGCCGTACCCATGGCGATCCGCGATCCCGTCCGGATGGTTGGCGGCCAACCAGTCCTCAGCGAGACCGACCATCTGGGAGAACATCTCCTGCGAGGACGGCGAGCCGTCCAGCATCGAGCGCACGAAGTAGCCCAGCAGCACCGGCTGGGTCGCGGACAGGAGCTCCGGGCCGACAGCCTGCCCGGCGCTCATCGCCTGCTCCTTCAGCCGCACCAGTTGGGCCAACGCATAGGCGTCGCAGGCATCCCGCAACGCTTCCTTGGAACCGAAGTGGTGGCGCACGAGGCCGCCCGACACGCCCGCCGCGTTGGCGATGTCCCGGACCGACGTGGCCTCGATGCCGTGCTCGGCGAACAGCCGCAGCGCCGCGTCCCGCAGACGGGCCTTGGCCGTCAGGTCCTCCGGTGCGGGCTCACCAACCGCAGTCACGGCGCATCCTTACTCGTTCGCACAGTATGCTGTTCCATATCGCAGTCTACTATACGACCATATACCGAGGAGGGACGTCGGGCCCTCTCAACCCCGACCCGCCTCGACCAGGAGCCCGACGACCCCGCGTGCGATCCCGTTCCGGGATGTGAGCAGCGCCGCCCGCCGCTACCTGGCGATCCGACCGCTCCCGAGCCCACCGAGGCGCGGCTGGCGTCGCCCCGGCCTGTTTGGGTAGCGGTGGACGCGGCCCGAGCCGCTCGGGTGTCACAACATGGCGGGCATCGGCGTCGAGTTGTCGGGACGAGATCGAGGAGGTGCCCGTGGACGACAGGTGCGATGTCGAGGTGGTGGTCGTCGGAGCAGGGCTTGCCGGGCTTGTGGCGGCGGCGGTGGCGGCGCGAGGTGGAGCGTCGGTCGTGCTGTGCGACGTGCGGGCGGCGGGGGGCCGGGCGCGAAGCGACCAGCGGGAAGGTTTCGTCCTGAACCAAGGGCCCCACGCCCTCTACCGCAGCGGAGCGGGAGTCGACGTGCTCGGCCGGCTGGGTGTCGGGTTCAGCGGGTCGCCTCCCCACCCAGCCGCCTCGGGTTACACGGAGGCGACGGGGGGGCTCGCTCGGCTACCCACCTCGGCCGGGTCGCTGGTCCGCTCGCCGGCCCTCGGACTGGCCGACAAGGTCCGGCTCGCTCGACTGCTCACGACCCTTCCGAAGCGCCAAGGTGCCTCGTTCGCCGAAATGAGCGCCGCCGAGTGGGTCGCCTCGCTCGGGCTCAGCTCCCGGGGGGCTGGAGTGATCTCGGCGCTCACGCGGGTTGCGACCTACGCGGGTGACCTCGACCTCGTCGCAGCCGATGCCGCCGTCGCCCAGTTGCAGCTCGCCCTCGAGGGGGTCATCTACCTCGACGGTGGCTGGCAGTCCCTCGTCGATGGACTGGTGGCCGCCGCGACGTCTGCCGGGGCGAGGGTTCTCGAAGGCGAGCGGGCGACAGCCCTCCAGGCCCGAACGGATGGCACCTTCGAGGTGTGCACGCCGGCAAGGACGCTGCAGGCCGCCTCGGTCGTGGTCGCCACCGGCAGCCCCGCGGCGGCACGAGCACTGCTCCCCCATGCCCCCGCATGGGAGCTCGGCGCGCCAGCGACGGCAGCCTGCCTCGACCTCGGCCTGCGCCGGGTGCCCGCCACCATGGTCGCCTTCGGGCTCGACCAGCCGCTCTACCTCTCCACCCACAGCCCGAAGGCCCACCTCGCTCCCCCCGGCGGGGCGGTCGTCCACCTCATGCGCTACGGCGCCCGGACCTCCCCAGAGGACAAGGACCAGCTGTGGGCCCTCGCCCGGCGCTGCGGGATCGGCGAGCGCGACGTCGTCGCCCAACGGTTCCTGCACGAGATGACGGTCTGCCACGCCCTTCCACGCCCGGGACCAGGTCTCACCGGGCGACCCGCCATCGACGCGACGGGAACGGCGGGAGTGTTCATAGCCGGCGACTGGGTCGGTCCGGTAGGCCTCCTCGCCGATGCCTCCCTCGCCAGCGGGGAGGCCGCCGGGCGAGGCGCTGTCGAACATGCGAAGCGCCAACAAACCAACGACAGTGCCATGGTGGGGCGGTGAACGCCGACGACGAGGTCTTCGCCGCCGAGCGACCGCGGCTGCTCGGCCTCGCCTACCGCATCCTCGCCAGCTACGCCGACGCCGAGGACGTCGTCCAGGAAGCCTGGATCCGCTGGCAGAGCGTCGACCACGACACCATCGAGCGTCCCGCCGCCTACCTCACGACCATCCTCACCCGCCTCGCCCTCGACCGGGCCCGGACGATCGCCCGGCGACGCGAGCACTACGTCGGGCCGTGGCTCCCCGAGCCGATCGCCCTCGAGCACGGGCCCGAGGACCACGCGGAGATGGCCGAGTCGCTCACGCTCGGGTTCTTGATGCTGCTCGACCGGCTGAGCCCGACCGAGCGGGCCGTGTGGCTGCTCGCGGAGGTCTTCGGAGAGCCCTACGCGCACATCGCCACAGCTGTCGACAAGAGTGAGACGGCCTGCCGCCAGATCGCCACCCGGGCGCGCCGACGCCTACGCGAAGAACGCCCTGCACCGCCGCAACACCTCGATCCCAGCCTCCTCCGAGAGCTCCTGGCGGCCGTCAGCGACGGCGACCTCGAAAGCACCTTGGAGCTGCTCGACGCCGACGTCGTGCTCATAAGCGACGGCGGCCCCGATCACCATGCCGCGCGCCACCCCGTCGTCGGAGCAGACCGAGTGGCTCGTCTCGCCATCAACCTCGCCAGCCGGGGCGAGGTGACCGCCCTCCGAGAAGCGACGGTCAACGCGGCAGCCGCGCTCGTCGTCGAGATCGACGGCGGCATGCCCCTGGTCATCACCGGCGAGCAGCACGACGGCAGGATCACCCGCATCTACCTGCTCCTAAACGACGACAAGCTCGGTGGC
>JAKCCH010000164.1 GCA_021838945.1 Actinomycetes bacterium
ACGACTACGCCATCTTTCGCTCCCCACTCGAGAGCTTCCTCGATCGCGCCGGCAGAGCCCACCTCGTCACGAAGATCCGGGAGGTGCGGCGCGGCGAGACGTGGCGTTTCGTCATAGGCGACGAGGTGGCGGCATGAGACGGCGAAGAGCGGCGGACGAGGACCCCGAGATCGCCACCTGCTACGAGGTCGCCCGGGCCGAGGCGCCGGCGCGGCCGGAGGCGGTCATCAACACCCGCGGGTAGCGCCGAGCCGCGCACGCGCGGCACGATTCCCAGCGTGAGTCACGATCCGTCCGCCAGCGGGGCGCCGCCGACCGAGCGCCTCTACCTCGATGACGCATACCTCACCGACCTCCGAGCCACCGTCACGGCCGTCGACCACGACGACGGCCGGCGGCGGGTGTCACTCGACCGCACCGTCTTCTACCCGACCGGTGGTGGGCAACCCTGTGACACCGGCACCCTCGGCGGCCTCGACGTGCTCGAGGTGAGATCCGAGGCGGGAGCGGTCTGGCACACCGTCGGAGGATCCGAACTGCTCCCAAGCCCCGGGGAGACGGTCGAGGCGCGCATCGACTGGGACCGGCGTTACGCGCTCATGCGCACCCACTCCGCGCTCCACATCCTCTGCGGGGTCATCTGGAACGAGTACGGCAAAGCCGTGACCGGCGGGAACATGGAGCCCCTGTCGGCCCGGATGGACTTCGAGTTCGATCCGCTGCCCGAGGGGTTCGGGGCCGTGGTGGAGGGGCGGGTCAACGAGGAGATCGCGGCCGACCGGGAGGTGGCGGTCAGCTATCTCGACCGAGCCGCAGCCGCCGTCGACGCCGACTTGATCCGGACGAAGACGAACCTCGTCCCCGAGTACGTGACACGGGTGCGGATCGTGGACATCGTCGGGCTCGACAAGCAGGCGGACGGCGGGACGCACGTGCACTCGACGGCCGAGGTGGGTCACGTGCGTGTCGTGAAGACGGAGTCGAAGGGCAAGGGCAACAAGCGCATCCGCATCGTGGTCGAGTGAGGAGGACGGGAGTGGGCGAGATGGAGCGTTTCTCGTCGTTCGACGGGACGATGATCGCCTATCGGGTCTCGGGGGAGGAGGACGGGCCCGGCGCAGTCCTCCTCCACCACGGGTTCGCGTCGACGTCGTTCATCAACTGGGTCCGCCCGGGCCTCGTCGACGCGGTCGCGGGCGTGGGGCGGAGGGTGGTGGTCGTCGACGCCCGCGGACATGGCGAATCGGACCGGTCGCACGATCCCGCCGCCTATGCCGATGGTGCGATGGCACGGGATGTGGGGGCTCTCCTCGACCATCTCGACCTCGACGCCGTCGACATGGCGGGTTACTCGATGGGCGGTCTCGTGGCGGTCGGTGTGGCGTTGTCGGAGCCGCGCCTCCGGTCGCTCTTCCTCGGAGGCGTGGGCGCCGCCGTGGCCCTCGGCCAGCGGGCGGACGTGTTCGCCCACATCGCCGAGGCGCTCGAGGCCGACGACCCGTCGACCATCGCGGACAGCTCGGCTCGGGCGTTCCGGGCGTTCGCCGATGCCACTCGGCAGGACCGGCTGGCACTCGCGGCCGTCCGGCGGGGAGGCGACCAGACGCGGGGCCAGGACGTCTCTCGGATCGAGTTGCCGACAGTCGTCGTCGCCGGCGACCGTGACACCTTGGCAGGCGACCCGGCGGCTCTCGCCGCGCTCATCCCGGGCGCCACGAGCCTGGTCGTCCCCGGCGACCACCTGTCCGCCGTCGTCTCGTCCGAATTCCGGGACGCCCTCGTCGGATGGGCGAGGCGGTGATCTTCGCCCGTTACGAGGACTTCGAGCGGCGGGAGCTTCGCTTTCCGAGCGCCCCTTTGATGCCCGATGTGGGCCGGGAGGCCTCCCCGCAGTAGCCTCGCGCGACGTGCCGGGCATGCAGCTGGTGCAGTTCACGCTGCACAACGCTCTCACGAAGTGGAACCTGAGCGCCTTCCCGGTCTTCATGGTCACCCTCGCCGTCGCGGTGGGAGCGTGGTACCTGAGCGCCGAGTGGAAGCTGGCGCTCCGCGGTCGGCGCTGGCCGGTGCACCGCACCGTCACCTTCTTCGCCGGGCTCGTCGCCTTCGTGCTCTCGTTCTGCTCGTCCGTGGCTGTCTTCGCCGCAAGCTACTTCCAGGCCCACGTCATCCAGCACCTCGCGCTCATGGTCGTCGCCCCCGGCCTGTTGGCCCTCGGAGCGCCATCCACGCTTCTGCTCCAGACGGGGAACCGACGCCTCAAGCAGAAGTGGCTGGCCGTGCTGCGATCACGCCCGTTCGCCGCCATCAGCCATCCGGTCGTCGTGTGGTTCCTCTACTTCGGCCTGATGTACGTGTTCTTCCTGACGCCGCTCATCAACGTGGCCATGCACCACATGGCGCTGATGGACGTGCTGAACCTCGTCTTCTTCTTCAGCGGGACCCTGTACTGGTGGCCGATGGTCGGGATCGATCCGATCATCCACTGGAAGATGACCTACGGGATGCGGCTCCTGAACCTGCTCCTCGGTTCGGCCGTGGAGGCGTTCCTCGGCGTCGCGATCCTGGCCGCGTCCCGGCCGGAGGCTTCGATGTACTCGATCTCGAGCACGCACTCGGGCGGGGCGCTCCTGTGGGTGGCGACGGAGCTGTCGACGCTCGGGGGCTTCCTGCCGATCTTCCTCCAGTGGGCGAAGTCCGAGGAGAGGGCCGGCGCACGGGCAGACAGCCGTGCCGACGCACGGGCAGCACAGCTGATACCGGTGGCCGTTGCCCTGCCAGGACCCACGCCCGGTCCGGTCCAGCCGGGAGACCCGGCGGGAGAGGTTGCCGACCAGTCGGGAGAGGTTGCCGACCAGGTGGCTGCCGGAGCGGGCGCGGTGGCCGGAGCCCGGCGTGTGCCGGCGAATGCGTGGGAGGCCGCCTGGCTGGCGAAGTTCGGCCAGCTTCCGGGAGGGACCGTGCCCGACCCGGCTCCGCGCTAGCGGGCGGACGCGCAGGCGACCCGCCCGCTAGCCCGCCTGTTTCACGCCGAGCCCACGAGTCGGCTCGAACCAACAAAGCACCGCGGTGCGGTGCGTGCGGAAGGTCGGCGATCGTCGCGTACCCGCTTTGAGGCGCGAGGCATCA
>JAKCCH010000072.1 GCA_021838945.1 Actinomycetes bacterium
CCAATGGGAACCCCACTACCGTGCGCCCATCTGGCCGGCTGCCGAGGGCGAGCAGCAGATGATGCTCCACATCGACATCGCCGTGGCCGACCTCGACGCCGGCGTCGCCTGGGCCGTGGAGTGCGGCGCCCGCGTCGCCGAGCACCAGCCACAGGAGGATGTGCGTGTGATGCTCGATCCGGAGGGACACCCGTTCTGCCTGTTCCGGGATGAGGTCTGAGCGGCCGACGTTGCGACTTCGTCCCCTCCGAGTCGAGATCGACGGCGAACCGTCGAGCGGATCACGCCCGCTTGGAGCTGGCGACGATGCCGAGGGCATCGGCGCGATCGAGGTCAGGCTCGAGCCGGCCGATCTGGCGGGCACCCGCGGCTGGAGCGTCACGAACACCGGTCGCGAGCCGGAGAAGGTGCGCTCCGTCTCGCTCGTCTTCTCGGTCGAAGACGCTCGACCGCCTGTGCGCATGCTCCGCCACGGCTACCAGTCCTGGAGTCCGACCGGCGTCGCCACGCTCGGCGTCGACTCGGATCCTTCCCGGAAGCCCGACTCGATCGAGCTGGTCCGAGCCGCCAGCCACGCCGACCAGCGTGCGGCACGTCCTGGTGAGCTGCGATCCGAGTGGGTCACGGTGCTCGCCGACGCCGCGACGCCGGCAGGATCGCTGCTCGTCGGCGCGGCGGGAGGGAGCACGCACGACGGGACCCTCCGGCTCACCCTCGGCGCCGAGGGAGAGCCAGAGCTGCGCTACGAGGCGTTCCTCGGCGACGCCGTGCTGGTCCCCGGCGCGATCCGATCGTTGCATGATCTCGTCGTGCTGGCGGGCGAGGCCACGTCGGCCTCGGAGCTCCTCGACTTGTGGTCGGCCGAGGTCGCGCGCCGGGAGCGTGCCCGATCAGGAGCGCCCTACGTCGCGGGATGGTGCTCCTGGTACCACTACTTCCACGTTGTGACCGAGAGTGACATCCGTCACAACCTGGCCTTGGCGGACGGGGCGGACTGGCCCTTCGACGTCTTCCAGGTCGACGACGGCTTCCAGCGGGCGATCGGGGACTGGTTGGACGCCGATGAGCGTTTCTCGGCGGGGTTGGAGACGTTGGCCGAGGAGATCACCGGGTCGGGCCGTCGGGCCGGCATCTGGCTGGCGCCGTTCCTCGCCGCCCCCGATTCGGCACTGGCCACCGAGCATCCGGACTGGCTCGCCCGCCTGCCGAACGGCGAGTTCTTGCCCGGTTGCTTCAACCCGCCTTGGGGAGGGGGACTCGGTGGGCTCATGTGGACGCTCGACACGACGAATCCGGCGGTGCTCGAGCACCTCGAGCACACAGGGCGCGAGCTCGTGCAGATGGGCTTCCGGTACCTGAAGCTCGATTTCACCTACGCCCCGAGCTTCGACGGGAAGTGGTTCGACCCGACCCGGACCCCATCAGAGCGTGTGCGTGCAGGTTACGAGGCGGTGCGGCGCGGGGCCGGCGACGACGTCTTCCTGCTCGGTTGCGGCGCCCCCTTGTCGAACGTCGTCGGGGTCGTCGACGGCATGCGGATCGGAGCCGATGTCGCGCCTGCGTGGAACCGGGAGCAGCACGACCCCGCCATGTCGGGGTACGAAGCCATGCTGCCGGCGACGCGCCACGCCGCCGCAGCCACGTTCGCGCGCAGCTTCATGCACCGACGTTTCTGGCTCAACGACCCGGACTGCCTCATGCTGCGGAGGGAAGCGACGTCGCTCACACCCGAGCAGATCGAGACCTGGACCCGTGTCGTGGAGGCTTCGGGCGGGATGGCGCTCGTGTCCGATGATCTGGCGCTGGTGCCTGCCGAAGCGCGGCGTCGCTTCGACGAGCTCTTGCAGCAGAGCCGCGCAGTGGACGCAGTGGCTGCCGCCGGTCAGACGCCACGCTGCACCGACCTCATGACTGCCAGCCGGCAGCCGAGCACGCTCGTGACGCGGGGCGCCCGTCTCAGGGTCGACCCGGCAGCGGGATCGAGCTCACTCGATCGGCTGCCGAGCCAGACCTGAGGGTTCCCGCCCGGCGAGCAACCATCCGGCGGCGGCCGCCGCGAGCGGCATGCCGATGAGGATCACGAGCAGCTGAGCGACCGGCGCGCTCGAGAGTGCGGTGATGCCGCCGTTGGACGGATTGCTCTGGAACCATCCGGCGAGCGCTACGTAGCCGGCAGCCGTCCCGAGCACCGCCCCGGTCAGGCCGAGCGCGCCCACGGTCGCCGCTGTCAAGGTCCTGTGGGTGAACGAGCTCGCTCCCGTCGCCCGCAGCGTGCGCAGGTCCGGTGCCGCCTCGCTCCGGATCAGCCCTGTCGACATAGCGAGGATCACGAGCGCGAGAGCGATCCCGAGGACCGTCGCCCAGTCGATCACCTCGGCCGAGGTGGGCAAGCTCGACTTCGTCTCGATCGTGAGTCGCCCCGCTGCGGCCGACTGGCGGGCGTTGTAGATCTGCGCTGCGGTGAACGGCGTCCGCGCCTGGATGAACCACCCGGCGATGTACGACTTCTGGTGCACCGTCGCGAGCGCATGCTCGGTGACGAGGGTGTTCGGTGCCGAGGTACCCGCCGGAAGCGTGCTGATCTCTTGGATCACGGGGTTCCAGCTGCTGCTGTTGGGGCCGTTGCCCCAGGTCATCTGCATCCTCGACATCCCGGCGATGCCGGGCCGCATGGTGATGAAGTCCGCGTTGGGGTTGATCTCCGATTGCCTGATGCCGAGTACTCGTAGGAGCGTTGGCGTGGCCACGTAGATCTGCCCGTTCCAGTTGCCTCCGGGCGCGGCGTGGTAGAGGGCGACACTCGACTGCAGCAGCTCCACCGCCCCGGAGGCGCCGACGGATCTGGCGATCTTGTCCGCCAGGGCCGCCTGAGCGGCAAAGCTCGGGAGTCCCTGTGCCTTGACCGGGTTGGGAGCACCCTTCGGTCCGAAGTACGTCCCGCCCGGTGGCGGCGTCGGCGAGTAGATCACCATCTGGTTCGGAGCGAGGTTCGCACCTGTGTAGTCGAGGTAGTTGCCGTACCTCGCGGCGGCGGCGGCCGCGACGATGACGGCGATCAGGATGCCGATCGTGATGGCCGCGAGTGCCGAGCCGGACCTGGCCCGGTAGCGAGCAAGGTCCCGAAGCGCCAGCCTTGCCGACAGGGGAGCATGCGCCCCGAGCCGTCCCAGCAGCGCGAGGCACATCGGTGAGAGGAGCACGACCGCCGCGATGAGGAACACGATGCCGACGACGAGCCAGAGCTGGCCGCCCCCGTTGAAAGCGTTCGCCCCCGACAGGGAGAAGAGGAGAAACGCCACCACCAGCACGACCACCCCCGGTACCGCCGAGCGCCTGACCTGGCGCAGTGGTGCCGGCCTCCCCGAGAGCGCCGCCAGGATCGACGTCCTCGTGACGGCACGGGCCGGCCGTCCGGCCGCCAAGTAGGTCGTCACCACGGCGAGCACCATGGCGAACACGATGACGAGCCACGGGAGCTGGAACAGCCCGATGACGTGGTGAGCACTCTGTTCGACGTGCGGCCGGTACGCCGCCCAGAGGCCGAAGCCGATCAACACGCCGAGCACAGTTCCGACGACAGCGGTCACGACGCCGTTGGCCCGCACGACGCTGCGGACGTCGCGCTCGGTCGCGCCGATCGCTGCGACCATGCCAAGGGCCCGCAACCGGCGCTGGGCGAGCACGGTGAAGCCGCCGATGGCGACGAGGGCGATGAGCAGCATCCCGATCGTGGAGAGGGCGTACATGATCGTGTCCGGGTTGAGCGTGTTGCTCGCCTGGGCCGCGACTTCGTCGGCGCTCACGAACTGGTTGCCACGACCGAGCACGCCAAGGGCTCGGAGGGCACTGAGAGGGCCGTGAGCATCGAACAGGACCGTGGCTTGGGCGGACGGTGACGTCACCTGTCCGGGGACGACGAGAGCGAACTCGTCGAGCAGGCTCGTCGGGTTCTCGACGATGCCGACGACCCGCCTCGTCGCGCCGGCCATGTGCCACAGGGCTCCGACGTGCAGGTGGAAGTCCGACGCCACCCCGGCGGCGACTGCCACCTCGCCGGCGGTGGCGGGGTACCGCCCGGACACTAGAGCGAGCAACGACCGGTCGTAGGTGCCGGTCGGGTTCTGAGCGCGCAGGTCATAGGTGTCGATCGAACCCGGGACCGAGAGCTTCTCGTTCACGATGACGTCGACCGGACCCTCCTTCTGCCGGAGGGTGGCGACTTCCGATGCCAGCCCCCGCCCAGCCGAGAGGATCCCCATGTCCTCGGCGGTGCCGAACGCGGCGGTCGGCGAGGATGGCGTCGTTGTCGCGATCGCTCCCCCGAGGATCACCGCGCCGACGGCGACGGTGATGAGGGCGACGATCAGGAGCTGCTGGCGCCACTCCCGGCGAAACAACCGCCAGGCCCAGCGCACCATCGCTCGCCGGGCCGACGCGCTGCCCCTGCCTCCTCCGCCCGACCGGCGCTCTCGCGCATCGATCCCCGGCATCAGGACCGTGGGGGCGGTCATCGCTGCTGGGCGGTGTGCACGAGCTGCTCGGGCGTAGGCGGCGGGACCGTCTGGTCCACGACGTGACCGTCGCGGAGGAAGACGACCCGGTCCGCCCATGAGGCGAGCTGTGCCTCGTGGGTCACGACCACGGCCGCGACCCCGCTCTGCTTGCACGCGTTGAGGATCATCCGCATCACGGCCTCGCCGTTCACCGAGTCGAGCGCGCCCGACGGCTCGTCGGCGAGCAGCAGGTGCCGGTTGCCGATGACGGCGCGGGCGATCGCCACCCGCTGGCGCTCGCCGCCCGAAAGTTGATCGGGGAAGTGACTCGCACGGTCGCCTAGCCCGAACTCGCCCAGCATCGACATCGCGATGGTGTGCGCCTTCTTCGCTTTCATGCCGTCGAGCTCGAGCGGCAACGACACGTTCTCGGCAGCGGTCAGGCCGGGCAGCAGGTTGAAGTCCTGGAACACAAAACCGAGCGTCTGCCTCCGCAGCCGAGCCTTCTCGTTGTGCGACATCGTCGAGAGAGGGGCTCCCTCGATGAAGACCTCACCGCTCGTCGGCTCCTCGAGGCTCCCTGCGATCGTGAGCAGCGTCGACTTGCCCGAGCCGCTCGGTCCCATGATCGCGACGAGCGCTCCGCGCTCGACGCTCAGGCTGACGTTCTCGATCGCATGCACCTGGGCCATCCCCTCGCCGTAAGCCTTCGTGACCTCACGAAGCTCGAGGACGTTCATCGCCGCACCGCCAATCTCCGCCGCAGCCGCGGCAGCTCGGGAACCGCCACCGGCGGTTCGATCTCGGCTCGCTTCAGCCGCCCATCGACGGCATCGAGCCAACGGATCACCGAGTCGAGCCGGAACAGCTCCGAGTCGACGACGAGCGCCAGCGCGAAGTCGAACTCTCCCTCGTCCTCCTTGAGCCGTGTCCACTGCTGCATGAGCTCGACGAGGTAGCGCCGGTGCACCTGAAGGACGTCACGCACGTCCAGGGCGGGCATGCGGAGAGCAACGAGGACCTTGATCACGAGCTCGTCGCGCGGCGGCGAGGTCAGATCGGGTGGGGTGTGGAGCCAGATGCCGAGCTCGTCCACGCCCGCACCGGTGATGCGGTAGACGTTCTGGGTGCCCTCGCTCGCCGTGTCGTCCGACTCGACGAGTCCGTCCCGCTCGAGTCGTTGCAGCGTCGTGTACACCTGGCCGACGTTGAGCGGCCACACGTCGCCGGTACGCTCCTCGAACTCCTGGCGGAGCTGGTGGCCGTACTTCGGACCCTCACTGAGCAGGCCCAACAGGGCGTGACGGACGCTCACGGCTGCCTCCTTGCTCGGGATCGCAGGGCTTCGACATCGAATAGCATACTGGGTATGCTACACAGCGGCCCGCCTGGATGCAAGACCGAGTCCGGGACGGGTGGTCCCCAACGGGCCGCTAAGAGCCCGGCACCGATCCCGAAGTCAGCTCTGATCTGAGCGGGCGACTTTGCGACTTCGTCCTCCGAGTCGAGATCGTCGGCGAACCGTCGAGCAGATCACGCCCGCTTCCGCGAGCGCGGGGTTGAAGATCCCCCTCGCCGTGGCCGTTGACACGTGGCCCGAGAAGGCTGACGGTGTCAAGATGGCTAGTCAGGTCGAAGCATCAAATCGCGGTTGACAACGTCAGAGCGCGCCCGTCTGCTCGCCGGCGACGGAGAGAGTCCGCGGACCTCGACGAGCTCGTGACCGCCTTCAGAGTCGGGTTTCACCTCCTGATGCCGACATCGCCGGCCAGGTCAAGGTGCCAGGAGTCCGTAGTCCTTCGGCGGAAGCTCAAACAGAGCCCGGAGGCCGATGCCGCTCGCGAACTCGAGGAGGCTGCCGGGGTTTTTCGGCTCGGCTCTGATGGCGGCCCGGAGTGAGGCTCGCGCCTCGGCAGTGAACGATGCCCGGTGGTACAGGCCGGCCGTCCACAGCAGGTTCTGAGCCCAGACCAGATCGAACCCGGGATTCCTGTAGGAGCGGTGGCTCCGGAAGTACTCCATGGCGCGTCGTGCGAGCGAGACCGCGTCGGTCAGCGGATAGGTGCCGGGTGAGACCGTCGAGAGCATTGCGAGGACCCCCACCATGATCCCCTGGTTGTAGGTGTACTTCGCATGCCCGATCACTGGTGGCAGGCGACTGTCGATGACATGGTCGTCGTAGAGACCGGTGCGTCGATCCATCAGATGCGAGTGCAGCCATCTCACGATCTTCTCCCCCCATCGCAGGTACATCGGGTTGCCGGTCGCACGGTAGATGCCGAGGGCGACCGCGGCGGCAGGTGCGTTCGAGGCGACAGCCTTCTCGAGGTTGGTGGCTCCGGGAGCGTGATATTCCCAGTAGATCCCACCGCGCAGCGGGTCCCAGTTGGCGCGCGCCAGAACGAACACCGCCTCGGCACGCCTGAGGAACGGCTCGCTCCCGGTGCGGTCGTACGCCTGCATCAGGCTGACGCCCATCCACATGCTGTCGTCGACCCGTGGCAGGTCGCCCGGGAAGTGGAGCGGCGCCGGACCCTGGTCGTACGCAGCCGGCAAACCCGCCAGCCCGTGAGCCCAGTAGTTGTCGTCGATGGCCGTCAGCGTCGCCTCGAAGTCGCGCATGCACCGGGCTTGGCCGGGCAACAGTGACGTCAGGAGGAACGCGTTCAAGGCCTGGTAACTCGGCCAGATGCTCGCATAGAAACCCAGCCAGCTGTTCTTGAGCAGGTTGTTCCCAACGCCGTAGGTCGACTCGATCCTGTCGCACGGGTTGCGCGGCACGCGGTAGAAGGGGTTGACCTTCGCGACGAGGGCGCCCCCGTCGGAGGCGAGAAGCTGAGCCGAGAGCGCTGCCCCGGCGTGGCCGGGCACCCCGGGGACGGACTCCACACCCCCAAGGAGAAGGAGGACGAGGACGACGACCAGCAGCCAGCGGCGGCGGCGGCGGCGGCGGCGGCGAGGCCATCGGATCTTCCTACGGCTGTTCACGCGGAGCGGCGCCGCTTGTCTGCTGTGCTCCGCGAGCCTCTTGTCGGCGGAGCCGTAGTCGCCGGCACCGTTGCTCTCTGGTCTCTCGTGGTGCCGGAAGGCGATGGCGGGTGCCCTTCGGTGAGTTCTGCGCGCCGAACGGAGATCTCACGTGCCAGCGCGTCCTTGGCACGTGAACCGTGGATGGGGCCAGGGTAGCGACGGGCCAGGGTGGCGATCTCGTTCCCGGAAGCCTCCGGCGCCGGCTCCAGGCTGAGCCGGGCCGGCGCAGGAGACCTCAGGACGCTGGTGTGATGGAAGATCAGCTCTTCACGTGGGCCGTCACGTGGACGAAGATGTTGCCGCTCTGGGTGAGCCCGCTCAAGCCGGTGTCGTCGTAGATGCCGTGGAAGTCGAAGGCGATCGTGTTCTTCTCGATCGTCACCTTGATGACCTTGTGGGTGCCGCCGTTGTCGAGCAGCACTTCGACGATGTCTCCCGCCTTGGCTGCCTTGAGGGCAGCCGGGATCGTGCGGTACTTCGCCGTCTTGCAGGTGAGGGACTCACCCTTTGCGGCCTTCGTCGGTGCCACGTACAACGTGACCACAGATCGGGGAGACCGCGTTTGCCGCCGACGGCCCTCCCCCGGGCCGAGGCCCCGGAGAGGGGGGCATCCTCCGTGGTAGACCGACGCTCGTGACGGCAACCGACACATACCGCAGGGCGCGGGACCAGCTGCTCGCTCGACGGGAGGACTACGACAGCGCCGTGGCGGAGTTTCGCTGGCCCGAGCTCGGGGATCACTGGAATTGGGCGGTCGACTGGTTCGACGCCTTCGCGCGCGGCAACGACCGAGCCGGGCTGGTCATCGCCGAGGAAGACGGCTCGGTCGCGCGGCGCAGCTTCGACGAGCTCGCCGTGGCCTCCGACCGCATCGCCGGCTATCTGGCTTGGCTCGGTGTGCGCCGCGGTGACGCTGTCGTCCTCATGCTCGGGAACCAGGTCGAGCTGTGGGAGGCGATGCTGGCCATCATGAAGCTCGGTTCTGTGATCCTGCCGACCACAACCGCGGCAGGAAGCGCCGACCTGGTCGAGCGGATGGGTCGCGGCGGAGCAACGGCCGTGATCTGCAACCGGGACGACGTCGGCAAGTTCGCGGATGTCCCCGGCGACTACCTACACGTGTCCGTCGGGTCGGTCGGCGACGGCTGGGCCGATCTGCACGACGCCTACGCGCGCGACGACGGACCCTGCCCGCACCCGGGCACGGGTCCGGGCGATCCGCTGCTGCTCTACTTCACGTCCGGCACCACCTCCCGGCCGAAGCTGGTCGAGCACACCCAGGCGTCATATCCCGTCGGGCACCTCTCCACGATGTACTGGTTGGGGTTGCGCCCTGGCGACGTCCACCTCAACATCTCCTCGCCTGGTTGGGCTAAGCATGCCTGGTCCTGTTTCTTCGCGCCTTGGATCGCCGAGGCGACCGTGGCGATCTCCAACTACCGGCGGTTCGACCCTGCGCAACTCCTGGGACAGCTGCGCGACCTCGGCGTGACGACCTTCTGTGCCCCGCCGACCGTGTGGCGGATGCTCATCAAGGCCGACCTCTCCGGCGGACCCGGCCGCCTGCGCGAGGTGGTCGGCGCCGGCGAGCCACTCAACCCCGAAGTCATCCATCAGGTCAGGCAGCACTGGGGCCTCACCATCCGGGACGGATACGGCCAGACTGAGACCAGCGCCCAGGTCGGGAACACGCCCGGACAGCTCGTGAAGCCGGGGTCAATGGGTCGCCCGCTGCCAGGCCTGCCGGTGGTGCTCGTCGACCCGGTGACCGGAACGCTGGTGGAGGGCAATGGCGAGGGGGAGCTGTGCCTGGACCTCTCCGCTCGGCCCCTACCGCTCATGACCGGCTACCAGGGTGACGAGGTGCGGCAGGCCGAGGCCACGGCCGGCGGTTGGTACCACACCGGAGACGTCGCCAGCCGTGACGACGACGGCTATCTCACCTACATCGGCCGCACCGACGACGTATTCAAGGCGTCGGACTACAAGATCAGCCCGTTCGAGGTGGAGTCGGTCCTCATCGAACACCCCGCTGTAGCCGAGGCTGCCGTCGTCCCCGCTCCCGACGAGCTGCGCCTCGCCGTCGTGAAGGCGTACGTGGCCCTGGCACCTGGTTGGGAACCGACGGAGCAGACCGCCGTCGAGATCCTCCGCTACGCCCGGGAGCACCTCGCGCCTTGGCAGCGGGTCCGCCGCGTCGAGTTCGCCGAGCTCCCGAAGACCATCTCAGGCAAGATCCGCCGTGTCGAGCTGCGGGAGAGGGAAGTCGCGGTCGCGACAGGTGGTCCGGTACCTGGCACCGAGTGGCGCGACGACCAGTTCCCTGAGCTGAAGAGCTGACCCGTACTTCCGCTTCGGTCGACCGGCCGTGGCCTCGAGCAGCGGAAGCTCATCCTCCGCCAAGTGGACGACTGATCCCGAGCGCAGCCGGTTCGCTCCCGTCTCTCCGCGGCCGGACGCGACGTGAGCAGCGTTGACGCGAAGCGATTTTCGACGGGTGGAGCTGACGGGATTCGAACCCGTGGCCTCCTGGTTGCAAACCAGGCGCTCTAACCAACTGAGCTACAGCCCCAAGGTCGCTCCAGCCTACTTGCCGCCACCGACCGGACCCTCCCGATGTGACTACGTACCGGAAGCCTGCGCACCGGCTCGACCAGCTCCTCGATAGCGTGACCGGCCATGACAGCGATCGATGACCATGGCCGCCCCGAGCCGCCGATCGCGGCAGGCGAGGTCGAGACCCTGCTCGGATTTCTCGAGTTCCAGCGAGCGACCTTCGCCTGGAAGTGCCGCGGCGTGGACGCCGACGGCTTCCGGCGGAAGGTGGCAGCGTCCTCGATGACGCTCGGCGGCCTCGTCAAGCATCTCGCCTTGGTTGAGGACGGCTGGTTCTCCAGGTCCCTGCACGACCGCGGCTACCAGCCGCCATGGGACGAGATCGACTGGAAGAACGACCCTGACTGGGAGTGGCGGACGGCGGCGGACGACTCGCCGGGGGAACTGCTCGCTCTCTGGGAGCACTTCGTGGAGCGATCGCGTGCGTCCGTGAAAGAGGCACTCGACAACGGCGGTGGACTCGGGCAGCTCGCCAAGAAGGCCTGGCCCGACGGGCAGGCGCCGAGCTTGCGCTGGATCGTGACGCACATGATCGAGGAGTACGCCCGCCACAACGGGCATGCCGACCTGCTCCGGGAGGCCATCGACGGAGAGACCGGGGAGTAGGCACCGGCGCGCAGCGCGATCCTCCTGCGAGACTGGTGCTGCAACACCAGTCGGAGGTCCCGAAGATGGGTGAGCACGTCAGCCAGCTGACCTTCACACGGCAACATCGGCAGCTGTACCGGGAGAAGCTGCGCCGCTGCCTCGACGTCTTCGCCCGGATGCTGGCCGAGTCGAAGTTCGACTTCGAGCGGCCCTTGACGGGTCTCGAGATCGAGCTCAACCTCGTCGACCAGGCCCACGACCCGGTGATGCGCAACGCCGAGGTGCTCCACGCCATCGCCGACGACTCGTTCCAGACCGAGCTCGGGCAGTTCAACATCGAGATCAACGTCAGGCCGCGCTCGATGGCCGGTACCGCGGCCGACGACCTCGAGACGGAGCTCCGCAAGAGCTTGAACGACGCCGAGGCTCACTCTCGAGCACTCGGTGCCCACATCGTCATGATCGGGATCCTCCCGACGCTCACACCCGAGCACCTCACGATCGACTCGATCAGCGCCAACCCCAGGTACGCGATGATCAACGAGCAGGTCCTGGCGGCGCGGGGTGAGGACATGCACATCCAGATAGATGGACCCGAGCGGCTCTCCGTCTACGCCGACACGATCGCGCCCGAGGCAGCCTGCACGAGCGTCCAGTTCCACCTCCAAGTCAGCCCGCAGGACTACGCCGCGCACTGGAATGCCGCTCAGTGCATGGCCGGTGTGCAGGTGGCGTTGGGAGCGAACTCGCCTTTCCTCTTCGGGAAGGAGCTCTGGAGGGAGTCACGGGTGGCGCTGTTCGAGCAGGCTACCGACACCCGGCCACCCGAGCTCAAGGCACAGGGCGTCCGCCCGCGAGTCTGGTTCGGCGAGCGGTGGATCACGTCCATCTTCGACCAGTTCGAGGAGAACGTCTCGTACTTCCCGGCCCTCCTCCCCATCTGCGACGACGAGGACCCAGAGGCGATGCTGCTGCAGGGCGACACGCCGAGGCTGTGGGAGCTTCGCGTCCACAACGGCACCGTCTACCGTTGGAACCGTCCCGTCTACGACGTTCACCGGAACAAACCCCATCTGCGGATCGAGAACCGCGTGCTCCCCGCAGGGCCGACCGTCGTCGACGTCCTTGCCAACGGTGCCTTCTACTACGGGCTGCTGCGAGCTCTCGTCGAGCAGGAGCGCCCGGTCTGGACGCAGATGTCGTTCGCGACAGCCGAGGAGAACTTCAACGCCTGCGCCCGGAGAGGCCTCGACGCGAGCGTCTACTGGCCAGGCGCCGGCGAGGTGCCCGTAGCCGAGCTCGTCCTCCGGCGACTGCTGCCGCTCGCACGGGCAGGACTCGATGCATGGGGCATCGACGCCTCGGTGAGCGACCGCCTGCTCGGCATCATCGAGGGCCGCTGTGTCACGCACCAGAACGGTGCCGAGTGGCAGGCACGCACCTTCCATCGGATCGACGACAGCGAGCAACCTGCCGAGCGGCGCGACGCGTTCCGAGCCATGCTCGGCCGTTACGTCGAGCACATGCACACGAACGAGCCGGTGCACACCTGGCCGGTGGGCTAGGTCTCGGCCGGACCCAGGGCCGGGGCCGGGTCACGAGGGGGGAGAAGCGGTCACGATGCGGGCGAGCGTCCGGCGGCCCATCGTGCTCATCGCCGGGTTCGTGTCCCGGTAGTACCACACCGCTCCGAGCGACTGTTCGAACGCCGAGGCCTTGCTGCGCTCCCACTCGAGGTCGTCCGTGCATGGCAGCGGGCACCCGCACGGCCTATCAGGTTGACGCTCGCTGGTCCCTCGCCCACGCCGAGAGCAGTCCCCGGTAGTGAGCCACGAACTGCTCGTGCTCGTGCGGCGGGAAGGTCGAGCGAACCGTGTCGACGAGGAGGCGGTCGAACTCCGGCCCCTCGATCCACCCGACCACTACCTCGGGCAAGTGAGAGAGGGAGAAGCCACAGAACTCGGCGTAGCGCTCCGACTCGAAGTATTCGTCCGCCAGCGTCCCGTAGGCGGCCAGCTTCTCGCCATAGGACAGCTCCGGATCGTCGGCGACGTCGAAGTACGCACGAGTGTTCAGGTCGTAGCGCGGCGTCCTCCCGCTTGCCGTGCAGAAGATCGCCCACGAGACGAGGGCCTGGATCGCCCACGGGAAGTAGTAGTGCAGGCTCGTGACGGCGACGTCCGGGCACGCGTTCGCATAGTCGATCGGGTACACGACCCCGTCCTTCACCAGGGTCTCGCACGAGTTGAACTCCCATCGGAAGAAGGCGTTCACGACCCTGCCGATGGACGTCACCTCGAGCCCGGTCCCCGCATCGAGGAACCCGTGCTCCACGGCATACCGGCCGTGCATCGGCTGGGACGGGTCGAACTTCATGACGAGCGTCTCGGGTCCGATCGACAGGCTCCGCGCGAACACGTCGTAGTCGGCGACGGCTTTCTGGAGGTGCATCAACCGCTGGCCGGACTCGTCGTAGGCGCGATGGAGGTCGTGCCGGTCGCGGATCTCGCTCACCCCGACCCACGCCCCGCCGTCGTACGGCTTCATGAAGAGCGGATAGCCGAGCTCGTCTGCGATGGCATCGAGGTCGAACGGTCGGTTGTAGCGCTCGGCGGTGTAGGCGTACTTGGCGTGGTCGGGCGGGTTCTTGAACGGCACGAGAACGGTGTCGGGGACGTTGAGGCCGAGGCGGATCATGGCGCAGTAGGCGGCGTGTTTCTCCATGGATTGAAAGGTGAAGGGACTGTTCAGGAGGTAGACGTCGTGCGTCAGGGCGGCCTTCTTCAGCCACTCACGCGGGTGGTAGTACCAATAGGCGAGGCGGTCGATGACGAGGTCCTGGCGGGGGCGGGCACGGAGGTCGAACGGCTCGATCGTCATCCGCTCGACGTCGTAGGAGTGAACTTCGCCGTCCATGGCCGTGATCGGCCCCGCTGCCTTCAGAACGGCTTCGAAGGCGGCCGGCCAGTCCTCCTCTGTCCCGAGAAGAAGGCCGATCAGGTGGTTCGTCATCGGTCGCTCTCCCCTTCAGCAGAAACGCAACAGGTGATGCCGCAGCTGCCCCCGCCACGAGGGCCAATCGTGCGGGACGTCAAAGCCCCACACGTAGCTCGTGGCGGATGCCTTTGTCAGACAGGAGCTTCGCGAACGCGATGGTGCCGGGCAACGCCCCCGTCGGGTCGATCTCCCACGCGCCCTGCCCGACGACGAGCAGCAGGCTCACCCGCGTCCTCAACCACTCGAGGTGTCCCCCTCTCGTACTCTCCGTGCCGACGGGCGCGCTCCTCGATCGGTACGGACCTGTCGGACCACGTGTAGCCGTCGGCGCTGTCGACGCAGTAGAGCTTGACCCGTCCCGCCTCGATCAGATCGGCGACCGCGTCGACCATGCCGTTGCTCTCGAAGTCCTCTGCGCGTCCCTGCTCGGATGGGAGGACGAGCGCCGCACGGCCGTAGTGGCCGTGCGCGATCAACCGGGACGGCTCGAGGTGGACCTCGTCACGCCGCACGTTCACCCGCGAGCTCCGTGACGAGCCCTGCGAGTTGCGGGTGCAGGGCGTCCCGCCAGGCGGTGTAGTTGTGGGCGTCGCGGACCTCGACCATGCAAACGGGGTGCCCGAGCCGCCGAAGCGTCTCTGCCATGCGTCGGTTGTTGGCGAGGTTCTCCTCGGCCGTGCCGCAGGTGAGGACGACGGGCACCGGGCGCAGCCGGCCGGACGCGTCGGCGGGCACGGACCGCGAAGCTTGGCGGTCCAGCTCGCCAACCAGCCCGGAGACCGCCGCATAACCGGAGAACTTCTCCTCCTCAGGGTCGGTCTCGGCCGTGAAATAGCTTCCCGACTGCAACATCAGCCCATCGACGAGCCCGGGGTGACGGCCGTGGGCGTGCAACATGGCGAGGGCGCCCAGGCTCACGCCGACGCCGATGCGGGCCGTGGCCGGCGGCAGTTCGGCATACGCCGCCAGTGCATCGGCATAGGCGGGATTGGCCGAGTACCAGACGTTGCGATTGCCCGGGGCGAGAAGGGCTGCCCGGAGCGGCGGGATCCTGTGAGTCGCGACAGCACTCGCCACGTACCGCAGCAGCCCACCGAGCTCGGCGTACTCCGGACCGTCGTGGACGAGCAGGAGCGGCGCCGGTTCGCGGTCGGACAGCGACGGCGCCGCCCACAGGACACCACCGAGGACGCCTTCGCCGTCGAGCCCGGGCGCGGCGAGCTCGAAGGGCTCGCTCTCGCCCTCAGCCGCCGGCCAGGACAGCCATTCCGGTTCGACGTAACCAGGCAGCAGCACCTCGGACTTCGCTCCGAATGCCCCGCTCACCCGGCGGGGATTGAGCGGGTCGGTGATCGTCATCCGCTTGCCGTTCGCGTCCTCGACCTCGAACAGGTATTCCATCCTGTCGACATCGGGGACCGGGAGCGACAAGCGCCACTCGCCCCCGGCGTGCCGGAACCGCAAGCGGCCTGGCACGCCGATCTCCTGGAGCAGGCGGACGCTTCGCAGTCGCTTGCCGCGGTCGACGAGGCGCCAGGTGATCGTTCCGTCGCTCAGCACCGGCGACCGTCGATCCTTCGTTCCCTCGCTCACCGACGCCGAGCGTAGGCGGATCGGCGACGGGCCCTCAGCCGATCGAGGCGCTGCGGCTCAGTGGGTGCCGACCGCCGCCCGGATCGACTGCCGGAGCGACTTCGTCGTCGCCATCACCGCCGAGGGTTCGTACCCGCAGTGCGCCATGCAGTTGTCACAGCG
>JAKCCH010000165.1 GCA_021838945.1 Actinomycetes bacterium
CAATACCGTTCAGTTAGTACTACACGGGTGTAGTTTCGGGGCATGCCCCGAGCCGGTTGGACCAAGCCCGAGTCGGAACGTCGGTTGTCGGACCTGGTGTCGGTCGGGGTCCTCATGCGCACCTTCCCTCCAAGCCTCGTCGACGAGCTGATCGTCGAGTCGGGGAGGAAGGAGCAGCGCCACCGATCGCTGCCGGCCCGCACGATGGCCTACTTCGCGATCGGGATGGCGCTGCATTCGGAGGGCTCCTACGAGGACGTGCTGGGCCTCATGAGTGACGGCCTGTCGTGGGCGACCGGCGAGAAGCCGGTGCGCCTGCCGTCGAAGTCGGCGATCTTCCAGGCCCGGGCCCGCCTCGGCTCGAAGCCACTCGAGGTCCTGTTCTCCCGGGTCGCCCGCCCGCTCGCTCCGCCGGGCACGCCCGGGGCGTGGCTGGCGGAGCGGCGGCTGGTGGCCATCGACGGGACGTGCCTCGATGTCGCCGACACGCCGGAGAACGACGAGTTCTTCGGACGTCCCGGGGTCAACAAGGGCGAGCAGGCAGCGTTCCCCCAGGCGCGGGTGGTCGCGCTGGCCGAGTGCGGCACTCATGCGATCTTCGACGTCGCGGTGGGCGCCTACACGACAGCGGAGAACACGCTCGCCCGCCAGGTCATCGACCGCCTCGAGCCGGGGATGCTGGTGCTCGCCGACCGCGGGTTCTGCGGGTTCCCCCTGTGGAACCGAGCACAGGCCACCGGAGCTGATCTCCTGTGGCGAGCCATGGGCTCGATGAAGCCCCGGCACCTGGAGACCCTGGAGGACGGATCGTGGCTGGCCGAGCTGCGGCCATCGGGGAACGCCGGCCGCCACGCCGAGGGCCTCACCATCCGGGTGATCGACTACGAGATCGACGACGGTCGGGACAACGACACGGACTACCGGCTCTTCACCACGCTCCTCGATCCGAACGACGCACCCGCCGAGGACCTCGCCGCCGCGTACGCGCAGCGCTGGGAGATCGAAGCCACCTTCGACGAGTTGAAGGTCCACCAGCGGGGCCCACGCACCGTCCTGCGCTCGAAGTCGCCGGACCTCGTGCTCCAGGAGATCTGGGGCCACCTGTGCTGCCACTTCGCCATCCGGACCCTGATGTGGGAGGCCGCCAACGAAGCCCGGGTCGACCCCGACCGGGTCAGCTTCGTCGCCGCGCTCCGCATCGTTCGCCGCTCGATCACAGCGGCGCGCGATTTTTCCCCCTCAGGGCGTTGAACACGGTTGGCGACATGCCATCGCGCTCCTGTGTCGCCGCCTCAACCCGAACAGACGTCACCGGTCCAACCCGAGGCTCATCAAACGCAAGTACGTCAAATGGCACGTCAAGCGAGCACACCATCAGCACTGGCCCCAGCCAACCGGACCGCCCGTCGTCAGCATCCTACGAACCTAACTGAACGGTATTGGGGCTAGCCCACGGCGCCCGGCGGCTCAGGGCAGCAGCGAGTGGGCCGCCAGGTCCTGTTCGATCCTGTGGGCGGTCTCGATCACCTCGGGCAGGATCTCCGCCGTGAGCTGCTCCATGCTCATCCGCGGCCCCTGGGCAGAGGCGTTGACGGCCGCCACGACGGCGCCGGTCCGATCGTGGATCGGCACGGCCGCCGAGCGGAGCCCGACCTCCAGCTCCTGGTCGGTCGTGGCGTATCCCTGTGCCCTCACCTGCTGGAGCACGCGGAGTAGCTCGGTCTTGTTCCTCACCGTGTTGTCGGTCAGGCGGCGAAACGTGATCTTCTCCATCCGAGCCCCCAGCTCCTCCTCGTCGAGCCCGGCGAGCAGCACGCGACCCATCGACGTGGCATAGGCCGGGAAGCGCGTGCCGACCGAGATGGCGACCGTCATGATCCGCCGCGTCGGCACCCTGACGACATAGACGATGTCGTCCTCGTCGAGCACTGCCACGGAGGAGGACTCGTGCACCCGTGCGACAAGGTCCTCGACGTGCGGCAGGGCGACCTCGGTCAGGCTCAGGCCGGAGAGATAGGCGTAGCCGAGCTCGAGCACCCGGGGCGTGAGCGAGAAGTAGCGGCCCTCGGAGCGCACGTACCCGAGCTCGGCCAGCGTGAGCAGGAAGCGCCGGGCGGCAGCCCGGGTCAGCCCGGTCTCACGGGCGATGTCCGACAGGGTCATCTGGGGACGGTCGTGGCCGAAGGAGCGGACGACCTGCAGCCCGCGAGCGAGCGACTGGACGAAGTCGCCACCCGGCCGGCGGCCCTCATGTTCCGGCGATCGCCTCACCGGCGCGCTCACCGGGTGCGACCCCCGGGCACTTGACAACCGAGCCCTCCCTGACGACGATGGCGTTCGCAAACCGAATCCATGTACGCATATCGTACAATTCTCCGAGTGCCGGTTCTCGATCCGCGGGAGGCTTCCATGACGATCGTCCGAGATCTCCTCATCGGCGGGCAGTCGGTCCCGGCGTCGAGCGGCGCCAGGGTGAGCGACGTCAACCCCTTCACGGGCGAGGTGGTGGCGGAGGTGGCCGCCGCGACTCCGAAGGACGTCACCGCCGCGGTCGAGGCGGCCGCGGAGGCCTTCGGCACATGGTCCACCAGCCCCGGCAAGGACAGGCGCCGGGTGCTGTTGAAGGCGGCCGACCTCCTCGAGGAGAAGATGGGCGAAGTCGCCTCAGCGATGACGGCCGAGACCGGCTCGATCATGCCCTGGGGCTACTTCAACGTCGACTTCGCTGCCAACATGCTGCGCGAGGCCGCTGGCGCCGCCACTGCACCGATCGGCGAGGTGCTCACCACCGACTCGCCGAACCGGTCCTCCTACGCCATCCGCCAGCCGGCCGGAGTCGTCGCCGCCTTCGCACCGTGGAACGCACCGACCATCCTCGGCATACGTGCGCTGGCGGTGCCGCTGGCGGTCGGCAACACGGTGGTCCTCCGCCCGAGCGAGGAGGCGCCCATCTCCGCCGGCCTCCTCCTCGCCGACGTGCTGAGCGAAGCGGGACTGCCCGACGGCGTGCTCAACGTCGTCACGAACGATCCGGCCGATGCCGCCGACGTCGCCGAGACGCTCATCGGCGACCCCCGCGTGCGCCGTGTGAGCTTCACCGGCT
>JAKCCH010000166.1 GCA_021838945.1 Actinomycetes bacterium
CCTATCTGGTGGCCACTGCAAGCTCGACGAACTCGAAGTGTCCCCCCAGCCACTCGGCAACTACGTCAGCAGGAGCGCGCTCGGCGACGTACTCGCTCCACCATTGTCCCCGGTCGCCCGTGTACCCGTAGGCGAACCCGACGACCTGATCGCCTTCGTTGAACGCCACGGCCATGCGGAACCCGGCGCGCGTGACGTGCAGTGGGAGCTGCTCGACCGCGAAGTTGCGCACGTTTGCCTCTGTCTCCCCGTATTCCGGGGCGCAGAACGCCGACCGGTAGACCGAAGCGAGCTGGTCGCGCAGGGCGTCGACGTCAGCCGCCTCGGTGAGCAGGTCGACTCGGATGCTCACGCATCCAGCCAGCGGCCGCTGCGGAGGATGGTTCGGCCTTCGAGCTCGGGGACGTCACGCCATGCGCGAGCCGTCCTCGGCGTGGCGATGAGGTAGGAGTGCTCCACCTCCTCCTCCCGCGGGTCCCACCTGGTACGGGAGCGATAGCAGTCGGCGACTGCCTCGTCAGCTTCCCTGCAGGGTACGACTTCGGTCTCAGCCTCGAAGATCGTCACATCCCGAGTGGTGCCGAGCCCGAGGCGAACGCTCCCGCTCCGAGCGGCGTTGCGGGCCGTGGGGGAGTCGCTCGGAGTCGCGAGGATGATCCGGGCACCGTCCCATGCGAACGAGAGCGGGATCAGGTGCGATCGACCTTCGTGGGCCGAGGCCACCCAGATGTCGACGTCGGTTTCCAGCCGAGCCGTCGTGTCCGCTCGACGCTGCGCCAGGCTTCGGACTTCGCTCGTCATGAGCCCAGGCTAGGGCTGGGCCGCGGGGCACGGGCGTTCTCGGGCGATGCGCGCGAGCCACGACGCGAGTCACAATGACCCTGATGGCTCGCTCGTCATCAGGGTCGCGCTCTGACCGGGGCGACACCGTCACCGCTCCGGTGATGGCCGGCCGCCGCCCGCACCGCCCTTCGCGTGAAGCCGGCAGTGGCCTTGCAATCGTCGTCGTGATGATCGGTGTGATGATCACCGCCGTCGACACGACCATCGTCGTGCTCGCCCTCCCGGAGATCGAGCGCGCCCTGCACGTGGCGCTCGATTCGATCATCTGGGTGGTCATCGGCTATCTCCTCGTCATCACCCTGCTCGCGACCCAGGTCGGCCGCCTCGGCGACATGTTCGGGCGGGTGCGGATGTACGAGGCGGGTTTCGTCGTGTTCATCGTCGGGTCAGCCCTCTGCGCCCTCGCCTGGGACGAGGCGTCGATCGTCGTGTTCCGCCTCCTCCAGGGCGTGGGCGGCGCGCTCGTCACAGCGAACAGCGGTGCCGTCATCGCCGACCTCTTCCCCCGGGAGGAGCGGGGCAAGGCATACGGCTACAACGGCCTCGGGTGGAGCGTCGGTGCCGTCCTCGGCATCCTTCTCGGGGGTGCCATCGTGACCTACATCTCGTGGCGGTGGATCTTCTGGATCAACGTGCCCATCGGGATCTTCGGAGTGGCGCTGGCCTTCAGGCTGCTGCGCGAGCACGGGCGGCGTGAACGTCACCGGCTCGACCTCGTCGGGATGGCCACGCTCGGGCTCGGGCTCTTCGGCGTCCTGTGGGCCGTGACAAAGCTGGCGACGACACCCCTCAACGCCGAACTGCTCGGTTACCTCCTCGGCGGGCTCGTCCTCATCGGGTTGTTCGTGTTCGCCGAGTGGCGGGCCGCCGAGCCGATGCTCGACTTCTCGCTCTTCCGCATCCCGGCCATGACCCCCTCGTTGCTGGCGTCGTTCTTCCAGGGACTCGCCAACTACGCCGTGCTCTTCCTCGTCATCATGTACCTCCAGGGAGCCCGGAACCTCTCGCCGATCCACGCCTCCCTGCTCCTCATCCCCGGATACCTCGTCGGCGCCGCGATCGGCCCGGTGGCGGGGAGGATGGCGGACCGCTTCGCGCCCGTCCTGCCGGCCACGATCGGTCTCGGCGTCCAGGTGGTCGCGCTCTTCATCTATGCGCACCTCGGTCTCGAGACCGGCCTCTGGCTCGTGATCGTGGGAAGCGTCGTGAACGGGTTGGGGGCGAGCTGTTTCTTCCCGGCCAACAGCGCCGCCGTCATGAAGGCATCGCCACCGACGGCGTTCGGGATCTCCTCGGGCATGCTACGGACGTTCGCCAACGTGGGCATGGTCTTCTCGTTCTCCATGGCGATCCTCATCGCCTCGCGGAGCATCAGCCGCCATCTCGCCTTCGCCATCTTCGTCGGCTCGACGAGCCTGCGCGCCACTGACGCGAGGGCGTTCACGTCAGGGCTCCACGCAGCCTTCTACGCGTCGATGGGGCTGATGGCCGTTGCAGCCGTCCTGTCGGCTGCCCGCGCGACCAGAGTCGGTGGCGCGAGGCTCCGTAGCTGACACCGGTCGGGCTCACGGATCGATCGCCGGCGGCCCCGCTCTCGTTTTGTGAAGCTGGCGTGTCGCCGGCGACGTGTGGGCTTCACAGATCGATCGCCGGCGGCCCCGCTCTCGTTTCGTGAAGCTGGCGTGTCGCCGGCGTCGCCCTACGCTCGAAGACGTGGCTCTCCGGCTGCCGGCTGTTATCTCGGCCTGCCTGTTCGATCTCGACGGCGTCCTGACGGAGACGGCAGTGCTGCATGCCGAAGCCTGGAAGCAGGCGTTCGACGAGCTCCTGAGCCGCCGAGCCGCGAGGTCCGGCGACACGTTCGTCCCCTTCGACCAGCTCCGCGACTACGACGCCTACGTCGACGGGCGACCGCGGCTCGACGGCACCCGTGGATTCCTGCACGCCCGAGGGATCGAGCTGCCCGAGGGAACCCCGCTGGACCCGCCCTCGGCAGAGACGGTGCACGGCGTCGCCCAGCACAAGAACGAGCTGGTGCTCGCCTTGATGAAGGAGCGAGGAGTGGAGGTCTACCCGGGCTCGCTCCGGTTCCTCGACGAGGTCCGGCGCACCGCGCTCCTCACGGCCGTCGTCTCGGCCAGCGAGAACACGGCTGCCGTGTTGCATGCCGCCGGGCTCGAGGGTCGTTTCGACACCTGTGTCGACGGCATCGTGGCCGCCGAGGAGAAGCTCGCGGGCAAGCCCGCGCCGGACACCT
>JAKCCH010000073.1 GCA_021838945.1 Actinomycetes bacterium
TTCCGATCTACCCGGCACGCCTGGCGGGCCCGCTCCCCGTGCAGGGTGCTCACGCCCCTTCGCGGGCGCCCGCCGCCTCGTGGAGCTCGTGCTCGAGGGCTTCACCTGCGTGGTTCGGGACTGCGTCGGCTCGCCGGGCGACGACAAGTCGCCGCTGTCCGATGGCGGGGCCGACCGCCGGGTTGGCGGTGTCGCTCGGCTGGGCGGTGCTCGGGAGCACCGCCCAGCCGAGGCCGAGGCGGACCATCTCACGGAGGACCTCGGGCTGGTGCGACTCGGCCACGACGTCGAAGGGCGCGCCTGCGCGGCGCAGCGCCTGCTGGATGACCGAGCGGGTGTGCGCCCCGGCGGGGAAGGTCACCCAGGGGCCCCACTCGCGGGGCGGCCGGTCGAGGTGGCCGGGGTGAGGAGCGTGGACGAAGAGCGTCTCGCTCGTGAGGGGGGCGATGGCGATCGACTCGACGAGCCCGGGCGGCTCGACGCAGACGGCGAGGTCAAGGGTGGCACGGCGGAGCAGGTCCAGCAGGGTGGCGGAGCTGGCGACCGTGAGACGCAGGTCCAGCTCGGGGCGCTCGGCGCGGAAGCGGCGCAGGGTGTGGGAGAAGTGGACGACGACGGCGGCGTCGATCATCCCGACGCGCAGCGACCCGCCCCGTCCCTCTCGCAGCTGGTCGGAGTACCGGGCGAGGTCGACGGTCCGGGCGAGGACCTCGCGGGCGTGCGCCAGCACGGGCTCGGCGGCGACAGCGAGCACCCGGCGGCGACCGTCGCGCTCGAACAGCCGGATCCCGATGCGCCGCTCGAGCTCGGCCAGGCCCTGGCTCATCGCGCTGGGGGTGACGCCCACGGCGGCCGCCGCCATCGCCCAGGTGGGCGCGTCCGCGACCGCCACCAGGTACTCGAGCTGCTGCACGGTGAGGTTCGGCACAGCGCTCTCGCCAGCCTGTCGCCCTGTTGGCATGATCGCGAGAATAGTTCAGCGTTGCTGAACAGATGTTGACGTGTAGTTAGATGTGTTTACACTTCTGGCCATGCCTGGCTCGCGCAGCATCGCTCCCGCTACCGGACGCCTCGGTGTGCTCACCCCCGGACTCGGGGCAGTCGCCTCCACCTTCATGGCCGGCGTCCTGGCAGTCCGCTCGAACAACGCCGCTCCCATCGGCTCGCTCACCCAGATGGCCCACATTCGGCTCGGCAGTCGGGAGGAGGGGCGCAACCCGCTCATCAAGGACTTCGTGCCGCTCGCCTCGCTCGACGACATCGTGTTCGGCGCATGGGACCCGATCTCGGCCAACGCCCTCGAGGCCGCCCGTACCGCCGGCGTCCTCGAGGACCGCGACCTGGCAGCCGTCTCGGGGGAGCTCGAGGGGATCATTGCCATGGACGCGGTCTTCGACCAGAGCTGGGTGAGCCGGCTCGAGGGAGCGCGGGTCAAGACGGGCAACTCCAAGATGGACCTCGCCCAGCAGCTGATGGCCGACATCGAGCGCTTCCGCCTCGAGAACGACTGTGACCGCCTCGTCATGGTGTGGTGCGCCTCGACCGAGGCTTACCGCGAGCTGAGCGACGTGCACGCCACGATCGACTCCTTCGAGCAGGGACTGCGCGACAGCGACGAGAGGATCTCGCCCAGCCAGATCTACGCCTACGCGGCGATCATGTCGGGCGTCCCATACGCCAACGGCGCGCCCAATTTGAGCTGCGATGCCCCCTGCATGGTCGCACTGGCTGAGCGCGAGGGCGTGCCCATCGGGGGACGGGACTTCAAGACCGGCCAGACCCTCATGAAGACGATCCTCGCCCCCGGGCTCAAGTCGCGGATGCTCGGTCTACGGGGCTGGTACTCGACCAACATCCTCGGGAACCGCGACGGCGAGGTCCTCGACGATCCCGAGAACTTCAGATCCAAGGAGGTGTCGAAGCTCGGTGTGATCGACACCATCCTCGAGCCCGGGCTCTATCCCGAGCTGTACGGGAACGTCGACCACGTCGTGCGGATCAACTACTACCCGCCCCGCGGCGACAACAAGGAAGGCTGGGACAACATCGACATCTTCGGGTGGATGGGCTATCCGATGCAGATCAAGGTGAACTTCCTGTGCCGCGACTCGATCCTGGCGGCGCCGCTCGTGCTGGACCTCGCCTTGTTCTTCGACCTGGCCGCCCGCGCCGGGGAGAAGGGCGTGCAGGAGTGGCTGAGCTTCTACTTCAAGGCGCCCATGACCTCGGACCCGTCGCTCGGCGCCGAGCACGACATCTTCATACAGCAGATCAAGCTGAAGAACACCCTGCGCGAGTGGATGGGCGAGGAGCCGGTGACCCACAGCGAGGCCTGAGCGCGGCAAGGGTGCCGCCATGGAGCGACAGGCCGATGGTGAGCTACGGGCTGACTCGGTGTGGCGGTACCGGCTGCGGGCCGCTGCTCACAGGCCGTGCACATGGACCCTCGTCCGGCGAAGCCGGCGCGGCACCCGCAGTGGTGGGCGAGCGGCTGGCGATGGCTTCCGGGCAGATGTACCGCATGAGGGACACACAGCGACGGCCGGGAGGCTGAGCGCCATGGTGGGCATGGTCGGGACCGGCAGGACGACCCGGGCGCGGCGGATCTCTGCCGAGCATCGGGCGGTGCGCCTCACTCCTGACGAGTGGATGATCCCTCCCTCGGGCGGGACTTCAGGGACGACGAGTACAGGCGCCGTCGCTACATCCTCGAAGACCGGCTGATCTCGGTGGCGCTCGACGTGCTCCGGGCGCCGGGATGGACGTGGTCCTCGACTTCGGCTGCTGGGCGAAGCCAGAGCCCAACGCGTTGGCTTACCTGGCGGCGTCCGCAGGCGCCGAGTGCGAGCTCGTGTACGTGACCCTGCCGCCCGACGAGCAGGGCCGGCGGGTGACGGCGCGCCGGGAGGACACGCCGGCCACGACCTTGCTGGTCACCGGCGACGAGTTGGATGAGTGGAGGGACCTGTTCGAGGTCCCGGGGGCGGGGGAGCTCGAAGGCGGCCCTCTCGACCAGCCACCGACCGATTTCGCCGACTGGGGAGAGTGGGCGGCGAAACGCTGGCCGTCTCTCGCCGTCTGATCGCCCCGGCCGGCCTTGTGTGGCGCCGTGGCCCTGCCCCGGCGGATTCCAGGGACCAGACCCACCCTCGCAACTGAGCGCGGTTGGCAGTAGGGCTCTCGCGACGCACCGAGGCACCACCTGCCGCTCCGAGGTGGACGCCCGTCGGCCCGGGAGCCTATGACTGAGGTGACATCGTGGGAGAGGTCCGGGCGCGCGCCCGACAAAGGAGGTCCCGTGCGGGCAGTGCAGGTGTCGCGTTTCGACGGTCCCGAGGCGGTCGGGCTCGTCGAGGTCCCCGAGGCCGAGGGGCGTCCCGACCAGGTGGTGATCGAGGTCGAGATGGCGGGTGTCAGCTTCCCCGACCTGCTGCTCACCCGCGGGGAGTACCAGGTGCGGCCGGCTCTTCCGTTCGTGCCGGGCGCCGAGGTGGCGGGCGTCGTCCGGATCGCCCCGGAGGGCTCGGTTCTCTCGCCGGGCGACAGGGTGGCCGCCTTCCCCGGGCTCGGGGCGTTCGCCGAGGTGGTCGTCGCCGACCCGGTCGCCGTCTTCCCGCTCCCCGGGGCCATGAGCTTCGAGGTCGGTGCCTGCCTCCCCATGAACTACCTGACGGCCCACTTCGCACTCGCTCTCCGGGGGCGGCTCCAGGCGGGGGAGACCGTTCTCGTGCACGGCGCAGCCGGCGGTGTCGGGACGGCGGCCATCCAGATGGCCAAGGCCCTCGGGGCCCGGGTCATCGGCGTGGCCTCGAGCGAGAAGAAGGCAGAGGTCGCCCGAGCGGCCGGCGCCGACGAGGTCGTCGGCGTCGAGGGCTTCAAAGAGGCCGCCAAGGAGCTCACCGGCGGCAGGGGAGTGGACGTCGTCGTCGACCCGGTCGGGGGCGACCGCTTCGCCGACTCCTTGCGGTCGCTCGCCGTCGGAGGGCGCCTGCTCGTCATCGGCTTCACCGCCGGGGAGATCCCGACCGTGAAGGTGAACCGGCTGCTGCTCAACAACGTCGAGGTGGTCGGCGTCTGGTGGGGCGCCTACTGGCTGCGAGACCCGTCCTACCTCGCTCGCCAGTGGTCCGAGCTCATGGCCCTGCTCCCGACCGGTCACATCGACCCGCCGATCGGCGGCATCTTCCCCCTCGAGCAGGCGGCCGACGCGTTGAACGAGATCGCCTCGCGCCGGGCGACGGGCAAGATCCTTCTCCGCACCCGCTGAGCCGTGGAGATCCTCGCCCCGCTCCAGGGCAGAGTCGCCCACGTCGCCGTCTCGCCGGGGGAGTCGGTTCACCCCGGCTCGGTCCTCGTCGTCCTCGAGGCGATGAAGATGGAGCATCCCGTGGTGGCGTCGCTCGGCGGCGAGGTGACGGCCGTGCTCGTCGCTCCCGGCGACGGCGTCGTCGACGGACAGGCGCTCGTGGAGCTCATCGTCGGCGGGGGAGGAGCGGGGGCGTCACCGGCCGAGGTCCCGGTCGACCTGGAGTCGCCCGCACGAGGCGACCTTGCCGAGGTCCTGTCGCGCCGGCTGCTGCTCGGGGACGACTCGCCGGCGAGAGCCGCCGCCGTGGCGGCCCGGCACGCCGCCGGTCACCGGACCGTGAGGGAGAACCTCGCCGACCTGCTCGACCCGGGGAGCCTGGAGGAGTGGGGCGGCTTCGCCATCGCCGCCCAGGAGTCCCGCCGGGAGCTCGGTGAGCTCTTGGAACGGACGCCGGCGGACGGCCTCGTCGCTGGCATCGGTCGGATCGCGGGGCGACCGGTGGCCGTCGCCGCCTACGACTATCTCGTGCTGGCGGGTACCCAGGGAGCCCGCAACCACCGCAAGAAGGACCGCCTCTTCGAGATCGTGGAACGGCTGCGGCTGCCGCTCGTCCTGTTCGCCGAGGGTGGCGGTGGGAGGCCGGGCGACACGGACTATCCCGTCATCGCCGGCCTCGACACCATGGCCTTCGCCCTCTTCGCCCGCCTGTCGGCCCTCGTGCCGACCGTCGGCATCGTGAACGGCTTCTGCTTCGCCGGCAACGCCGCCCTGCTCGGCTGCTGCGACGCCATCGTCGCCACCGAGGACGCGTCGATCGGCATGGGCGGCCCGGCGATGATCGAAGGCGGCGGGCTCGGGTCCTTCCGGCCCGAGGAGATCGGTCCGGCTCCGGACCAGGCGCAGGTCGGTGTCGTCGACCTCCTCGTCGCCGACGACGCCGAGGCGGTCGCCGTCGCCAAGCGCTACCTCTCCTATTTCGCCCCTGCGGGCGGGTCGTACGAGGTCAACGACCAGCGCCTCCTCCGCCACCTCGTGCCGCAGCGGCGCAACGAGCTCTACGAGGTCCGCCGGGTTCTCGATACGCTCTGCGACGTCGGCTCCCTGCTCGAGCTGCGGCCGCGGTTCGGGCGGGGCATCGTGGCCGCCCTCGGCCGGATCGAGGGACGGCCTGTCGGCCTGCTGGCGAGCAACGCCGGACATCTCGGCGGGGCGATCGACGCCGACTCGGCGGACAAGGCGGCCCGCCATGTCCAACTGTGCGACGCCTATGACATCCCGATCGTCTCGTTGTGCGACACGCCCGGCTTCATGGTCGGGCCGGCGGCCGAGCAGACGGCCCAGGTGCGCCACTTTGGCCGCATGTTCCTCGCAGCAGCGAGCGCCACGGTTCCCTACGTCACCGTCGTGCTCCGGAAGGCCTACGGGCTCGGCGCCCAGGCGATGGCCGGGGGCAGCTTCCACGCCTCGCTGCTCACGGTGTCCTGGCCGACGGGGGAGTTCGGCGGGATGGGTCTCGAAGGCGCCGTCCGCCTTGCCTTTCGCCGGGAGCTCGAGGCGGCAGCAGACGAGGAGGCACGCCAGGGGCTCTACGAACGGCTCGTGGCCTCGCTCTACGAGCGGGGCAAGGCTCTCTCGATGGCGACGCACTTCGAGATCGACGACGTCATCGATCCGGCCGAGACGAGGCGGCGGATCATGAACGTCCTCGAGGCGGCCCCGGTGCCGGCCGCCCGAGCGGCGAAGAAGCGGCCCATGGTCGAGCCCTGGTGAGGCGTCACGACAGCCGGTAGAGCTGCCGCAGCTCCCTCACGACCGACAACCCGAGGAGGTCCTCGCCGCCGTCGTTCAGGTGGATGCCATCGGGGTCGCGAAGCGGCAGCACCGAACCGGCGACATCGGTCGTCCCTCCGTTGTACTGACCAGAGGGCGTGGCGAACAGCGCCCACGAGGAGTAGTAGGTCACCCCGGCGTGCGAGGAGGCCTCGGAGCTGAAGATGGAGTTGATGGTCGCGATGTTCGCCGAGAAGCTCGGCGACTCCATGATCGGCATGCCGACCCACAGCACGCGGGCACCCGCCTTCGTGGCCTCGTCCATCATCTGGCTGACCCGGCCGGCGTAGGTCTGGCGCCAGGTGGCGGTGCCGAAGGCGACGTACCGGCCACCGGAGTAGAAGCCCTGGACGTCGTTCGCCCCGAGGAAGACGACGACGATCTGGGGGTGGTCGCCTTGAGCGCCGCCTGGAGCGCCGCAGGCCAGTTGTAGAAGCCCACGTTGGCGAGGCCGCTGTCGCCCTTGGCGGCTTGGAGGAGGGTGACGTTCGGGTAGCTCTGGAGCGCCCACTGCATCCCCCAGCCGAGATCGATGCCGAGAGAGTCCCCGATCTCGAGCACGGTCACCTTCCCGTTACGGGTCACGATCGGCGCCGCCGTCGGCGTGGGCGCGTCGCTCGTCGAGGTGGTGGTCGAGCTCGTGGAGGAGGTGGGAGCGGAGCCGGCCGAGGTCGACGACGACGCAGCCGGTCGGGTGGAGGATGCGACGACCTGGGGCGCCGTCGTCGGGGTGCTCGTACCTGCCCGAGCCGAGCTGCAGCCTGCCAGGACGAGCGCCACTCCTGCCAGTCCCGCTCGCAGACGGAGACGGCGGATGGCGGATGACGGCATGACTGCTCCTGTCGTCGGGACGCGGTGCCTCACCTGCGGTAAGACGCCGTCCGGTCCTCCGTGCTTGCGACCAGGCAATCCTAGCTTCATGGCGTGCGTCGGATGGTAATAGTTGTCGATGGTGCTAATATTATGTGCGGTGAATGGATATTCTGCTGTAGATGAATGGTTGCGCGCACTTGCGGACCCGACCAGGCGGCAGGTGGTGGAGGCGCTCGGCACCGGGGCGCGCCGGGCAGGTGAGCTGGCAGCGACCGCCGGGGTTCCGGCGGCGGTGATGAGCCGGCACCTGCGTGTGCTGCTCGCCGCCGGGCTCGTCGACGACGAGCGGTCGGTGACCGACGCCAGGGTGAGGCTGTTCTTCCTTCGGCGAGAGGCGGTCTCGTCGCTTCAGAGCTGGCTCGCAGCGGTGTTGGAAGGAGAGCCGATCAGGGGTTGAAGAAGACCCAGTTCTGGGGGGCGTAGATGCACAGGCAGAGGCACATCGCAAGCGTAGAGAGCACCACGACGGGCGTGGTCCAGCGCTCGGGGAGCCGCGATCCCATCGCGAGCACCGCCGGGAACATCGCGTAGAGCAGTCGAGGCGTGAGCCAGGTTCCGGTGTCGAAGAGGCTGACGAGGAAGATGACTGAGGAGAAGACCATCCAGGTAGAGGGCGCCCCGCTTCGGAGCAGGACGGCGAGCGACACGACCGCGAACACGAGGCAGGTCGCGACGACGCTGCCGGCGTGCCAGTTCGACTGGAGCGCCCACAGCGTCCCGCGGTGGATGGAGAGGCCGAAGTGCGAGTGCCACTTCACCGCCTCCAGGCGGGACCAGATGAAGGGCGTCCCGACGTGGATCCAGAGGTACAGGAGGTAGACGCCGGCTCCGGCGGCGGCGAACGCCCCGGTCAGGAGCGCCCGCGGTTCCCGCCTGACGACGAGCGCCCAGGCCGCCACGGCGAGCAGCGCGCTGAGCGCCAGTGAGAACGTGAGCGTCGCCGCCATGGCTGCCAGTCCGGCCAGCAGGTACCTGCGCCGCTCGAGGAGCAACAGGGCGCCGGCGCCGAAGGCGAGTCCGATGGGATCGGCATAGGGCATGCCGGCGACGAAGGAGCCAGGGAAGGCAGCCAGCACGACCGCGGCCTGACCTGCCCGTCTCGGCCCCCAGACCGATTCGGCCAGCTTGGCGCCGAGTACCACGAGGGCCGCTCCGCCCAACATGCAGACAGCAACCCCGAGGACGAGCCACGGGAGGCCCGTCAGGGTGTGGAGGATCCTGACGCTGACCGGGAAGAGCGGGAAGAACGCGTCGGGCTTGGCAAGCGACAGAACGGACGTCCTCGGGTACCCGTAGCGGGCGACGTAGAGGTAGTGCTTGGCGTCCCAGGACGGCAGCACGATGTTCAGCCTCAGATGGTCGACCGAGGCGATGGCGACCGCCGTCAGGAGCAGCGCCACGCGTGTCGCCACGTAGACGGCGAGGCCGCGTTGGACGGCGACCGTCGACGACGGCGACGCTACGGCCGCCGGCGCATCGGCGGCGGCCTCCCCAGGTGGCGCTGGTGCGCGCAGTCGAAGCATCACTGGGAAGGGGGCGCGCTCCACCGGACAGAGTGTGCCGCTGCACGGGTGCCGTCATGCGTCACCCACAGAGCGCCGATAATGTCCGTTATGTCGCATTACGGTTGGGAGCGTCGCACGGTGCGCCGGTAAGGGCAGAGGAACTGCCCCACTGCCAGATCGTCCAGGCCCGTGAGGGCCTCGGATGAACAGACGAGTCATCAGCTGGCACGCTCATGTGATGAGGTCTTAGCGGTCTGCGAGGTGACACTTCGGGGCTCGCGGGCGGCTCGCTGGGCGGGAAGGAACAAGGCGTCACCGGCCCCGAGCACGAAAACCTCCCATTGCGTAGGCGCCTTCAGCCGCCGCGCCTCTGACCGCCGTGATCCTGCGCCGCCGAGTGGGCGGCGGATTCCGATTGGTAGCCTGCCCGAGGAAGCGTGGCGTGGACCGCCGGAGGAGACCACTGGATGGACAAGACAATTCGCAGCGCCGACCTCGAGTTGCTCCGCAAGGAGTTCTCCGCCAGTCCCACCTACCGTCTGGCGCAGAACGCGATCACCCGGGTCGGCCTGGATGAGGTCGCGATCAACCGGGAGATCGTCAACGCGACCGATCACGCTCTCTCGGTCTCACTCGACGACTGGAAGGTCACCAACCAGGAGCACAGCGGACGCTGCTGGCTCTTCGCCGGGCTCAACCTGCTTCGGGTCGGCGCCATGAAGAAGATGGGGCTCAAGGAGTTCGAGTTCTCGCAGAACTTCCTCATGTTCTGGGACAAGTTGGAGAGGGCGAACTACTTCCTCGAGGCGGTGATCGAGACGGCCGACCGGGACGTCGACGACCGCACCGTTGCGTTCCTGCTCGACTCGGTCGCGAACGACGGCGGCCAGTGGAACATGTTCGTCGCCCTTGTCGACAAGCACGGACTTGTGCCGAAGGCGTTCATGCCGGAGACCCAGAGCTCCTCCAACACCGGTCGGATGAACTCGGTGCTGCGGTACCTGCTGCGCCAGGGAGCAAAGACGCTCCGCCAGGCGTCCGAGCGATCGCTGGACGAAGCGCGGACAGCCAAGGCCGACGTCCTCGCTGTCGTCCACCGCGTCCTGTGCATGCACCTCGGCACTCCTCCCGAGCACTTCGAGTGGCAGTGGATCGACTCCGAGCGGAACTTCCACCGTGACGGCGAGATCACGCCCCGCGAGTTCGCCAGCCGATACGTCGATCTCCCGATCGACGACTACGTCTGTCTCGTCCACGATCCCCGTCCGAGAAGTCCGATGGGCCGGACCTTTACCGTCGAGTACCTGGGCAATGTCGTCGGCGCGCCACCGGTGACCTACCTCAACGTCGACATGCGGGTGATGAAGGAGCTGGCAGCGAGGGTGCTCGAGTCCGGTGAGCCGGTCTGGTTCGGCTGCGATGTGGCGAAGATGATGAGCAGCGACTTCGGGATCTGGGACGCTGCTCTTCTCGACCTCCCTGCCGTCTACGACACGAGCTTCGCCCTCGACAAGGCCGAGCGGCTCCTCTACCGCGAGACCCAGATGACCCACGCCATGCTGTTCACCGGTGTCGACCTCGTCGACGGTCGGCCGAGGCGGTGGCGCGTCGAGAACAGCTGGGGCAAGGAGCGGGGCAAGGACGGCTTCTACACCATGAACGACTCATGGTTCGACGAGTACGTCTTCGAGATCTCTGCCCGCAAGAGCCTGCTCACCGACGAGCAGCGTGCGGCCCTCGAGCAGGCGCCGGTCGTGCTCCCGGCCTGGGACCCGATGGGAGCGCTCGCTCGCTGAGCGCGCCCCCGGCAGGTTCCCCGCCGGGACGGTGAGGGACCGGCGCCACAGCCGAGGTGCGCTGTGCCCCGATGGCACCGCCTGCCTGCCGTCGCAAACCGGGTGGCTGCTGTCGTCGGCCTGACCTGCTGAGCAGGTCCGGCCCGGCGCGGCTTCCCAGACGAACACCCTCCGCCGGCGCAAGTTCGTGGCCGCTGGCTCGTTCCTCATCCGCAGCGCGAGGCCCGCTGCCCGTGAACGAGGAAGAGGTACGTCGACGTGTCCAACGGCAGCCACCGGAGAAGCCGTGCCGAATCAGGGCGCATCGCCCGGGGCGTCCCGCTCGCGACCGCCCTCGTGCTCGCCGTCACCCTGCTCGTCGCACCGGGCAGCGGCGCCGCCACCCGCCCGCTCAACGCGCACGGCAGCGCCGAGCAGGTGTACGTGATCGGCCTGCCAACCCACGAGCGAGCGACCCTCATCTCGCCGCGAGGCCGGGTCATCCGGCACAAGCGGGCCGATTCTCTCGGGGGGCTTCTCTTCCTCAATGTGCGACCCGGCAAGGGCTACCGCGTCCGGGACGCAAGCGGTGGCGAGTCGCGCCTCCTCACCGTCCACAGCAACGCCGCCAAGCCATGGGACCCGAAGATCTACGACCAGTCGATCCCGGACAACGGGTACTCCTATGTGACGACTCGCGACGGCACCAAGCTCGCCATCGACGTGCACCCGCCGACCAGCCCGGCTGGCGAGCCAGGACTCCCGGCCGGTGTTCCGGTGCCGAGCGGGCCCGACTTCCAACCCCCCTACCCCACCCTCATCGAGTACTCGGGCTATGGCTACGCCAACCCGGCTGGTCCGCAGAACGGCATCGCCGCGCTCGCCAACCTCATGGGATTCGCCGTCGTCGACGTCAACATGCGCGGGACCGGCTGCTCTGGAGGCGCCTTCAACTTCTTCGAGCCGCTTCAGAACCTCGACGCCTACGACGTCATCGAGGCGATCGCCCACCAACCGTGGGTTCTCGATCACAAGGTCGGGATGCTCGGCATCTCCTACGGCGCCATCAGCCAGCTCTTTGCTGCACAGCTCGATCCTCCTGCGCTCGAGGCGATCGCCCCCCTCTCGACGATCGACGCCACCGCCACCACGCTGTACCCGGGCGGGATCCTCAACACGGGCTTCGCTGTCGCCTGGGCCAAGCAGCGCCAGTACGACGCCTTGCCCGCCGGGCCCCACAGCGGGCAGGCATGGGCGTACCAGCGGATCCAGGCAGGAGACAAGACGTGCAAGGCGAACCAGGTGCTGCACGGCGAGGCGACCAACCTCATGGCGGAGATCCGGGCCAACCGGTACTACCGGCCAGCGGTGGCAGATCCCCTGGATCCGGTGACCTTCGTCCACAAGATCAAGGTCCCGGTCTTCATGGCCTGCCAGTGGGAGGACGAGGAGACGGGAGGGCACTGTGCCGAGCTCGTGCAGCACTTCACCGGCACGCGGCAGAAGTGGTTCACCTTCACCAACGGCGCCCACATCGACTCGCTCGACCCCTACACCTACGACCGCTGGTATGACTTCCTCGAGCTGTTCGTCGCCCACAAGGCGCCGATGGTGAATGCCGCCATCACCCACGCGGCTGCACCGGCCGTCTTCCACAGCGCCTTCGGCACCCCGTCGTCGGATCCGATCACCCTTCCGCCCGACCCGATCCAGACCATCCCGACCTACAGCGCCGCACTGGCCGCCTTCGAGAAGACCCCCCAGGTCACAGTGCTGTTCGACAACGGCGCCGGGAAGTCGCCGGCAGGGACCTCGACGCCGGGCGATCCGTATCCGGCATTCGTGGCGCACTTCTCCAGCCTCCCGGTTCCCGGCACGGTCGCCCACCGCTGGTACCTCGGGTCGAATGGACGGCTCGCCGGCGGGCCACCGGTGCGGCGGGGCGTGAACTGGTACACCTCGAACGCCCGGGCGCTCCCGCTCACCGACTACCGGGGCAACACGGGCTCCGGCGGCCTGTGGGGCAACGCCTCCCAGTGGACCTGGAACTGGAAGCAGAACCCGACCGGAACGGCCGTCTCCTACGTCTCGGCGCCCCTCGGAGCCGACACGACGGTCGTCGGCGCCGGAGCGGTGGACCTGTGGGTGCGGTCGTCCACTCCGAACGTCGACCTGCAGGCGACCGTGAGCGAGGTGCGTCCCGGCGGCATGGAGACCTTCGTCCAGAACGGGTGGATCAGAGCGAGCGAACGGGCGCTCTCGAGCGGGACGGACAACATGTTCAAGCAGCGGAGCACCCTGCTCGACCCGATCCCGAGCTTCAGGAGATCTGCCGCCCGACCCATGCCGGCCGGACGATTCGTCAAGGTCGTCATCCCGCTCTACTACGAGGGGCACGTCTACCGCGCCGGGTCGCGCATCCGGGTGACGATCGCGGCACCGAACGGCACGCAGCCGGTCTGGTCCTTCGGCCAGACGGTTCCCTCCGGCACCGCGCGGGTCTCGATCGCCTTCTCGCGGACGATGCCGTCGGCACTGGTGCTCCCGGTCGTCCCCCACGTCGCCGTGCCGACGTCCCTGCCAGCCTGCCCCAGCCTGCGCAACGAGCCGTGCAGGCCGTACCGGGCCATCGTGAACCGGTAGCCGGCGCCTCTGGCTCCGCTCCCCCGCCCGGACCTCCGACGGCGGCTGGCGTGCGGCACGGGTCGGCTGGCCTCCGGAGCACTGTCGAGGGCGACCGCCTGCCGGCGCCGAGCGTGTGGCGTCGGCCGCTCGGCCGCGAGGGACGGGAGCAGGCCGCCTCCTCTCGCAGTCTCGTCGGAACGACGATGCCCCACGGTCGTCTGGGCATGCGAAGCGGCACGTCGAGTGCCAGCGGAGCGGCACACGACCTCTCTCGCCGTTGGCGGCGATCGCCCGACTTCGCCTGCGGCCCTTCGACGACGCGGCCGTTTCCTGCGTGAAGGGACGCTGCGGGAGGGCTGTGGTGTGAGCGGCTCCCGAGCCACGACGTGGGGCCCGGTCGCCATCGCAACCGCCGCCGGCCGGCTGCACCAGGGCGCTCGGAACAGCGAGTCGGACGGACGACGGCCCTGGCGGGTGCCGGTCGAGCGACCGGGCCCGCCAGGGCCGTCTGGTTCTCGATGCCGCGACAGGACCCGCTGCGGCGGTCCCTCCCGGCGCCTGTCGCCTTACTTGTGGTGCGAGGTGGAACCCGCCAGCGTGCTGATCAGGTTGGCCACGTCGGGGCTTCCGAGCCCGGTCGGGATGTCGTATCCGGTGCCGGCGTTGAACCCCGGGCCGTAGAAGGCGTTGTTGCCCTGGGTGATGTCGTGGAAGTCGTTCGAGTAGGCGCTCGTCCCGTAGATGGCGTACAGCCGCGGGTTCATCTGACCGAGCGGGTGGCCGGCCGCCTGGTTGATGAGGGAGGTGATGGCCGACCAGGAGGGGGCACCCTCGGAGGTACCTCCGAAGAAGTAGAACCCGTTGTTCGAGCCGAGGAAGCCGAGGTAGATCATCGTCGCCGTGTAGACCGAGGCGTTGAACGACACGTCAGAGGTCGTCCTGGCGGAGTAGCCCGTCACGCCCTGCTGGTAGCTCGGGGACGAGAACAGGACGCTCGGGGCGCCTCCGGTGGCACCGAAGGCGCCGTACCGGCAGCCGAAGGGGCACTCACTCGCCACGGAGTCGTTCCAGGTCGTCTCGCTCCCGTAGGAGTAGGTCCCGTTCTTGCTCTGCTTGATGAACAGGTTCGTGCCGCCGACCGAGGTGACGAGGGGCGACGAGGCCGGGAAGAGCGCTGAGGGGACGCTCTCTCCCTCGGTCGCCCCCGAGTCTCCCGAGGAGGCGAAGAGGCTCATGTTCTCGCTCGTTGCCTGCTCGAAGATCTTGGTCGCCTGGGCCACCTGGTTGTTGTTGCCGGCGAAGGCGGCCTCGGGGGCGCCGTAGCTCATGGACAGGGTGTTCCCGAGGTGGTTCGAGACGGCGTAGTTGACGGCGTTGTTGAGAGCGTTGCCGGCGTTGTTCGGCGCCACGACGAGGTCGATGGTGGCAGCCGGTGCCAGCCCGTGGACCTGCTGGACGTCGAGGCTCGTCTCTTCTGCCCAGGAGACCTCGCTGTGGTCCTGAAGAGGGTTGTAGGTCGGCGAGCCGGACGGGTAGATGATGTTGAAGGCCGGGGGTGCCGGGATCCCGAACTCGGCGTCGTAGGTGGCGAGGTCCTGGCGGATCGTGGGGCTGCCGTAGGCGTCGACGATCACGATCGTCTGGCCGGCGCCGTTGGAGGTGGCCGGGATGTTGTAGGCCGCCCTCAGCTCAGAGGGCGTGTAGCAGGCGAGCCCGAACTGCGACACGCACTGGCTCGGCGTGAGCGTCCAGCCGCCGGGCGTCGCACCCTGGCTGGCGACCGCCTGCCTGGCGATCGGCGTGACGTTGTAGGTGACGGTGGACGTGGACTGGGCGGCGCCGGACGCCGGTGCACCGACGGCCGTCGCCAGTGCGAGGCTGCCGCCGAGTGCCACCGCACCGGACATGTACTTCCACCTGGATCGAGCGCTCATGGCCCCCTCCTCATTGTGAGTGATCGCTCCGACCGTATCGATCGACGGCCGCGATGGGAAGAGGAGGCAAGGAAATTATTCGGTAGCGGGTCCCGCGCCGTCCCCGCCCTCTCGGTGGCGGAGCGGCAGCCGTGACGCCGGGAGGGCCTCCTACTCCTGGCGACCTGCGGTCGGCGGGCGACGAGAGCTCGATCCCGCATCGGGGCATCTCGTGGCGGCGAAGAGGGTGGGTTACAATGTCCGCTCGGGCGGTCGCACAGGGGAGGTCCCGTGACCACGCTGCCGGATCGGCCCAACTCCGCGCTCGTGGTGATCGACGTCCAGAACGGTGTCGTGGCGGGCGTCCACAACCGCGACGGCGTCATCGCCAACATCAGCGTGCTCGTCGAGAAGGCCCGCGCCGAGGATGTGGCGGTCGTCTGG
>JAKCCH010000167.1 GCA_021838945.1 Actinomycetes bacterium
TCATGCCGATGAACAGCATCGTGGCCGGGATCGCTGCCAGCCCGAACATCAAGCGCCAGTCCTGCGTGCCGGCAAGCGCGTAGTCGACGAGGAACGACACGAGGATGCCGATGGTAAGCGCGAACTGGTTGAAGCTCACGAGTGCGCCACGCAGCTTGGGCGGCGCTGCCTCGCCGATGAACAGGGGCACGACCTCGGACGCCGATCCGACGGCCAGTCCGATGACGAAACGCATCGCGATCAGCACACCGAGGCTCGGCGAGAACGCCGCGGCCAACACGCCGAGGATGAAGACGACCGCGGTGGCAAGCAAGGTGGGCCTCCGCCCGACCCTGTCGGCGACCCGACCTGCTCCGAGTGCCCCGACGACCGCGCCGACGAGCAGCAGGCTCACGACCAACTCCTTGTCGAATGAGCTGACGGGCCCGAAATCACGGTGGAGGAAGAGCAACGCCCCCGAGACGACCCCGGTGTCGTAGCCGAAGAGCAGCCCGCCGAGCGCGGTAACCGCCGCCACGAGGACCACGTGGCGGCTCATCGCCTTGGTGACAAGACCTGCGCTGAAAGCCTTCCTTGGTCCCAGCGGCGGTCCCTCCGCCGCGGATCCGTCTCCGAGCAGCTCAGCCAGGTGGTCGACGACCATATCGGCACCGTCGGAGCGGAGGGTGTCGGCGTCGTCGTGGCTACCGGGGTCGCCTCGCTGGCCGACACCGACGACTCGGCCGAACCTCCCGGCGCGACCCGCCTGTATCCCGGCGACCGCATTTTCGACAAGGACAGTTCTGCGAGGATCGACGCCGAGAGCCTTGGCCCCTTGAAGATAGACGTTGAGGGCGGCTTTGCCAGACAGACGGTGGCCGTTGCTGGCGCTGCCGTAGATGCGCGCCGCGAACAGTTCGGGGATCCCCGCTGCCTGCAGTAGTGCGTCGGAGTCCTCGTCGGCACAGACAACGGCGATCTTGACCCCTCGTTCGTGGAGCTGTTCCAGGAGGGGCTTGGCTCCGTCATAGAGCTCGACGCCCTTTGTCTCGAGCATGTGAAGGACCAGATCATGAACGTGGATTCCGACTCCTTCGACGGTGGTGGCGCCCGGAGGGTCACCGCCAGTGCCCTCGGGAAGCGCGATGCCTCGGTCGCGGAGGAACTCCCGGATGCCGTCGTCACGGGACTTGCCTTCTACAAAGCGCGCATAGTCGCGTTCGGGGTCGAAGGGGGCGAACGCCTTTCCCGTACGGCTCGTCTCGGCTTCGAGGACTTCGTCGAACCCCTGCTTCCATGCCGCGACGTACACGCCCGCGGTGTTGGCCAATGCGCCGAGGCCGAACAGCCAGGCGTCGTAGTCCTTCAGGCCTACCCCGGGAGGTGGCTGGATGGGCTGGCGCTTCGTGCTCATTACGTCGCTTCTCGCGTGCGCATCTCGTCCCGGGCCTTGCGGTGAAGCGGCTCCCGGCCGGCGGGTTGGCTCGGGGCCGGTCCCAGGGCGAGCCGAGCGTCGCTGCCTGCCGTCTCGCAGACGACGGGGGCGTCCGCCGAGACCGTGACCGCCTGTCCGTGGTGGAAGACTTCGACCGCGTCACCCCCTGCCAGCCGGTAGGTAGTCGTCTCCGCGGTGACGTCGAGGCGGAGGGTGCGTTGACGAAGGTTGACTCCTATGGAGAGCCGGGTGATGCCCTCGGGCAACCGGGGGGAGAAGCCGAGGGTGCCGCCGATCTCGCGCATGCCCGCCAGTCCGGCGACGAGGGCGATCCAGGTGCCGGCCAGGGAGGCGACGTGCAGACCGTCACGGGTGTTGTGCTCCAAATCGTCGAGGTCCATGAGGGCTGCCTCGGCCAGGTAGTCATAGGCGAGCTCCACGTGCCCGACCTCGGCGGCGATCACCGCCTGGGTACAGGCCGACAGCGACGAATCACGCACCGTCAAAGCTTCGTAGTAGGCGAAGTTGGCTGCCTTCTCCTCCTCGGTGAACGCCTCGCCGCGAAGGTGCATCGCCAACACCAGGTCGGCCTGTTTGACGACCTGCTTGCGATAGAGGTCGAAGTAGGGGAAGTGCAACAGCAGCGGGTACTGCTCGTCCGTGGTGGCGGCGAAGTCCCACACCTGGTGGCGGGTGAACCCTTCGGCTTGGGGGTGGACCCCGAGCGCGTCATCGTACGGGACGAACATCGCCGTCGCGGCGTCACGCCAGGTGGCGATCTCCTCCTCGTCGATGCCGAGCTGGCGGGCTTCGTCGGGGTGGCGCTCGGCGATGTCTGCCGCCGAGGCGAGGTTGTGCTTGGCCATCAGGTTGGTGAAGACGTTGTTGTCAGCCACCGCCGAGTACTCGTCGGGGCCGGTGACCCCGTCGATGCGGAACCTGCCCTCGGCATCGTGGTGACCGAGCGAGCGCCAGAGGCGTGCGGTCTCGGCCATCAGCTCCAAGCCCACGCCTCGCTCGAAGCGCTCGTCGCCGGTCGCTGCGACATAGCGGACGACCGCGTCGGCGATGTCCGCACCGATGTGGAATGCCGCCGTGCCTGCCGGCCAGTAGCTCGAGCACTCGGCTCCCGCGATGGTCCGCCACGGGAACACCGCGCCCTGCAGGCCGAGCTGACGGGCCCGGTCCCGAGCCATCCCCAGGGTCGAGTGCCGCCACCTGAGTGCGTGAGCCACGACGTCAGGGGCGGTGTAGGTGAGCACGGGCAGCACGTAGGTCTCGGTGTCCCAGAAGGCGTGCCCGTCGTAGCCGGGGCCGGTGAGCCCCTTGGCCGCGATGGCCCGCCCCTCGGCCCGGGCGCCCGCCTGGAGGACGTGGAACAGTGCGAACCGCACCGCCTGTTGGATCTCGGCGTCGCCTTCGACCTCGACGTCGGCGCCCGCCCAGAAGGCGTCGAGATAGGCGCGCTGCTCGGCGACGAGGCCATCCCAGCCCGTCTGGACCGCACCGGTCAGCGCCGCGGCGACCTGGTCGCGCACGGCGGGTTCCGAGCGCTCTGCCGACCAGCCGTAGGCGACGAACTTGACCAGGCGGAGCCGCTCGCCGGGTGCCAGCGACGCCGTGACGGTCACCCGGGCGAGGTCGGGAAAACTCTCCGAGGACACCTGCGTCGACG
>JAKCCH010000168.1:0-2459 GCA_021838945.1 Actinomycetes bacterium
TCGCCTTCGGGGGTGCCGGGCCGCTGCACTCAGTGGAGCTGGCGTCTCGCCTCGGCATCTCCACCGTGATGCTGCCGCGCCATCCCGGAACCTTCTCGGCCCTCGGGTTGTTGACGAGCGACCTCAGGCAAGACTTCGCACTGAGCGGGCGGGTCCGGAGCGACAGCCAAGACGCCGCCCGGCAGTTCCTCTCCCTGTTCGCGAAGCTCGAGGCGACGGCACTCGAACAGCTCGGGGCAGACGAGGAGTTCCGTGGGGATCTCACCATCGACAGGAGGTGCGACGTCCGCTATGTCGGCCAGGCTTACGAGGTCGCGGTCCCGCTCGGCCAGGGAAGGCTCGACGAAGCTGCGTTCGACCGGATGGTGAGCGACTTTCACCGGCTGCACGAGAAGGCCTACGCCTTCTCCAACCCGGAGGATCCGTGCGAGGTCTGCGTCGAACGGCTCTTCGTGACGACCCCGGCAGGGGCTCGCTGGACGGAGGTCGGGGTCTCCCCGGACGGCAGGGGCGCCGCCGCTGGCAGGCGCCGCGTACACGTCTACTTCGGCGGCGAGGAGCTCGACTGTCCGGAGATAGACCGTTCGGAGCTGCTCCCCGGACAGTCGACGACCGGCCCGTGCGTCGTAGTGCAACAGGATTCGACCGCCCTCATCCCGCCCGGCGTGGCGCTTCACGTCTCACCCGCCGGGGACCTGCTTCTCACCGGCATCCCGGCGCTATGACGCGACTGCCGATCGAACTGGTGGAGACGCGCCGCGTCCAACTCCCCACTCGGACCGACTTCCGGTGGAACGGGCTGGAACGACCTCTTGGCGAGGTGCTGGTCGTCCGCGTCTCGAGCGGTGAGCACGAGGGCTTCGGCGAAAGCGTCCCGTTACCGGACTGGGGCGGTGCCTACGGCTCTCCCTATGGTGAGACGGTCTCCATCGACCAGGTGGTCATCCACGAGCAGCTGGCGCCGTTCATCCTCGGACGTGACGCGACCGCCCTCGGAGAGGTCCTGGCGTCTGCTCGCCGGGGAATCATCGGTTACCCCTACGCGCTCGCAGCCCTCGACATCGCACTGCACGACATGGTCGGCCGCGCCGCAGGCGTCCCCGTCCACATGCTGCTCGGCGGACGGGCAAGACACTCCGTCCCGGTAGCCCACATGATCGGGCTCATGCCGGAGGGCCAGGCACTCGAGGAGGCGACCCGCTGCCTCGAGGAGGGATGCCGCGCATTCCAGGTGAAGACCGGCCCCGACGCCGATCGGGACGTCTCGCTCGTCCGGCGCTTAAGGGAGCTCAGCGGGGAGTCCGTGGTGTTGCGGGTCGACGCGAATTGCGGCTACGGGCCGCCGAAGCGTGCCCTCGACGTCGTGAGAGCTCTCGCGGACGCCGGTGCGGACTTCGTCGAGCAGCCGGTCGGCGGGCGCGAAGAGCTCGCGACGGTGACCCGCCACTCGCCGCTGCCGATCATGGCTGACGAGGATTGCTGGACTCCGCACGACGCGGTAAGGCTCGTCGCGGATGGCGTCGCCGACATCATCTCCATCTACGTCGCAAAGAGCGGCGGGATCGCCGGCGCGAGCACCGTGGCGCGGGTGGCGGCGGCTGCCGGACTGCCGCACGACCTGAACGGCTCCCTCGAGACCGGCATAGGCAACGCCGCCAGCCTTCAGGTGGCGGCCGCGAGCCCGGCGGAGCTACTCGCCTCGGTGCTGCCCGTGAGCGCTCCGGCGTCGACAGGGGCCACCTCGACTTTCGGCCGCTACTTCACCGACGACGTGATCGCCTCGCCTATGAGGTTGGTCGACGGCAGCCTCGAGGTGCCGGACGATCCCGGCCTCGGCTTCGAGGTGGATCGGGACAAGCTCGACCATTACACCCTGGAGCGCCGCGAGAGCCCTCTTAGAAGCGGAGTTCAGGCAAAGGTGGGCACACCGTGACGAGGGTCGGCGTCACATGCGGTGGAGAGTGGTGGGGCAACGACGTGTTCCGGGAAGTCGAACGTGTCGGATTCGACTCGATCTTCACCGGGGAGCACATCGTGTTCCACCGGCCCATCCTCGAGTCGGTCTCAGTCGTGGCCGCGCTGGCGGCGATCACCGAACGGGTCGACATCGGGATGGCGGCGATCATGCTGCCGCTCCGCCAACCGACGATCCTCGCGAAGGAGCTCGCCTCGATCGACTTCATCTCCGGCGGCCGTCTCGTCGTCACCGGCGGCGTCGGCGGCGACTACCCGAAGGAGTTCGAGGCCTGCGGTGTGCCGATGGAAAGACGCGGGCGGCGCACGACCGAGATGGTCGAGATAATGCGCCACTACTGGTCGGGCGAGCTCTTCTCCTACCACGGAGAGATCTTCGACTTCACCGATGTCTCGATGGATCCACCTCCTCCGTCGCCAGGCGGGCCGCGCATCTGGCTCGCCGGCCGCTCGGACGCGTCCATCCGCCGTTCGGTGCTGAGATC
>JAKCCH010000168.1:2469-3082 GCA_021838945.1 Actinomycetes bacterium
CCCTACATGTTCACGCCGGAGCAGTGCCGTGAGGCATGGCTACGCCTCCGGGCCGCGTCCGATGAGCTCGGGCAGCCGCTGCGGCAGGGTTTCGCCATGTCGGCGCTCATCTACGTCTCGCTGCAGGACGACGAGAAGTACGCCCGCCGCTTGGCGATAGAGGACCTCGCGTGGAGGTACAACCAGCCCTTCGACAGGATCGTCGAGAGGTACTGCGTCTACGGGAACCTCGACCGGGTGCTGACGGGGATCAAGGCATACGTCGATGCTGGGGTCAACTACCCGGTACTGCAGCTCGTGCGCGAGCGCGGAGCCATCGCGGAGACGGTGGCCCGCTACGGCGAGGAGATCGTTCCGGCCGTTCACGAGTTCGCGGCGGTGAAGGTCGATGACTGAGCCTGCTCTGCCCTCCGAGATCGTCGACGCCGACAGGGTCGTCGGTCGTGAGCAGCTCCGTGCCGACGTCGCTCGGCTCGCCTCGGGGCTCGCCGCCCGGGGCGTAGGTGCCGGCGCCGCAGTCGTCGTGAGCATTGCGGCGAGCTACGAGTTCGTCGTCCTCGACCGTGCGCTCGACTATCTCGGCGCCATCATGGTGAACCTGCCGGCTGATGCA
>JAKCCH010000169.1 GCA_021838945.1 Actinomycetes bacterium
TGCCCCGAGCGAGCTCACGCTGCCCGAGACGAAGATCACACCCTCGTACATCGACGCCCCGAGCCCGTCGGCGGCGCCGTTCAGGACGACGATCTTGCCCCGGTGGGCCATGAAGCCTGACAGGAAGCCGACGGAGCCGGCGACGAGGACCTCTCCCCCCTTCATCGCGATCCCGGTGCGCGGTCCGCCGTCGCCGTGGATGACGATCGTCCCGCCGCGCATGCCTGCGCCGGCCGACCAGGCAGTCGAGCCGTGCACCACGATCGTTCCCGCCGACATCGCCTCGCCGACCCCCCAGCCGGCATTGCCATGGACGACGATGTTGGCGCCCGCATTGAAGCCACCGCAGTAGTACCCCACGCTCCCGAGAAAGTGGATCTCGGCATCGTCCGCCTCGAGGCCGATACCGAGGTTGTGACGGGCTCGGGGATTGTCGACGACGATCTGAGCATGATCCCGCGAGAGCTCGTGCAGCTTGCGGTTCAACTCGTAGGCGCCGAGGTCGTCGGCATCGAGGTGGACGGCGTCATCCGACAACCCGGACCACTTCTGCGCGGGGCTGTGATCGATGCTCACCTTGCTCCTCCTGTCAGGCTCACGGCGCTCGGAACCTCCCACACCCTCGCCGTCCCCTCCCTCACGTACTCGGTCACGAGCTCCGAGTCGAAGACGCGGCGCAGCGCCTGCTCCTCGGTGGCAAATGCCGTCGTCCCGTCGATCTCTGTGACGAGGAGCGGCTTGATGGCCAGGCGGTCCGTCGCGCAGCCGATCGCCGCCTCGGTCGCCAGCAGGTAGGTGAAGACACCGTCGAGAGCCGTGATCGAGCGCGACAGTGCCTCGTGAAGCGAGGAGCCCTTCGCCAGCTGCTCGGCGATGTAGACGGCGATCAGTTCAGAGTCGTTCTCGGTGAGGAACTCGAGCTTCCGCTCCGTCATGAGCCGGCGCATCTTGTAGTAGTTCGTCAGCTGACCGTTGTGGGTGATGGCGACGTCGAGGAAGGGTCGGGCCCAGAACGGATGAGACAGCTCGACGTCCACCGTCGACTCGGTGGCAAGACGTGAGTGCGCCATCCCGTGCGTGCCCACGAACTCCTCGACGCCGTGCCGGGCGGCCACCTCGTCCGCCGTGCCCACGTCCTTCACGATCTCGAGCCGCCTTCCCATCGAGTGCACTCGCACGCCTTCGGCGCTCTCGATCGCCGCCAGCAGCGCTGCGGGATCGCCCACGAAATCCACCGTGAGGCGCAGGAACGTCCCGCCGTCGACCCCGCCCGGCGTGAGCTGCGGCTCCGTCATGAGTCGGGCTCCGACGAGCTTCATCGTGTCGAACACGTCCGAGAGCGTCCCGTCCACGTCGACTCCGGCGAGCGCGCGGGCCCTGACGATCACCCGGTCGTCACGCGCCTGGTCGCCGTAGAGGGCGAACCCGGTCGAGTCCGGGCCACGGTGGAGCATCGCCCCCTCGGTCACGCAGAGCAGATGACCGATCGGACCGACACGATGGAGGATCAGACCACACTGGCCGCACACGTCATGCCTCTCTCTCTTGCTGTCCGGTGTCCTTGAGGGTCGCAAGGAGCGACTCGGCGGCGCAGCGGATGTGGGTGCGAAGGAGCTCCTCCACCAGGCGACCGTCGCCCGACACGAAGGCGTCGACGATCTCCCGGTGCTCGCGGGCCATCTCCCTCACCACACCGACCCTGCGCGCGTAGTAGCGGAATATGAGGAAGGCCGAGTTCTGGTCCCAGATGTCCCGGAGCAACTGCAGCATCCTCTGGTTGGGACACGAGCTGATGAGCGAGATGTGAAGGCCGAAGTTGCTGTTGAAGGCCTCCCGGATGCTGGAGGACGTACGCTGCTCGAACTCGCGATGCATCGCCTTCACGCGGGCGATGTCCATTTTGTCGGCGACCTCGCAGGAAAGGCGGGCCGCCACGGGCTCGAGCAGCTCGCGCAGCTGGTAGAGCTCGCCGATCTCCTCGATCGTGAGGCCGCGGACGAACATCCCTCGATTCGGCACCGAATAGAGGAAGCCGTCCCGCTCCAGGCGGAGCAGCGCCTCCCTGAGCGGCGTCCGGCTCACGCCGAGGCTCACGGCGAGCTGCTGCTGGAACAGGCGCGTCTCCGGCCCGATCTCGCCATTCACGATGGCGCTGCGCAGCCGCTCGTACACCCCGTTGATGAGACGGGTGTCGTGCCTGGCAACCGGGCGGGTCACGGTCCACCCTCCTGTCGGCACTTCGCTGTCTCTCACGAGCCGTCCTCCTCCTGTCGTGCACGGTCTCGCAGGCCGGCGGTAGAAGGGACCTCGGCCCGAGCCGAACCCCCGACGCCCTCTCCCGACGCCTCGCCCGAGGCGCCGGCGTGTCTCATACCGGGCTCTCGGATGGCTCGGCCCCGACGAGGGGGCTCGTCTCCATGAGCAACTCCGACGGCGGCCGGACGGTCGCGCTGTGGTTCTCCCTCACGAGGTTGCGGACCGTGAGCGCCGCTCCGATCGCCACCCAGACGAGGAGATACCAGATCCATTGGTTGTCCGGAGACGCTGTCTTGTAGATGCTGCCGAAGATCCCACCGGCGGCGACTCCGAGTCCGAGCACGACGGCGATGACCAGCCCGACGCGGTTCGTGCTGCTCCACAGCCCTCGGATCGCACCAAGGGAGATGGTGGCGTAGACCACCACGAGACCGAGCCCCCCGAGCCCGACGACCCAGGCGAAGAAGGGGAAGTACTGGGGTGCGCCGTTCAGAGCGAACACACCGTTGTCGAAGCGCACGAGGAGGACGAAGGCGACACCGAGAGCGACCTGGAAGATGATGGCGTTCACAGGGGTGCCCCACCTCGCCGACACCTTTGCGAAGGGCCCGGGGATCCGTCGGTCGCGCGCCAGGGCGAACAGCCCCCGGGTCGAGGAGACGGCCGCCCCGACACCGACCGCCATGATGTCGAGGATGACGACGATGTTGAGGAAGTCGAGCAGCACCGATGTGCCGAAGTCGCCCGGGGCGCCCAGGGTGAACAACGGCGCAGGGCTCGACATCCACTTGGACATGTTGAGGCCGAA
>JAKCCH010000074.1 GCA_021838945.1 Actinomycetes bacterium
GCGCGCCCGACCCCTCAGAGCGCCGAGGCGGAGCTCCGCTCAGTCACCGCCGATGCGGGTGGAGCGCCCTTCCCAATAGGGCTCCCGCAACTCGCGCTTGAGGATCTTGCCGGAGGCCGAACGGGGAAGCGACTGCTCCTGCACCACGATCTGCTTTGGGACCTTGAAGCTGGCGAGCCGCTCCCGACAGTGCTCGGTCAGCTCCTCGGCCGTCACCGGGCCTCGGGCGACGACGACGGCGTGCACCGCCTCACCCCAGCGCTCATGAGGGACCCCGAAGACGCAGGCCTCGAGCACCATGTCGTGGAGATAGAGGACCTCTTCCACCTCGACGCTGTAGACGTTCTCCGCGCCCGTCACGATCATGTCCTTCAATCGGTCCACGAGGAAGAGGTAGGCGTGGTCGTCGAGGTACCCGAGGTCCCCCGTGTGGTACCAGCCCTCCTGGAGTGCCGAGACGGTCTCCTCGGGGCGCTGCCAGTAGCCGGCCATGACGTTGGCACCGCGGATTGCGACCTCCCCCACCTCGAGGGGCGGGAGGGTCCGGCCGTCCCTCCCGATCACCTTCAGCTGGACTCCCACCGCCGGCTGCCCGCACGATCGCGCCCGGACGTCGAAGAGCAGGTCCTGCTCGGCGGGGAGCGCCGACGCGATCGGGGCCGTCTCGGTCGTGCCGTAGAGGTGGAGCAGCTCGGAATCGGGAAAGACCTTGTGCGCCCGCCTCAGCACCTCTGTGCCGATCGGCGCCGCCCCGTGGCTGAGCAGCCGCAGGCTCGAGACGTCCCTCTGCCGGCTGAGCTGCGCTTCGATCAGGGAGATCAGCATCGTCGGCACGGCCAGGGTGGCCGTGACCTGCTCGGCCTCGATGAGGTCGAGGGCGCGGTCGGGGTCGAACGCCGGGAGCACCACCTGGGTCGCTCCCATCCAGCTGTTCGCCAGGACCGCGCAGGTGCCCGCCGCGTGGAACATGGGCGCCATCAGCAGCCAACGGTCGCCGGCTTGCAGCCGCGCCCAGGTGAGCGCCGTCCACGCGTTGGCTACGAGGTTGCGATGGGTGAGCATGACCCCTTTTGCCTTACCGGTGGTCCCGCTCGTGTAGAAGATCCCCGCAAGGTCGCTCTCATCGACGCCGGCGGCAGCACCCAGCTCCGCCTCCTCCGCCTCCGCGACTGCGTGCTCGTAGGCGTCGGGCATCCGGATGACGTGCTCGAACAGCTGCTCGTAGGGGCGCGGCAACATGTCGGTCAGCAGCACCCGGGCGCCGGAGTCGGCGCTCGCGAAGTGCAGGTCCGCCTCGCTCGAGCGCGTGTTGAGCGGCACGATCACGAACCCGGCAGCCGGGATCGCCTGGTATGCCTCGACGTAGCGGTGGCAGTTCGCCGCCACGACGGCCACGCGGTCACCCTTTCTGAGCCCAAGCGCCCTCAAGTGCAGGGCGAGGCTCCGGCAGCGGGACCACGTTTCGGCGTACGTGAACCGCTCCTCCCCGCAGACGACCGACACCGAGTCGGGTGCCGTCAGATATCCCCTCTCGATCGGGTCACCCATCGTGTGCAACCTCGACACCTCCTCCTCAGGCCGGCAACGCCGGCAGGACCCCACCGCTCCTGCGCACCTGGCCGGCAGCCACACCACCCGGCCGGCGCAGGACCGTCATAGATCGCCCTCCCGCCCGGGTCCGGTGGCACCGCCGGGACGGGTCCGAAGTGGCGCGCTGGTCGTCATCCGAACGGCCCGCCACCTTCATTCCTCCCGCCGGCCCCGCCGCGTCGCAACAGGGCGTCGTGCATCGCTCGCAAGGCTCTCGAGCAGCTCTGCCCCCCGTCGTCGCGCCGCCTCGGCGCGGGTGTGCTTCAGGTCGTCGTAGCCCCGGATCGCCTCCGGTAGCCGAGCGATCTCGAGCAGGACGGCCACGTCGGCGGCAGGTACGTCGAGACCGCCCGCGCCCGCGCCGCTTTCGCCGCCCAGCCGCTCGAGTGCGTCTGAAACGAGCTCTCGGTACCAGGCAATGAGTGCCCGCTCCTCCCTTCGATGCGGCGACGCTCCAAAGGGATCAAAGGGCGTTCCCCGTACCACGCGCATCCTGGCGAGGAGCGCCAGCGCGGAGGCAGGCCCCGGACCGAGGGCGATCTTGCGTCGCAGCCCGAGACGGCGCAGTACCGGGGGGTGCAGGTGCAAGGTGACCGAGACGGGTGCCTCGAAGGTCGACGAGACCTGCTGCTTCCAGGAGGGCTCGCTGTAGAGACGAGCAACCTCGTACTCGTCCTTGTAGGTCATCAGCTTGTGCAGCGAGACGGCGACGGCTGGCGCAACACCGCTGTCGGCGAGCCCGCACGCCCGCACCCGCTCGGCGACCCCGGCCACGAAGTCGACGTACTGCCTCGACCACTTCGGGCCCTGGTAGCCGATGAGGTCGAGCGCCCGTGCCTCGACGATCGCGCGGGTCGCCTCGTCGAGTCCCGCACCCGCCGCGAGAGCGGCACCGTGGCGCTCTCGGCCCCGGCGGTCACGCACCGCGGTGGCGGGTGCGGCGGGCCCGAACGGGTCGGGCGGCAGGCGATCGGCCAGCGCCGCCGACAGGCCGGCCGGGTCGTGGACCCACCACCGCCCGAGGCGGAAGGCTCGCCGGTTCTCGTCGACGGCGACGCCGTTCAGGCTGAGCGCTGCCTCGATGCTCTCCGCCCTGACGGGCAGCATCCCGGCCTGGTAGGCGGCGCCCACGGCCACGACGTTGGCCATCTGGTGGTTCCCGAGAAAGGCCTCTGCGAGGCGGCGGGCGGCGACAGGGACGAGCCGCCGCTCGTCGACCCGCCGGGCGATCGCTGCGACGAGCCCGTCCTTCGACGGGCGGACGGCCACGTCGCGAACCATCTCCCCCGTCGCGAACGGCGCCGTGTTCACCACCGCGGCCGTTCGGGCAGGATCGCAGCGCTCGAGGTTGGCAGGCGCGGTGGCGCTCACGGGATCGACGGCGAGGTACACGTCGGCGCACCCGCTGCGGACGCTTCGGTGGATGAACGGATGGTCCGGTGGAGTGAGCACCAGGCTCGAGAGCACGGGTCCCCATTTCTGGGCCGCACCGGTCTGGTCGTAGCTCCACAACCGCCAGCCGTCTCGCGCAAACGCCGTCGCGAGCACGGCGTTGATGGTGATCACGCCGGTGCCGCCGACACCGGGGATCACGACGTGGTAGGGGCTCTCGGGTCGCACCTTGGCGGCCGGCTCGGGAAGCTCGATCTCGTCGAGCTGAGGGGCCCGGTGGCGTGCATAGCCGGTCCCTGTCGCGGTCCGCACCGTGGCGAAGGCGGGGCAGTTGCCGGCGAGGCACGAGAAGTCCTGGTTGCAGGAGGAGGTATGGACCCTCGTCTTCGGTCCGAGACCGGTCTGCACCTCTTCGAGCGACATGCAGTTCGAGACGCGGCCGCAGTCCCCGCAGCCCTCGCAGACGCGCTCGTTGATGAGCACGAAACGATCGGGTGGCGGCAGGAGGCCGCGCTTTTGCCGGCGGCGCCGCTCGTTCGCGCACGTCTCGTCGTAGACGAGCACGGTCACCCCCCGAAGCGTCGCCAGCTCGGCGCCGACGCGCTCGATGTCGGAGGCTGGGTGAACCGTGACTGTCTTCGGGAACCGCTCCCGGCGGTAGGCGCGCGGCGTCTTCGTGACGACGGCGACCCGGGCGACGCCCTCGAGGGCGAGCAGATGTGCCAGGCCCGCCACGCTCGTACCGCCGACCGCCTCCTGGGCGCCGGTGTTGGCGACGAAGCCGTTGAAGAGGATCTTGAAGGTGATGTCGACCCCGGCTGCGATGCAGAAGCGGATGTTGAGGTAGCTCGAGTGGAACAGCGAGCCGTCGCCGACGTTCTGGACGATGTGGCGCCGGTCGGTGAACGGCGACAGGCCGATCCAGGGAACTCCCTCGCCACCGAGCTGCGTCATCGCCTCGATGTGCCGCTCCGGCTGCTCGATCACCGAGGCGAAGCTGTGGCAGCCGGGGCTCCCCCAGGCGACCTGTCCGGGAGCGAGCCGGGTCGAGGTGCTGTGCGGACATCCCGAGCAGTAGTTGGGCGTGCGGACGACGAGGGGGGTGTCCGCCCGCCGGCGGGCGTGTGTCAGCTCCCCGAGCCGCCGCTCGACCGCCACCTGTTCGGGCTCGCCGAGCAGCCCGACTAGCAGCGGACCGAGCCGTTCGGCGACAGCGTCGGGATCCATGCCTCCGTGGAGTGGGAACAGGGGCCGGCCCGAGGCATCCCGCTTTCCGACCACCTCGAGGGGACGACCGAGGTCCAAGAGGGCGGCGCGCACCTGCTCCTCGAGGAAACCACGCTTCTCTTCCACCACGATCACCCGCTCGACCCCGCCGACGAGGCCGCGCAGGCCGGCAGCGTCCAGCGGGTAGACGAGCCCGACATGGACGAGGCGGATGCCGGCCCGGCGAAGCGCCTCGTCGCCCAGCCTGAAGCCCGCGAGTGCCTCCCGGACGTCGGCGAAGCTCTTGCCCGCCGAGACGATGCACACGCGGTCGCGCTCTGATCCCACCTCGAGGCGGTCGATGCCGTTCGCCCGCGCGTACTCCGTGACGGCGGCATGGCGCTCCTCGTAGAGGTGGCGTTCGATCTCGACGTTGCGGCCGGGGAAGAAACTGAAGTCGGTCCGCTTCTCAAAGGGCCGCCCGTCGATCTCGAGATCGGGGAGGACCGGCTGCGGCTCGAGGCCGAGCTCGACCGTCTCGCCGCTGTCGCACAGCGCCGAGACGAGCTTCAGCGCGACCCAGCAACCCGAGTAGCGCGAGAGCGCCACAGCATGCAGCCCATAGGCGAGCAGCTCCTGCACCGTGCCCGGATACAGCACCGGGATGCCGGCAGCCTGGAAGGCGTACTCCTCCTGGAAGGGCATGGTGGAGCTCTTCGCCTCGTGGTCCTCGCCGCTCAAGAGGACGACGGCGCCGAGGGTGCTCGTCCCGGCGAAGTTGCCGTGCTTCAGGGCATCACCGCTCCGGTCGGCACCGGGGCCCTTGCCGTACCAGAAGCCGACCACCCCCTCGAAGCGCTCGTGCGGGTGCTGCTCGAGCATCTGGGTGCCGATCAGGGCGGTGGCGGCGAGCTCCTCGTTGGCACCGGGAACGTGGACGACCCCGTGCTCGGCCAGCAGGTCACTGCGCCGGGAGAGCGCGAGGTCGAGGCCTGCCAGAGGAGAGCCCGGGTAGCCCGTCACGAAGACGCCGACCGAACGGCCGGCGCTGCGGTCTCGCCGGCTCTGCTCGAGAGGCAGGCGGACGAGGGCGTCGAGCGCCGGCAGGTAGAACCTCCCGGTCGTCGCGGTGAGCCGTTCGTCGAGCGGCCTGCGCCCGTCGGCCATCTCGAGCTCCGTCAGCCGCGCACGTACGCGAAGTCACGCTCGCGGCCGCCCACGCCGGTCTCGGGCGGCGCGATCCACGAGGCGAACTCGCCCGGTGTCGTGCACGGCTGCATCAGGTCGGCGACGACCGCGCGGTCGTCTGCCGAGGGGAGCCAGTCCGCTGCGCCGAGCTGCCATTCGGCGGCGGGCACGATGCGCCCGTCGGGCGTCACGTGCCTGTCGGCGAAGGCCCCGACGGCGCGGTTGAAGCCTCGGTGCGGCAGGACGAGCTTCTCGTCGACCCCCGCCTTGGCGAGGATGCGGTTCCACCGGTCGACGCCCTTCCTGCAGTCGTCAATGAAGTCGTCCTGCAGCATGACGTTGAGCGCCTGCAGCGCCGGCGCCCGCCGCACGGCGATGTCGCCGTCCCCGGGGGACTCCACCGGATAGTCGGCGTCGACGAGGCGGTGGTCGTCCTCGCGATCGCTCTCGTGGAAGCGGCCCTTCAGGCCTGCGGCGTAGTAGGAGGCAGCGTTGGAGGACCCTTCGCTGCCGAAGAGGTCGAGCGTGACGCTGAAGTGGGCGTTCAGGTACCGCTGGATCGTCGAGAGGTTGATCCCGCCCAAGTGCTGGACGTCGTCGGTGTCGTTGGCACGCATGAGCTCGGCCGTGCGCTGGACCACGCGGCCGATCCCGGTGGCGCCGACGAACATGTGATGCGCCTCCTCCTTCAACATGAACTGGGTCGTGCGCGCGAGCGGGTCGAAGGCGCTCTCCGCCAGCGCGTGGAGCTGGAACTTGCCGTCCCGGTCGGTGAAGTAGGTGAAGAAGAAGAACGAGAGCCAGTCGGTCGTCGGCTTGTTGAACGCCTCGAGGAGGCGAGGCCGGTCGGCGTCGCCGGAGTGGCGCTCGAGCAGTGCCTCGGCCTCCTCTCGCCCGTCGCGGCCGAAATACCGGTGCAGCAGGTAGACCATCGCCCAGAGGTGCCGACCCTCCTCCACGTTCACCTGGAGGAGGTTCCTCAGGTCGTACAGGCTCGGGGCGGTGGCACCGAGATGCCGCTGCTGCTCGACCGAGGCCGGCTCGGTGTCCCCCTGCACCACGATCAGCCTCCGCAGCTCGAAGCGGTGCTCCCCGGGCACCTCCTGGAAGACCGGCTCACCTCTGCGCTCGCCGAAGGCGATGCGCCGGTCCGCCTCGGGCTCTGCGAGGAAGATGCCCCAGCGGTACTCGGGCATCTTCACGTAGTCGAAGTTGGCCCAGCCGTCCTTTCCGACCGAGACGGCCGTGCGCAGGTAGACCTCGGACGAGGCGAAGTGCTGGGGACCGGCACTGCGCCACCATTCGAGGTAGCGCGGCTGCCAGGAGGCGAGCGCCCGCTCGAGGCGCTTGTCGTCGCCGATCCCCACGTTGTTCGGTATCAGGTCGCCATAGTCGACTGAAGTCACCGCAACCTCCTTGCCTGGTGCCGCTGTCGCACTCGCTTCCTCTGTTGCTGGCCGCTGCCGTCCTAGGTGCGCTCGGCGCCGAAGACCGGCGCGCTGCCGGTGCCGTAGCGGCGCAGGGCACCCTCCGAGCCGCTCGCGTTCGGTCGCTGGAAGATCCAGTTCTGCCACGCAGAAAGGCGGCCGAAGATCTTCGTGGCGCACGTCTCGGGGCCGGCGAAGCGCAGGTTCGCCTCCATCCCGGTGAGCGCGTCCGGAGAGAAGCTGGTCCGCTCCTCGACGGCCACCCGGATCTCGTCCTCCCAGTCGATCTCGTCGTACACGAACGTCACGAGCCCGGCCTCGAGCGCCGCCGCGGCGTCGAGCGGGTGACCGGACAGCGCCTTCAGCCGGGCGATCCTCGAGGGCTCGCCGAGGAAGCGCGCTTCGAGCCTCGTGAGGCCGTTGTCCATCTCGAGCCGGCCGAAGTTCATGCCCGTGAGGACGACCCGAGCCTCGGCCGGCTCGCCGTCTCCCTCGAAGGCGCCGTCGGCCATGTAGCTGCGGTCGGCTGCGAGCGCCAGTTCGAAGAGCGTGCCGGCGAAGCAGCTGTGGGGCTCCACCAGGGCGAACAGGCTCCGTCCGCTCGTCTCGAGCCGGCGGAGCACCCGCCGGAGGAGGCCGACGACCTCGTTGACGAACCAGTCGTCGCCATGTTCGACGAGGAGGTCGTCGAACGTCCGGACGAGGTCGGGATCACCTGAGCTGCGCAGCAGCCAGGTACCGCAGCTGGCTGCGTTGAACCGCAGCCAGAGAAGCGTGTCGTCGAGCTCGAGCGCCATGCGGAGCGGCCAGAAGTCCGCGCCCTCGGCCCTGGCCGCCCCCGGTTCGGGCGGGCACTCGTGCTCCGGTCCGGCGACCGTGATGTCGACCGTCCTCGCCGACGGGTCGACGGTCGCCCGGACAAAGCGGTGGGCGAGCACACCGTTCGTCCGGCTGGGGGCAAGGACGGGGAGCGCGACGCCGGGACCGGTGCCCCGCGGGGAGCTGTCAGCGGCGAGCTCGCCGGCGCGCCGGGCGACCGCTTCGGCAAAGGTGCTGCGCGGAGCGAGCTCGTCGACGAGTCCCCACTCGAGCGCCCTCGTGCCTCTCGTGCCCTCGGCGCGGGTGCACACGACGTCGGCGAGGTCACGACGGACCTTGCGCTTGTCGACGAGCCGCGTGAGCCCGCCGGTACCGGGAAGGACACCGAGCAGGGCCACTTCTGGGAGCGACACTGCCGCCGCATTGTCGTCGACGAGCAGGATGTGGTCGCTCGCCAGCGCCAGCTCGTAGCCACCGCCGGCGGCCGGCCCGTTGAGCGCAGCCAGGTAGCGCTGTCCGGAGTGGAGGCTCGCGTCCTCGATGCCGTTGCGCGTCTCGTTGGTGAACTTGCAGAAGTTCACCTTGAAGCCATGGGGGGACTGGGCGAGCATCTGGATGTTGGCGCCGGCCGAGAAGACGCGCTCCTTGGCGCTCGTGAGCACGACGACCCTCACCTCGGGATGCTCGAAGCGCAGGCGCTGGACGGCGTCATGCAGCTCGATGTCGACGCCGAGGTCGTAGGTGTTCATCTTGAGCTCGTAGCCCGGGCGCAGGCCGCTCCCCTCGTCGACGTCGAGGGCGAGCGTCGCCACCGGGCCGTCGAAGGAGAGATGCCAGTGACGGTAGCGGTCAGGGTGGGTGGCGAAGGTGATCTCGCCCTCGACAGGCTCCTCGGTCGCCAGGGCGTCCGCCGCCGGGGCTTCGCGGCTCACCCCCTGCTGCAAGGCGCCCATCGTCTCTGCTCCCTCCGGTGGTCTTGCGACCCACTTCGCGCCGGCTGCACAGGCCGTCGGTGAGGAATCATCCTACATAGTCTGAACGCCCGTCGAAATTGCATAGCATGGTGTCATGCCCGCGAGACGGCCGCCGGACGCGCGCCGAGCGCTGGCCAGTTGCGAGTGGGCGGACGAGAGTGGTGGTCGCCGTCGGCCGGCGGTGGCTGGAGCTCGCGGTCCACAGACGCTGCCCGTCCGGCGAGGACGGGTGCCGAGGTGAGCGCGGCTCGAGCCCGCCGCGAGGGGAGAACGCCGCGCGCCCGTACGCCCCGGCTCCCGGCGAGCCTCCCGCCGCTCCCGGGCGGCAACGGCATCGGCGAGGGGCCGTACGAGGACGGCGGGCCACCGTCCTGGCCCGTTTCGCTCGAGCCTGAACGCCGGTCTCTGCAGAGAAGCCAGAGCGCCCGCTCGCTCCTGCTCACCGTGCTCGGCGAGTACGTCCTGGCACGGGACGGCACCGCGTGGACCTCCACGCTCCTCGAGGCGCTCGCGCTCTTCGGTGTGGAGGACAAGGCGGCCCGCCAGGCCCTCGCCCGGGCGGCGAAGGCCGGGTGGCTCGAGAGCGAGCGCGTCGGGAGAGAAGCTCGGTGGCACCTCACGGACCGGGGCAGGGTCCTGCTCGCTGAGGGGTCGGCGCGGATCTACGCCTTCGACCCGACCCGTCAGGACTGGGACGGCAAGTGGTTGGTGCTCGTCATCTCCATACCCGAGGAGCGCCGCGCCGACCGGCACGTGCTGCGGACCCGGCTCGCCTGGGCCGGCTTCGGATCCCTCGGCCAAGGCGTGTGGCTCTCACCCGACACGAGGCGCCAGGTGGTCGTGAAGTCGATCTTCGAAGGTCTCGAGCCTCCGAGCCGTCTCGTGTGCTTCGTCGCCGAGCTCGGCGAGCTCGGCGACGCCGCCGGGGTCGTTCAGGACGCCTGGGATCTGGTGGAGCTCGAGCGACGGTACCGGGCCTTCATCACCGAGTTCGCCGCCGCTGCCGAGACCGACCCGTCACTCGCCTTCACGGTCAACACGCGCATCGTCCACGAGTGGAGGAAGTTCCCCTTCACCGACCCGGGACTGCCTACCTTGCTCCTGCCCTCCTGTTGGCCCGGCCAGCGCGCACACGTCCTCTTCCAGCAGCTGCACAGCGACCTCGTGGCCGAGGCCGGCGACTGGTTCGAGGAGGCCGAGCGACGAGCGGCACGGCGCCACGGACGTCGAGCCTCCCGGGAAACGAGCTGAGCGACCGCCCGACAGGCCTCAGGCGGGCGGCTTTTCCGCCAGGGCGCCGAGCTGCCGCAGCTTGAAGCGCTGTATCTTGCCCGTTGCCGTCTTCGGCAGCTCGTCGGTCACGACGATCCTCTTCGGTCGCTTGTACGGGGCGAGGCGCGCCCTGCAGAACTCTGCGACGGCATCGACCTCGAGGTGCTCGCCCGGCAGCGGGACGACAAAGGCCGCCGGCTTGTCAAGTCCCTCTTCGTCGGGAAGGCCGACGACGCCTACCTCGAGGACGCCAGGGCACTCGAGCAGGACGGACTCCACCTCGGACGGCGCCACCCAGATGCCTCCCGCCTTGATCATGTCGTCCGAGCGGGACAGGTAGGCGTAGTAGCCATCCTCCGATCGGGCGTAGATGTCCCCGGTGTGCAGCCAGTCCCCCCGGAACGAGCGCCGCGTGCTCGCCGCGTCGCACCAGTAGGCGATGGCGACCGAGTCGCCGCGGATCTCGAGGTGGCCAGTGGCCGCCCCCTCGAGGACGTTGCCGTCGTCGTCGAGGAGCCGCAGCTCGTAGGAGTCGACCGGCGTGCCTGTCGTGCCGGGCCGGATGTCGTTCGGCCTGTTGGAGATGAACATGTGCAGCGCCTCCGTCGAGCCGATCCCGTCGAGGAGCTCGACGCCGAAGCGCTCCTTGAACCGGTGGAACAGCGGCGCCGGAAGCGGCTCCCCTGCCGAGACGCCATAGCGGACGCCTCTGAAGGCGTCGTCGGGGAGATCGGCGGCGAGCAGGGCGGCATAAAACGTGGGAACCGCGAAGAAGAGTGTCGGCTGGTGGAGGCGGAGGGTCTCGAGCACCGCAACCGGGGCCGGCAGCCTCGGGTCGAGGACGGCGCACGCACCGGCGGCGAGAGGGAAGGTCAGGCTGTTGCCGAGGCCGTAGGCGAAGAACAGCTTGGCGATGGAGAAGCAACGGTCCTCCGGGCGGACCCGAAGGACGGTCTCGGCATAGGTCTCGGCGGTCACCTTGAGGTCGACGTGGCGATGGATGACGCCACGCTGGCGGCCCGTCGTCCCCGAGGTGTAGAGCCAGAAGCCGGGAGACTCGTCCCAGGTCCGGTAGGGCTCCCTCCATCCGCCGTTGGCCGCCATCACCTCCTGCCAGAGGTGTACCTCGGCAGCGGAGACGCCCGGCAGCGACTCCCCCACCACCACGAGATGCTGGAGCTCGGGAGCTGCCTCGGCCATCTCGACGGCCTTGGCCGTGAACGGGTCGCAGGTCACCGCCACGCGCGCCCGGCTGTTCTCCAGCAGCCTGGTGAGATCGGCCGGGGTGAGCATCGTGTTCACCGGGACCGGCACCGCGCCGAGGCGCAGCGCCCCGAGGAAGGCGGCGACGAGCTCGACACCGTCCGCCATCACGAGCATCACCCGCTCCTCGGGCCGCACGCCGAGGCTGACGAGACCCGAGGCGGCGTCGCAGACGCGGGCGAGCAGTGACTCGTAGCTGACCTCCTCGCTCCCGCAGCGGATGGCCACGCGGTCACCGCCACCTGCCTCGACGTGCCGGTCGACCAGGTACACGCTCGCATTGAACGGCTCGGGCACCACCAACTCCCTCTCGTCCTCGCTCAGGACCTCTCGTCGAGCAGCTCCCGGGCGCTCGGGAAGAGCACCAGCTCCTCTCGCTCCATGTGTGATTCGAGCAGAGCGCACAGTCCGAGGCAAGCGGCGGTATCCCCTCCGTCGCCCCGGTAGAGCTCGTCGCGAAGGGCGCGGATCTCGGCGTGCTCGGCGGCGAAAACGCCGACCAGGTCAGGCCCGACAGCATCGGCGATGGCGGGGAAGAGGGTCGCGTCCTCCGTGAGGGAGTGGTCGTCCAAGCCGGCGCCGAGCACGGCGGCTCTCGCGGGCAGGACGGACCGAAGCCCCGTCACGTCACCGGCCTCTGCCAGCGGGCCGAGGGCACCAAGTGCCTCCCGCACCGCCGCATGCTCCTCCTCGAGCCGGTCGATCAACTTGACCATGTCGCTCGACATGCACGCCATCCTTTCCTGGGCTCTGCCTGCGGACAGACTGGGGGCGTCACGCACCGGTCTGCGCGCTGCGGCGCGTGTACACCTCGACGTAGCGGCTGCAGGCGATGAGGGCGCAGCTGGCGCACTCCGGGGCGAAGCTCTCCGGTGCGAGGGCGCGCGTCGTCACCTCGCAGCCGAGTGAGGTGTACAGCTCCACGACCTCGTCCACCCTGGCGGCGTCGGCCTCGAAGCGCCGCTGCCAGCCGGCGGCCTCGAGCTCCTCGGGCGACTCCTCGCCGCCCTCACGGGGTCCTCCCCCGCCCGTCCCGGCGCCTTCCATGACAGCCACCGCCTACGAACCGGCGGCGGCCAGCGCACCGGGACGCCCGGCACCGGCGGCTCGGCCCTCGGCGATCTTGTGCGCCTGGTGGGCCGCAAGCGTCGCCGCGCCGAGGGCGGCGACGAGCTGCACGAGGTCGCCTTCTGGGACGTTCACGTCCACCTTGAGCTCAGACCTCACGGCCTTCACCATGGTCGGGTAGCGCATGATGCCACCGATGAGGGTGTACTCCGGCTCCATCTTCACGCGCTTCATCAGCTGGACGGACTTGCCGACGAGCGAGACGATCGCCCCGTGCATGATGTCGGCCGGCGGGATCCCCTGGGAGAGGTGGTTGATCACCTCGGCCTCGGCGAAGACGGTGCAGACGCCCGAGATGGCGACGGCCGTGTTGGACGTGGCGGCGAGCGGACCGATCTCCTCGGTCTCATAGCCCATGTAGCGAGCCGTCTTCTCGAGGAAGGCCCCGGTCCCGGCAGCGCACTTCTCGTTCAACCGGAAGGACTTGACGCGCCCCATCTCGTCGATGCGCGAGGCCTTCACCGACTGCCCCCCGACGTCGAGGATGGTCCTCGTCCCGGGATAGAGGGCGTGGCAGCCCCACGCCGCAGCAGTGAGCTCCGTCGCGGTGACCTGGCTGAAGGGGACCTGGAAGCGCCCGTAACCGGTGGCCACGATGTAGTCCACCTTCGACTGATCGATGCCCGCTTGCATGCAGGCCAGCCCAAAGGCGGCCTCCGCCGCCTCCCCAGGCTTGTAGCCCGAGCGGACGAGCGCCTGACCGGCGATCTCCCCGTCGCCGGTCACGACGACCTTGGTGTAGGTCGCCCCGACATCGATCCCTGCCGTGACGGTCATGACCGTGCCTCCGAGGAGTGGGCCGGGCTGCGCCCGGCGACGATGCGATCCATGGCGAACAGCGCGGCGCCGAGGGCGCCCATGTAGTGGGAGTCGGAGCTGACGTTCACCGCGAAGCCGAGCTCCCCGTTGAGCACCTCCACCATCCCGAGGTTGTTGGCAACGCCTCCGGTGAAGGTCACCTCCTGCTCGATGCCGACGCGCCGCATGAGGCTGAGCGCACGGGAGACGACCGAGCGGTGCACCCCCATCAAGATGTCCTCGACCTTCTTGCCTCTGCCGAGCCAGGAGAGGATCTCGGAGTCCGCGAATACCGTGCAGGTCGTCGAGATCTTCACCGGCCGCTCCGACCTGAGCGCGGTCGGGCCGAGGTCGCCGAGGGCGATGTCGAGCGCCGTCGCCGCCGCGCCGAGGAAACGCCCCGTTCCGGCCGCGCACTTGTCGTTCATCACGAAGTCGAGGATCTCCCCGGTCGTGCTCACCCTGATCGCCTTGGTGTCCTGACCGCCCATGTCGACGACGGTCCGAGTGTTCGGGAACATGTGGACGGCCCCACGCCCGTGGCAGGAGATCTCGGTGGTCTGGGCGTCGCCGAAGGTGACCTTGTAGCGCCCGTAGCCGGTGCCGACGATGAAGCCGACACCCTCTTCCTCCTCGTGGATGTCCCCGTCGCGAACCGCCGCCTGGTAGGCGTCCTGGGCGGCAAGGGTGACACTCGCCCCTGTGTCGACCAGTGCCCGGCCGACGATCGTCAGATCGTCGTCGATGATGACCGCCTTGGTCTGCGTCGAACCGACGTCGACTCCAGCCGCGTATGCCATCTCTCAGCTCTCCCTTCCGCGTAGGTCCGTTCCCGCCGCCCTGCGCTGGCGTCGCGAGGCGAGTCCTTCGAAGAAGGCGTCGATGCGGTTCTTCAGCTGGGCCTCGGACACGGCGCGCTTGTCCATGTGGTCGGACTCGATGAACAGCGTTGCGGCGTCGGTCCGTTCCATGACCGCCCGCCTGCTGTCGGCCAGCCCTGTCGAGACCGTGCGGCAGGACTTGATCGGGTGGTAGACGACGCCGTCGATCCCGAACGGCTCGACCATGTCGGCGAGGAGCGTGTCCGAGTAGAACATGGCGTCCATGGCATCCCGGACCGTCACGAGCGTCCCCTCGGCCAGGCTCTCGAGCGGACGGTCGAGGTCGTACTCGAAGCCCATGTTCGCCCCGCCCGAGGCGAACCAGAGGTAGGTGGAGCCGACGAAGGTGCCTCCCCACTCGCTGAACATCTCTCCGAAACGGCGGAAGATCGGGTAGCACGGGACGCCGGCGAAGACGAGGCGGTACTTCTCCTCGAACGGCGTGCCGATGTGGTGGGCGGCCTTGTACTCGAGCTCCTCAACGAGGTCCTCGAAGTACCTGGCACCCTCTTCTCGTCCCCGGAAGCCGTTCACCATGCCGAGGTAGACGGTGCCGTCGGTGACAGCGTTGTAGACGGCCGGGGTGGCCTTGTTGAGCTCGATGACCCTCTTCCAGGCCCTGCTCATCCGGTTGGCAAAGCCCATGTTCTCGCGGAGCTTGTCGATGTCGAAGCGCTTGCCCGACACCGTCTCGCAGACGCCGATCAGCTCCTCGATCTGGCCCTGGACGTAGCGGACGTCGTTTGCGAAGTCGTCGCTGCCGCGCCAGGTCTGGCCGCCGGCCCGGCGCGTGCCGGGCACGTCGAGGGTGAAGATCGGCACGTGGTAGAGACGCTCCCAGATCTCCGCCCACTTGATGTAGGTGTTGCAGGCGTTTGTGTAGACCGAGAGCGCCGGTCTCGGGATGGTTCCCATCGGGTGGTCGCCGCCCCGCAGCTGCAGGCCGACGTCCGCCTTCACGTAGGCGCAGACGTCGGTCGAGTACCCGTAGTCCTCGGCCTGGGCGATGTAGTCGTCTGCCACGTGGCGGACGGCTGTCTGCAGCCCGTTCACCTCGGGGA
>JAKCCH010000001.1 GCA_021838945.1 Actinomycetes bacterium
GTCGAACACGTTCTCGCATACCTCCCGATGGATGTCGTCCCGCAGCGACCGCCAGCGGTCGATCGGCCCCACGAGGTCGAACTCCTCGACGTCCTTCACGACGCTGTCGACTGCCTGCCACGCCATCACCTTCGAGTGCGTGAAGTGGCGGCGGGGACCCCGAACCTCCCAGATGCCGTCGTCGGGCTCCTTCCAGGCCCCTTCGAGGAAGTCCATGATCGCGAGCTCGAGTTCCCAGGCAGGACCATTGCTCTCGAGATCGAGCCGGCGCCCTTCGTGGAGCGCGGCCATCACCTCGCCGTACACGTCGAGCTGGAACTGCCCAGCCGCCGCGTTGCCGACGCGCACAGGAGTGGACCTCTCGTACCCCGGGAGCCAGTCGAGCTCGCGCTCGAGCAGGGTCCGCTCACCGGCCGGGCCGTACATGATCTGGAGCTTCGACGGCTCGCCCGCGACCGCACGGAGCAGCCAGTCCCGCCAGGCCTGGGCCTCGTCGCTGTAGCCCGCGACCATCAGCGCCGACAGGGTCAGCGTGGCGTCGCGCAGCCAGGAGTACCGGTAGTCCCAGTTCCGGCTCCCGCCGAGGCTCTCCGGCAGGGACGTCGTGGCGGCGGCGATGATCCCGCCCGTCGGCGCGTACGTGAGCGCTTTCAGCGTGATGAGTGAGCGCAGGACGGCGTCCTTCCACTCCGTCAGGTCGATGTGGTCCATGGCGGCCCAGGCGTCCCAGTAGGCCGCCGTGTGCTCGATCGCGTAGACCGCGTCGATCGGCCGCGGCATCTGCGCGTTCGATTGGAAGTACGTGAGGCTGAAGGGGACGCGCTGACCTTCCCGGATGGTGAAGGTCGCCACCGTCGACATGTCCTCGCCGTGGGTGTGCACCGGCGTCCAGAGCGCGACCCCGTCCGGGCCGGCGATCGCCGAGAGAACGCCGTCGAGGTGCCGGACCCACGGGATGGCCGTGCCGTACTCGAAGCGGATGACGAGATCCGTGCGCATCTGAACCTCGCCCGACAGGCACTCGACCATCCGGACGATCTCGGGATGGTCCTCCCTCACCGGCATGCAGTCGGTGAGGCGCACCGTCCCCTCCGGGAGCTCCCAGGTCGACTCGAGCACGAGCGAGTCCCCCCGGTACTGACGCCTCGTCGCCAGCAACGGCGGCCCGGTGCCGGGCTTCGGGCTGGCGACCGGTGCGATCCGCCAGTACCCGTGCCGCTCGTCGCCGAGCAGCGACGCGAAGAGCGCCGCCGAGTCGAAGCGCGGCAGGCAGCACCAGTCGATGGATCCATCCCGCCCGACGAGCGCGCAGGTCTGGGTGTCACCGATGATCCCGTAGTCCTCGATCCGTAGGCTCACGGGGACATCATGTCCGACGCTTCAGCCATTCGACAGGCAGCTCTGCGTCCCGGCGTGATGGCCGATCGGCTCGTGCTCCGCCTGGACGACGCGACTCAGCACACCGGGTGACGCGAGTGCGTAACCGATGTGGTCGTTGTCGGACTGGCGCGAGAAGACCACGCCGATCACGGTGCCGTTCGGCTCGACGAGCGGCCCACCCGAGTTCCCCTGCCTGACGAGGGACTGGATCTCGTACATCCACCGCGTGGTCAGCTGGTTCCCGTAGATGTCGTAACCGGTGGCATCGATGCGCGTCAGCACGCCCGCCGGCTGCGCGTTCAGGCTCGGCCGGCCGAGCGGGTATCCGAGCACGACGGCGTCGACCCCGCGGTTCACGTACGTCGGGTCGAGGTGCAGCGGAGGGTCGGACAGCTGGCTCACCCGCAGCACTGCGATGTCGTACTTCGGGTCGAAGAGGACGGGGTAGGCGTTGTGGTATCCCGCCTCGTCGGAGACGACAACCCGGTTCGAGCCGGCGACGACGTGCGCGTTCGTCACGACGAGGCCGGGTGCCACCACGAAGCCCGACCCCTTCTCGACGAGCAGTCCCGCACCGCAACCAAAGGCCGTGACCTGCACCGTGGACATGCCGACCTTCTCGACTGCTGCACGCACCGTCGCCTGGGGAGGAAGCTTCACCGGCGTCACGGGCCCGATCTGTGTGAGCACGAGCGGGAACCCGTCGGCTGAGAGCAGCCGCTCGATCGAGGACAGCTCCTGCGGGATCGGTGGCATGACGTTCGCGACGCCCTCGATGATGGAGGAGTTCTCGATCTGGCTCGAGATCGTGGGGACGGGCGAGTTGACCATCACCGACGCCAGGATCCAGACGAAGACGAGCGTGCCCGCCATGGCGATGGCGGCTCCGGCGGCGGCGTCGAGGTGGGCGATGGCGTGGCCGCGGATCTTGCCCCACAATCTGGCACCGAGCTGCCTTCCGACGCCTCCGAAGATCCCGCACGGGAGCAGCAGGAGGAGGAGCGACACGAACGTCTTCGTGAAGTTCGTATGGAGGTGCGGCGCGATCGCTGAGACGAGCACGACGCCGATCACGAGCCCGACGATGGCGCCGGCGAACGACAGGATCTGGACGGCGGCGCCGAGTCGCAGACCGTGGATCGCGGCCGCGACCACGAGCAGGATGATGATCCAGTCGAGCAGATCCACCGGCCAGGGCTCCCTCAGTTACAAGGGTTCTATGCCGAGGTCGCGGTAGGTGAGCACCCGCACGAACGGGACGTCGATCCCGCGCTCCTCGAGCTTCGCCGCCAGTCCCTCGCCGCGATCGAGCATCGTGCAGAGGGCGACCACCCGGGCACCCGTCGACTCGACGACACAGAGCGCCTCGAGCAGCGACCGCCCGGTCGACACCGTGTCCTCGAACACCACCGCCTTCGTGCCAGCGGCCACCTCCACGCCCTCGATCCGCCGGCCTGTCCCGTGCTCCTTCTCCGCCTTGCGCACGGAGTACCAGGAGCTACCGGTGAGCATGGCGACGGCGTGGGCAACCGGGTCGGCTCCCATGGTCATGCCGCCGATGGCGTCGAACTCGATGCCCGCTGCAGCCAGGGACGCCGCGACCGAACGGGCGGCGAGCTCGAGGTCCGGTCCCCTGCCGACAGCGCGCCGGAGGTCGACGTAGTCGTGGCTCGTACCACCCGACGACAGGGCGAACGCCTGCTCGCGCCGCTCGTAGCCCCTCGCCAGCACGACGTCGCGGAGCTGCTCGCGTGCCGTGGTGGTGTTCATAAGTTGCGGTCAGTGTACGGGTCCGGTGCCGCCGCCCGGCATCAACGACCGCTCCGCCGCCACGCTGAGCACTCGGGGCGCCCGGCAAGGTAGACCATTGGTCATGGCGCAGACGAAGACCGCCCGCACTGCGGCCCGGGAGAGCGGTCGGGCAGATGCCGCCCGCCGGAGCCAGTTCGAACACCACCACCGGGACATCCAGGGCGGCAGCGCCAGGGCAGCCGTCTTCGGCGTGAGCGACGGTCTCGTCTCGAACGTCTCACTCATCCTCGGCCTCGCCGGTGCCAACCCCTCCAACGCCGTCATCCGCCTGGCGGGCTTGGCGGGGCTGCTCGGTGGCGCCTTCTCCATGGCCGCAGGCGAGTACATCTCCATGCGCGCCCAGAAGGAGCTGTTCCTCCGCGAGATCGAGATCGAGCGCCGCGAGATCGAGCGGCACCCGAAGAGCGAGCACCGGGAGCTCGTCCACCTCTACGAGAGCCGCGGCATCCCCGCCGAGCTCGCGAGCCGCCTCGCCGACGAGATGATGGCCGACCCGAAGCTCGCGCTCGAGACCCACGCGCGCGAGGAGCTCGGCGTGAACCCGGACTCGCTCGGACAGCCGATCGCGGCTGCAGCGTCGTCGTTCGCGACGTTCTCGGTCGGTGCGATCGTGCCGCTCGTGCCGTTCCTCACCGGGTCAGGCGGCACCGCCGTGATCGCCGCCGTGGTCGCGACTGCCGTCGCGGCGCTCGTCGTCGGCGGCCTCCTTTCGGTGTTCACAGGAAGGAACTGGTGGTGGTCCGCCATCAGGCAGCTCCTCATCTGTGCCGTTGCAGGGGGCGTGACGTACGGGATCGGTCACGCCGTCGGTGTCTCGGGCGTGGCAAGTTAGAGGCCATGCCTCGCGCCTACCTCGTGCGGCACGCCAAGGCAGGCGATCGGTACAAGTTCCCGGGGCCGGACCGCGACCGCCCGCTGACGCCCGCCGGGCGGAGCCAGGCCGAGCACATCGCGCTCCGGATAGCCGAGGCCGACGACGCTCCCGTCCGCGTGCTGTCGAGCCCCGCCGTCCGCTGCGTGCAGACCGTGGAGCCGCTCGCAGCCAAGCTCGGGGTCGGCATCGAGGTCGTGGACTGGCTCGACGAGGGCGCCGACGTCGAGGACGCCTACCGCTTGATCGGCATCGGCTCCCGCGAGGAGACGATCGCCGCCTGCACGCACGGCGACGTCATGTGGGGTGTGCTCGAGTGCCTGGCCCGTGGAGGCGTCGACCTCGGCGAGCGGCCGGACGCCGCGAAGGGCGGCACCTGGGTGCTCGAATGGCCGGACGGCGCCACGAGTGACCCGTCGAAGGCCACGTACCTCGCTCCGCCCCCGAAGATCGGCCCGGTGTCGGCCGGCGGGGATCGGCGTACGTGACGGAGGGTACGTGATGGAGGGGACTTCGGCATCGACCGGCCTGCTCGCGCTCGTCGGCGGCGGCGAATGGAGCGAGGGGGCGGAGTTCGACGCCGAGCTGCTCGAGCGCTCCGGCGGGACGGAGGTGCTCGTCCTCCCCACCGCGGCCGCCTACCAGCGACCGGACAAGGCCGTGGCGTGGGCAGAGCGGTGGTTCGCACATCTCGGAGCGAGCGTCCGGCCGCTCATGGTCCTCCGCCACACCGATGCGCTCGAGGCGGAGAACGTGCTCGTGGTGGCCCAGTCGCGCTTCGTGTACCTGGCCGGTGGGTCTCCGCTGCACCTCCGGTCGGTGCTGAAGGGGTCGCCTCTCTTCGACGCCCTCGTCACCGCCTGGCGCGGCGGCGCCGTCGTGGCGGGGTCGTCAGCCGGTGCCATGGTCCTGTGCGACCCGATGATCGACCCACGCGGAGGCGCCTTCACGGTCGGGCTCGGGCTCGTCGAGCAGCTGGCGGTGGCGCCGCACCACCATCCGGGAGGGAGCCACCTGCTCTGGCGAACGCTGGAGCTCGCGCCTGTCGGTGTGGCGGTGGCGGGCATCCCGGAACGAACGGCGCTCCTGCGTGAGCGGGACGGGAGCTGGCGCGCAGCCGGTGCCGCCGCGAAGGACGTGACGATCTACCTCGACGGCAAGGTGGTGGGGCTCGGGGCGCTGCCGGCCTAGCCGAGAGGCGCTCAGTCGGCTTCGCTGATCGTGACCGACTCGATCACCACGCGCTCGCTCGGCCGCCCGGATGACGAGCCGACGGCATCGATGGAAGCGAGGACGTCACGGCCCGACACGAGCTGCCCGAAGAGCGAGTACTGCGGAGGAAGCCGGACCCCGTCGGGACCGGATATGACGAAGAACTGGCTGCCGTTCGTGTTCGGCCCGGCGTTCGCCATGGCGAGCGAGCCGATCTCGTAACGTCCCGCCTTCGGCAGCTCGTCCTCGAAACGGTACCCGGGACCGCCCGCACCTGTCCCCTCCGGATCGCCCCCCTGGATCACGAAGCTCGGGATCACCCGGTGGAAGAAGATCCCCTCGAAGTAGTGATACCGGGCGAGGAAGACGAAGTTGTTCGCCGTCCGGGGCGCTCCGAGCGCATCGAGTGAGAAGGACATCGTGCCCTTCGTCGTGACCATCTCGGCGGTGTAGCGCTTGGTGAGGTCGATGCACATCGGAGGTGGCTGGGAGAAGTTCTGGCGCTTCTCCGATGAGCCGTCCGCTGCCGGGCACTCGATGGTCATGGTGGGAACTCCGTTCTCGCAGGACTACCGGGCTTATGACGCTGTGATCGTGACCTTGTGGATGAGGACGACGGACTTCGGTGCGCCACCGAGGCAGGTGGTGTCGGACGCGGGGCATGGCTCGTAGAGAGCGGCGATCTTCTGCAGGACCGAGAGGCTGTTGCCGGTCAGGTGGCCGAACGTGACGTAGGTGCCCTGGCTGTCGAGCACCGAGGCCTTCGTCCCGTAGACGAAGAAGTACTGGGCTGCGCCGCTGTTCGGCGCACTGGACCGGGCCATCACGACATCACCTGGCTGGTACTTGTAGTGCGATCCCTCGTCTTTGATCGTATAGCCGGGGCCGGGGTCGGCGATGTTCTGGGTGGACGGCGAGCCGGTCTGCTCGATCTGGATGCTCGGGTCGATGCGGTCGATGCTGGTGCCGTCGTAGTAGTGGTACAGCGACAGCACCACGAAGTTGTTGGCGGTCTCCGGCGTGTGCTTCGTGTCGAGGGTGAACCTGATCGTGCCCTCGGTCGTCGTCAGCGTCGCGGTGTAGGTCTTCGAGGGGTCGATGCACATAGGCGGCTGTGTCTTCGGGAAGTGCAGGATGTGCGGCGACGTCCCGTTCGTCTTCGGGCAGGCCCAGGCGGACAACGTGCCTCCCGTCTGGGGCGGGGCGGACGGAGGTGTCCCGGGGGCGGTCGTCGTCGTCGTCGGGCCGCTGGTCGTTGTGGTGCCCTTGCCCGCCAGCTTCTTCTTCGGCGAGCCACCTGTCGAGACGAGGACGACGACGAGGACGATCAGCGCGGCGAGAATGACGAGGCTGGCAGCACGGCGCATCATCTGCCGCCGTTTGCGCTGGCGCTGTAGCTGGGCTTGCTTCTCGTAGCGGGCCGCGCGCTGTCGGGCTCGTTTCTCTGTGGGCACGGCGCGACAGAGTACCTGAGGCGCGAACCATGCCGGAATCGTCCCCGGGCTCGTCGCGGGCACCCGGTCCCGAGTGTGCCGCCCACTAGCTTTGGCGGCCGTGACCCTCGTCGTCCAGAAGTTCGGCGGCACCTCGGTGGCGGACGCCGATCGGATACGCGCCGTCGCCGATCACATCGCCCGGACGCGGCGCGCGGGCGACGACGTCGTGGTGGTGGTGAGCGCCATGGGCAAGGCCACGGACGACCTGCTCCACCTCGCTGAGCAGGTGTCGAGGACGCGCCCGGGACGTGAGCTCGACATGCTGCTCACCTCGGGGGAGCGGATCTCGATGGCCCTCCTCTGCATGGCGCTGGCCGAGCGCGGCGTCGCCGCCGCATCGTTCACCGGGAGCCAGGCCGGGATCATCACGGACACGATCCACACGAAGGCCCGGATCCTCGAGGTGAAGGGGGACCGCCTTCGCGCCGCGCTCGCCGAGGCGGTGGTGCCGGTCGTGGCCGGGTTCCAGGGCGTCTCGTCGACCCGCGACATCACGACGCTCGGCCGGGGCGGCTCCGACACGACGGCTGTCGCCCTCGCGGCCGCCCTCGGGGCCGACCGGTGCGAGATCTACACCGACGTCTCAGGCGTCTTCTCCGCCGACCCCCGCCTCGTGCCGGACGCCCGCAAGCTCCCGCGGATCTCCTTCGAGGAGATGCTCGAGATCGCCGCCACCGGAGGGCGGGTGCTCGCGCTCCGCTCGGTCGAATTCGCCCGCAACCACCACGTGCCGCTTCTCGTCAGGTCGAGCTTCACCTGGGAGCCGGGCACGGTCATCACCGAGGAGGACCCCTCCATGGAACAGCCCGTCGTCTCTGCCGTGACGCACGACACGTCCCAGGCGAAGATCACCCTCGCCGGCGTCGCCGACCGGCCGGGCATCGCGGCGTCCCTGTTCCGGCACCTGGCGGATCGCTCGATCAACGTCGACATGATCGTGCAGAACATCTCTCACGCCGGCACGACCGACATCTCCTTCACGGTCCCGCTCGACGACGTCGCTGCGAGCCGCCAGGTCGCCGAGTCGATGCTCGAGGAGCTCAGCGCCGCCGAGGTCGTGACGGACGAGGACGTCGCGATGGTGTCCCTCGTCGGTGCCGGCATGAAGACGCACCCGGGGGTCACGGCGACGATGTTCGAGACGCTCGCCGCCGAGGGCATCAACATCGAGATGATCTCGACCTCCCCCATCCGCATCTCGTGCATGGTGCGCTCGGCGGTGGCGGAACGAGCGGTCCAGGTGCTCCACCGTGCGTTCGAGCTGGGGTCGGCTCACTCGTAGACTTCCTTCATGAAGAGCGTGCGTGTCGGCGTCTTCGGCGCCACCGGCCAGGTCGGCGGTGTGATGCGTGCCCTCCTCGCGGAGCGGGCGTTCCCGTGCTCGGAGGTGCGTTTCTTCGCCTCGGCGAGGTCGGCCGGCCGATCCCTCCCTTGGAACGACGGCCAGGTCGCCGTCGAGGACATGGAGACGGCCGACTTCACCGGCCTCGACATCGCGTTGTTCTCGTGCGGAGCGCCTGCGTCGAAGGTGTACGCACCGAAGGTGGCGGCAGCCGGGGCCATCGTCGTGGACAACTCCTCCGCCTGGCGGATGGACCCGGACGTGCCGCTCGTCGTGCCGGAAGCGAACGCGCACGCCCTCTGCTCGATCCCGAAGGGCATCGTCGGCAACCCCAACTGCACGACGATGGTGGCGATACCGGTGCTGAAGCCGCTGCACGACCTCGGCGGCCTCCGACGCGCCGTCGTGGCGACCTACCAGGCCGTCTCCGGTGCCGGGCTCGCCGGCGTGGCCGAGCTCGACGAGCAGGTGCAGAAGGTCGGCTCTGCTGCCTCGGCGCTGACCTTCGACGGCGACGCGCTCGAGTATCCGGAGCCGTCCGTGTTCCCCGGGCCGATCGCCTTCAACGTGCTGCCGGTCGCCGGCCGGATCGTGGAGGACGGGTCGGGCGAGACGACCGAGGAGCAGAAGTACCGCAACGAGTGCCGCAAGATCCTCGAGCTCGCTGACCTCAAGCTCTCCTGTACGTGCGTGCGGGTGCCCGTCTTCACGGGCCACGGCGCGGCGCTGAACCTCGAATTCGAACGTGCCGTCGGCATCGACGACGCGGTCGCTGTGCTCGCCGCCGCCCCCGGGGTGGCGCTGTCGGACATGCCGACGCCGCTCGGCGCAGCCGGCGGGGACCTCTCGCTCGTCGGTCGCATACGGCGTGACCCGACGGTCCCCGAGGACCGCGGGCTCTCCCTGTTCGTCGTCGGGGACAACCTGCGCAAGGGTGCGGCGCTCAATGCGATCCAGATCGCCGAGGTGCTGGTCGAGCAGCGCTTCTGACATGGAGATGGAGAACGGTCGGATCCAGCTCGGGCGCTTCGGCATCTGGTGGAGCGGCTCGTGGCGGAGCGAGACGACGCCGCTCGCCGCAGTCGCCTACGAGATGGAGCGCCTCGGGTATCGCTCGTTCTGGCTGTCCGGCGGCTTCGACGCCGGCCTCCATCGTCGCTTCAGAGAGCTGATCGATGCCACCGAACGGGTGGTCGTCGCTTCGGGCATCCTGTCGGTTTGGCCGAACGAGCCCACCAGCGTGGGCGAGGAGGTCGCCGGGCTCGGAGACCGGTTCCTTCTCGGCATCGGTGCGAGCCACGCGCCGGTCGTCGAGGCGAAGGGCGGGCATTACGAGAGGCCCCTCGAGAAGGTGTCAGAGTTCCTCGACGGGCTGGACTCGGCACCCGTGCCCGTCCCGGCCGGCCGCCGGATATTGGCAGCGCTCGGCCGGAAGATGCTCCGCCTGGCAGGCGAGCGCTCGATCGGCGCCCATCCCTACTTCGTACCGGTCGAGCACACGCTGCGAGCGCGGGAGGTGCTCGGGCCGGATCCGGTGATCGCCACTGAGGTGGCCGTGGTGCTCGAGGCGGATCCCGGGGCCGCACGAGCAGCCGCTCGTTCCTACACGTCCGGCTACTTGCGGCTGCCCAATTACGCGAACAACTTGATCGACCTCGGGTGGGCCGTCGACGACCTGCAAAGCAGCGGTAGCGACCGCCTGGTGGACGCCCTCATCCCCTGGGGCACACCCGAGTCGGTTGCGGCGCGGCTGCGAGAGCACCTCGACGCCGGCGCTGATCACGTCTGCATCCAGGTGGTACGCGACCACAGCGGCGGCTTCCCGCTCGACGAGTACCGCGAGCTGGCCTCTGCGATCCTCTGACGTCAGTTCGAAGCCCTCTGTTCCGGGGCGCAGCCGCGCTCCGGGCCGCTGCCCTCTTCGTGGGGAGCGCTGTCACCGACCCTCGGGCGGCACCTCCATGGCGAGGGCGGTCCCGGCCCCCGCTCCGGCCGGCGAGTCGGCGAGAACCGGCTCCACGACCGGTGAGCCGGGCTCGATCGGGCCGGCCGCGCTCTTCAGGTGCGAAGTTCGAGAAGAAGCTCAGCGTCCTGCGAAGCTCCTGCCTGTATCCGAAGCCCTGGAGCTCAGACTCCTCCGCCCCGGTGCCTGCCTGTCCACTTCCCTGGACTGACACGGCTTCTGCCATCGTGACCTCCCGGTGCCCCAATGACGTTCCACGTCGACGCCGCTTTCGACGCCGGCATCGTACTCAGCCGGGAGAGGAAATTGAATGGCCGATCAGCTCGATCGGCTCCGGCGGAGCAGCCTGCCAACCTCGCGTCCCTCCGGACCGTCGATGACGACGCGGGCGGCGGAGAGGGCCGCTTCTGCCACCGGCGCTCGCCGCCGGAAGTCCATCGGCTGGAGCCCCATCTCGTCGAGGACCTCCGTCGTCGGCTCGAAGACGAGAACGGGGACTCCGAAGGCGCCGAGCTCTCGTACCTCGTGGAGCAGGGCGCGGCGCGCTGGAAGCCGAGTGGCGAGGCGAAGCCTGTCGACCGAGAGGACCGGCCCGCCGCGAAGGCGCGCAGCCGACATCGGCGAGCTCACGACGATGGCGTCGAGTCGCTCGCCCGCGAGGAGGTCGGCGTTCGTCGGGGAGTGGACCCCACCGTCGACATACCTGCGGCCATCGATGAGCACCGGCCGGAACAGCGCCGGGATGGCGCAGGAGGCCTGCACCGCCTGCGACACCGATGCGGTCGGAGAAGGGTCCCGGCCGAACACCACGCGGCGACCGCTCGACAGGTCGAGGGCGCAGATCCACAGGTGTCGGCCCCCCGTCGCCGGCCAGCCTCCCTCGCCGAACCACGCGTCGAAGCCTCGGAACCAGTCCGCCGTGTCGCGGCGACCCTCCGGCAGGAGCGCGGTGACGGCGAGGGCCGTGGCACGAGCGCTGAGTCGGCGCGAGAGGACGCGGCCGAGCAGCTCGGGGGATGAAGGCCCGATGCGCGTGCTCGCCGGCGGCGCGGCAACTGATCGGCTGAGAGGAGTAGGCGGCGCCCCTTCGAGCAGCGCCCGCCCCGCCGGCGTGAGGGGACGGCCCGTCGCCCGGGCGTAGAGGTCGGTCGCCGACACCCCGGCACGAAGAGACGCTGCCGCCACCGAGCCGGCCGACGTGCCGACGATGTGCTTCGCATCGCGCGGGTCGAAGCCCGTGACCTCTTCGAGCGCCGCGAGGACGCCCGAGTGGAACGCCTGGCCGACGACGCCACCTGCCCCGAGGACGAGCCCGATCCGTGTCACGGCCCGATTCTCGCGGCTCGAACGGTGCACCCGTGAACGCCGGCGCCGCTCATCAGGCGCTCAGAGCGGGTGGTAGCCGGGTACGGCCTCGTGCGGCGTGTCGAGGTACACCTTCGCCTCCGGCGGCCCTGAGAAACGACCGTGGCTCCACCGGATCTCCACGTGCCCGCTCACGATCCGCTCCTCGCCCGAGGCACGGACCTCGTAGGCGGCTGCCCAACCGACACGGGGTTGCCCGCCGGCCTGCGCTTCGACTCCGAAGTCGAGCAGCCGGTACTGCTGTCGCCAGTCCCACGGCGTCCCGATCCGCAGCCGCATTGAGCCCCGGCTGCTCGCGCCGAGGATGAAATAGGGTGCCGACCCGATCCGCAGGAGGCGCCGGAGCATCGCCTCGGCGTTGTCCGCGCTGAGGCGCGACTGCCATGCCTTGGCCGTCTCGGCGGACACGACGGCGCACATCTCCTTGTAGAAGGGTTCGGCTGCGGCCGGCCAACCGGGCTGGAGGAATTGCTCGAGGCGGCGCCTCTCGTCGCCCGCCAGCGTCATGGCGAACATGGGGAGACCGACGCCGGCATCGTCCGCACCCGCCTCGACGCAGGCTGAATAGAGCGCTTGATACTCGCCGGGCGCGACTCGAACGAACCAGTCCCTCGTGTCGGCGACCCCCGTCGTCGAGAGCAGGCCGTCCACGAGCCGGGCGGGACTCACGTTGTGGAGGATCTTCGACAGGTACTTGCAGCTGACGAGGTACACGTGGTCGATCCTCAGGTCGGCGGGGATCACCTCGTCGCCGGGAGGGCGCCGGCCACCCGTCCACTCGACGAGCCGCGGCACGCGGCCTGACAGCGCCTCCGGTGCCTCGAGGAAGGCCCTTCCGTTGCCGAAGCCTGCTCGGAAGTCGTCCTCGAACTGCCCGCCCGTGAACAGGTCACGCAGCTTCGACCATTGCGGCGGGGCGAGGTTTTGGAAGGACGGCGGGGGCTCGAGCGACCAGAGCACGATCTCGAGGTCGCCTCCCGTCGTGCCGAGCGCGGTGGCGAGCTCGGTGACGAACGTGCGATCGGAGGGCAAGGCTGGGCTCAGGCAGGAGCCGCAGCGCTGCGCCCGCCCGAAGCGTAGGAGCGCAATCTCGCCCGCTGAGCCGGGTCGAGCAGCTCGACGACGTCGAAGACGGGACGGCCCACTCCGAGGACGGCCGACAGCGCCCGATGACCGGTGGTGCCGCGGACCGGAGCGTCCGTCGTCAACAGCACGAGCGGGAGCTCCGGTCGCACCGAATGGAGGACGGCGGCTTTCCCGATCGCCTTCCACAGAGCGTCCGCCCTCCGCAATCCTCCTCGAGTCGCCGTGAACGCACCGGACACGTCGAAGGCCCATGTGGCACCGGTCACGTCCCGTCCGGTGAACGAGAGCTCGAGGCCTGTCCCCGGAAGCCGCACCTCGGAGCGGACCTCACGGAAGCCCACCTCTTCGAGGAGCGCCCTGGCTGCCTCCGTGGCCAGCACTCCGTCCTGCACGGCTTTCCCGAACAGCCCCCCTCCGGACTGCGCCTCAGCCGCCGGCATGCGCCCCAGCCGCGTCGCTTCTCGCTTCAGGCGGTCGCGGGCGAGCTCGCAGTAGGCGCCGTCGGAGTCGTAGCCGATGTAATGACGGCCGGTACGCAGGGCCGCCACCCCGGTCGTGCCCGAGCCGACGAAGGGGTCGAGCACGACGTCGCCCTCGTAGGTGAACAGGCCTATGAGGCGCTGCGGCAGCTCGACCGGGAAGGGCGCCGGATGGTTCACCCGCCGAGCGCTCTCCGGCGGGATCTCCCACAGGTCGGTGGTCGCCTCGAGGAACTCGTCGCGGGAGATCGTCGGTGTACAAGGAAGGCCACGGGAGAGCCGTTCGCTTGGCGTGAGCGCGCGCTCGAATCGACCCTTGCTCGCGATGACGACCCGCTCCGTGACGTCGCGCAGCACCGGGTTGCCCGGCCGCTGGAACGTTCCCCACGCACAGGAGCCACCGGCCGCCCGTCCCTTCCACCAGACGACCTCGCCGCGCATCAAGAGCCCGAGGTCCTGGAGGATCGTGGTCACGTCACCGGCGAGAGACCGGTACGGGCGCCGCCCGAGGTTCGCGACGTTGACTGCGATCCGGCCCCCGGGCTCGAGCACGCGCTTGCATTCCGCGAACACCGCGGCGAGCAACGAGAGGTACTCGAAGTAGCTGCCGGGGACGCCGTTGTGCCCGAGGGTCTCCTCGTACTCCTTGCCGGCGAAGTAGGGGGGCGAGGTCACGACCAGTGCCACCGACTTGGACGCGACGCGCTGCATGTCCCGGGAATCGCCCCGGTAGATGACGTCGAGGCGATCGGAGGCACCGATGTCCGTGTCGGCAGACACTTCCGGGTGGACGAACCGGTCGTAGAACGCGGTGGCGTCGTGGCTCTCCCGCCGCGACGACCCGAAGCGGGCGGTGGCGGTCGCACGACGAACTCGCGGCCGCCGGCTCTCGGCCTGCGCCTCGAGCGACACGACAGGCTCTGCGGCGGCATCGACGGCACCGAGCGCGCCGAGCTCGCGAGGAGCATGCGGAGTCATGTGACGACGATACCGAGGGGGTGTCACAGCCGCGGGGATGGTCGCGTAGCCACGGGACGCGTCAACAAAAGTGACGCCGAACAGCACTTTCAGCAGAAAAGTCAGGATCCTTCGGAAAAATTACGCCCTACGCCTAGGCAGGGGGTCCCGGAAGGGTTATCTTACGAAACGGCGTAGCCCAGATGACGGTTACGTGACAATCCCCATTCACGACCCGGAGAGGGGGCCGCACATGCGGGCACTGAGTAAGGGCGCACGCGCCGCCGTCGTAGTGGCAGGAGGCGCACTCATCCTCGCCGCCTGTGGCTCGAGCGCTGGCTCGGGCAAGAGTGGAGGAGGTGGCCCCAGCAACGGTGGCGTCACCACGGTGGCCGGTGCCTACGGCCAGTTGCCGCCACAGAAGGGCACGCCGAAGATGGGCGGCACCGTCTCGATCGCCGAGTCGCCCGGCGCCGGCCCGAACTGGATCTTCCCGGTGACCCCGGCCGCCAACTCCTCGGTTTACACCGCCTACCAGTTCCAGAACTACATGTGGCGCCCGATGTGGTGGGGCCCGAAGGGCGACCAGCCCGCGATCGACCTCTCGCAGAGCATCGCGAAGGCGCCGGTGTTCACGAACAACAACAAGACCGTCACGATCACGCTGAACCCGAACTGGAAGTGGTCCGACGGCAAGCCGGTCACCTCGGCTGATGCGGCCTTCGACATCTGGTTGACGAAGGCCGCTGTGAAGATCAGCCCGGCGAACTACGGGAACTACACCCCCGGCCTCTACCCGGACTTCATCACGAAGATCTCCACTCCGAGCCCGACGAAGCTCATCTTGACGCTCAACAAGACGTACAACCAGAACTTCGACTTCCTGAACCAGCTCGGTCTCATCGTCCCGCTCCCGTCGCACGCCTGGGCGAAGACGAGCGCGAACGGTGCGGTCATGTCGCAGGCGAAGTGGAGCCAGCTGAGCAACGCCGAGGCGATCTACAAGTTCCTCGCCGCCCAGTCGAAGGACCTCTCGACGTACGGGTCCAACCCGCTGTGGCAGACCGTGGACGGTCCCTACAAGATCAAGTCGTTCGACCCGTCGAATGACGGCAACACGCTCGTGGCGAACGAGAACTACTCCGGGCCGGTGAAGCCGCACATCACGACCCTCCAGGAAGTCCCGTTCACGTCGACCGAAGCGGAGTTCAACCAGCTCCGGTCCGGCAACCTCGACGTCGGCTTCGTCGACTTCACGGACCTGAAGCAGGTCCCGACGCTGAAGGCCGACGGGTACAACGTGTGGGGCTACCCGGACTTCGGGTGGTCGTACGTCGACTACAACTTCAAGGACCAGACGGGGCACTTCGCTCAGATCATCGGCCAGCTCTACATCCGCCAGGCGCTCGCTCACCTGCAGGACGAGCAGGCCGTCATCCAGTCGCCCGGTGCCTTCGACGGCGCCGCCGGCCAGGCCTACGGTCCCGTCCCGGCGATCCCGAAGAGCCCGTTCGCACCGAGCAACGCTCTCACCAACCCGTATCCGTTCAGCATCTCGTCCGCGAAGTCCCTGCTCCAGTCGCACGGCTGGAAGGTCGTGCCGAACGGCACGACGACGTGCCAGAAGGCAGGTAGCGGCTCGAACGAGTGCGGCGCCGGCATCCCGGCGGGAACGCCGCTGTCGTGGAACCTCTTCTACTCGAACCAGCCGGCCGTGATCCAGGCGCAGGACCAGGCGTGGGCATCCAACGCCAAGCAGGTCGGGATCACCATGAGCCTCGTGTCGAAGACGTTCAACTACATCATCTCGAACTACTCCGACCCGTCGAGCCCGAAGAACGACAACCAGTGGGCGATGGAGGACTTCGGTGGCTTCACCAACAGCCTCTACCCGACCACGAACGAGGTCTTCAACTCGACTGGCTCCTTCGACGAGGGCGGCTTCAGCAACCCGCAGGTCGACAAGGCCATCACGGCATCGGTCAGCTCGCTCAGCAACTCGGCCGTGCAGCACGAGGCAGGGCTGATCACCTCGCTGCAGCCTGGCTTGTTCCAGCCGAACGCCGACCTGATCTTCGCCTGGAAGAAGTCGCTCTCCGGGCCCGCGGCCTCCTTCGAGGACGCCTCGCAGTACCAGTACAGCCCCGAGTACTGGTACTACACGAAGTAAGGGCTAAGCCCTGACACAGCAGGAGGGATGCGAAGCCCGGCGGTCACCACCCCGGGCCTAGCATCCCTCCTGCTGGGTTCGTCCCCCACGGAGCCTTGACGAGATGACCGCATATCTCATCCGACGGTTCGTCACCTCGCTCATCGTCATCCTCGGCATCGCGTTCATCACCTTCCTCGCCGTCCACATCATCGCCCCCTCCCCGGGGCGAGCCGTGCTCGGCGATCGCGCGAGCCAGGCTGCCGTCAACGCGTTCAACAAGCAGGCGGGTTACGACCAGCCCGTCTGGGTCCAGTTCCTCAAGTACATGTGGGCGCTCTTGCACGGGAACCTCGGTTTCTCCTACAAGAGCAACCAGACCGTCGACTCGCTCATCATCGAGAACGCTCCGCACAGCATGTGGCTGTCGGGCATCTCGCTCCTGCTGAGCATCCTCATCGCCATCCCGCTCGGGATCTTCCAGGCCGTGAAGCGGAACTCGGTCGCCGACCAGTCGATCACCGCCTTTGCCTTCACCTGCTACTCGATGCCGCAGAACTTTCTCGGCCTCCTGCTCATCGGGTTCCTCGCGATCTCGTTCCACCTGTTCCCGTCCGAGGCGAGCCAGAGCGAGAAGATCATCCCGTACATCACCGCCGTCCGGGCCAACTTCCTTCCGATCCTCACGCTCACCCTCACGGCCGTCGCCGCCTACTCGAGGTACATGCGCTCGTCCGGCCTCGATGCGCTCGCGCAGGACTACATCCGGCTCGCTCGGGCAAAAGGCCTGTCGGAGGCCCGCGTCCTGCGGCGCCACCTCTTCAGGAACGCCAGCCTTCCCATGATCACCCTCATCGGCCTCTCGATCCCAGCCCTCCTCGGCGGCAACCTGGTCGTCGAGAACCTGTTCAACTCGCACGGGCTCGGGTTGCTCTTCATCAACGAGCTCGGGAACGAGGACTTCAACACCGTCATCGCGCTCACCCTGCTCGGCGGCGTCGCGACGGTCGTCGGGAACCTGATCGCGGACGTCGCGTTGACGGTCGCCGACCCACGGATCAGGATCTCGTGAGGAGGTCGCCGTGTCGATCGTGATCGGCGAGGTCGCCGAAGAGCTACGCCCAGCCGAGCCGATCCCCGAGGGGGGTCACGTCCAGGGTCCGCGTGCCGGGTGGCGGCTCGCCCTCTCCTCCTTCGTCGAGAACAAGCTCGCCGTCGTCGGATCCGGGATCGTCATCTTCTTCGTGCTGTTCTGCTTCGTCGGACCCTTCATCTACCGGACCAACCAGGTCGACACGAACCTCCTCAACTCCTTCCAGGCGCCGAGCAGCCAACACTGGCTGGGAACGGACAGCTACGGGTTCGACGAGCTCGGGCGGATCATGAAGGGTGGCCAGGCGGCACTCGAGATCGGCTTCCTGTCGTCCGCCATCGCAACCGTGCTCGGCACGCTCGTCGGCGCGGTGGCGGGGCTGGTCGGAGGGGTCATCGACGGGATCCTGATGCGGTTCGTCGACATCCTGCTCTCGCTGCCCCTGCTGTTCGTCATCCTCATCATCAGCAACCGCTACAACGGCGCCACAGTGCTCAGCCTGTCGATCATCATCGGCGCCTTCTCCTGGCTCGTATCGGCACGGCTCGTACGTGGTGAGGTCCTCTCCTTACGTGTACGCGACTTCGTGCTCGCGTCTCGGACCATGGGGGCGAACAAGCGGCATCTCATCTACAAGCACCTGATCCCGAACGCGCTCGGCGTCGTGATCGTGAACATCACGTTCCAGGTCGCCGACGCCATCAACCTGCTCGCACTGCTCGGGTTCCTCGGATACGGCCTCAACTACCCGAACGTGAGCTGGGGCGACATGCTGTCGAACGCCCTCAACTACCTGTCCGACGGATACTGGTGGGTGGTGTATCCGGTCGGGATCTGCCTGGTGCTCGTCGTCATGGCGTTCAACTTCATCGGCGACGCCCTTCGCGACACCGTCGACGTCCGCCTCCGGCGGCGTTGAGGCACCGGATCGACGCGAGGGAGCTCTGACGTTGCCGCCTGTCCTCGACATCGACCACCTGTCCACCCACATCCAGCTTCGCAAGTCCGTCGTACAAGCCGTCGGCGACATCAGCCTCACGATCGAGCCTGGCGAGACGCTCGGCCTCGTCGGTGAGTCCGGCTGCGGCAAGTCGATGACAGGCCTCTCGATCATGCGGCTGCTCCCGAACGGTGGCCACATCGTGGAGGGCTCCATCACGGTCGACGGCGTCGATGTCGTGAAGCTCTCGGAGCGGGAGATGCGCGACGTCCGGGGCAACGACGTGGCGATGATCTTCCAGGACTCGCTCACGTCGCTCAACCCGACGATGACGATCGGCAAGCAGATCGCGGAGCAGGTCCGGCGGCACCGCAGCGTGACGAGGAAGGTCGCCACCGAACGCGCCGCCGAGGTGCTCGGCATCGTCGGCTTCCCGCGCCCGCGCGAGCGCCTCGCGAACTACCCGCATCAGCTCTCGGGCGGTCAGCGCCAGCGCGTGATGATCGCCATCGCCCTCAGCTGCGACCCGAAGCTGCTCATCGCCGACGAGCCGACCACGGCGCTCGACGTCACCATCCAGGCGCAGATCCTCGGCCTGCTCGACGACCTGAAGGAGCGCCTCGGGATGGCAGTGCTCCTCGTCACCCACGACATGGGCGTCGTGGCTGGTCGCGCCGACCGCGTCAACGTCATGTACGCCGGCCGCATGGTCGAGACCGCTCCGACGAAGGAGCTCTTCGCACGCATGCACCATCCCTACACGCAGGCTCTGCTCGGATCGATACCGCTCCTCACCCAGGAGCGCCACGAGCGACTCTTCAGCATCCCCGGCATCCCACCGGACCTGACGGAGCCGCCGAAGGGATGCCGTTTCGCGCCGCGTTGCACGCGGGCGACCGACCAGTGCCGCGAGGTGGAGCCGGCCCTCGAGCCGGCCAGCACCGATCATTGGTTCAGCTGCTGGCATCCCGTCGACGGCCCGATCGCCCGGGTGGTCGTGGCGAGCCCCACGGCCGCAGACGCGAACGGTTCCGGCACCGGGGTGACCGCAACGAGCGTTGGCGGCGGCGCGGCCCCCGCTCCGCTCGCGCCTGCCGCCATCGTGCCCGAGCGCCAGTGGGAGGCTGGTGCCGACGACGCCAACCTCCTCATGATCGACCAGGTCGTCCGGGAGTACCCGGTGACTGCAGGGATCCTCCAGCGCCGGGTCGCATCCGTGAAGGCGGTTAGCGACGTGAGCTTCACCGTCGGTCGGGCCGAGACGTTCGGGTTGGTGGGCGAATCAGGTTGCGGCAAGACGACGCTCGGCAAGGTCATCGTCGGTCTCGAGAAGGCCGACTCAGGCAACGTCACGCTGCGCGGGACCGACATCACCAAGCTCGGCGAACGTGAGCTTCGACGATTCCGCCGCGACCTGCAGATGATGTTCCAGGACCCGATCGCCTCACTCGATCCGCGGATGCGGGTCGGTGCCGTGCTGCGCGAGCCGATGCAGGTGCAGGGCATCGGCACGCACAAACAGCAGGAGGAAGTGATCGCCGAGCTGCTCAGCGAGGTCGGACTGCCCATGAACGCGGTCGAGCGCTTCCCGCACGAGTTCTCGGGAGGTCAGCGCCAGCGGATCGGACTCGCCCGTGCGCTGACGCTCAACCCGCAGGTGATCGTGGCGGACGAGCCGGTGAGCGCGCTCGACGTCTCGATCCGATCACAGGTCCTCAACCTCATGAAGCGGCTCCAGCAGACCCACGGCCTCACCTATGTCGTGATCTCCCACGACCTCGCCGTCGTGAAGTACCTGTCCGACCGGATCGGGGTCATGTACCTGGGCAAGCTCGTCGAGATGGGCTCCGGCGACGACATCTACCACCATGCCGTGCACCACTACACGGCCGGACTGATCGCGACCGTGCCCGAGCCGGACCCGTCCCGGGAGAGGGCGAAGTCGGAGATCGGGATCCGGGGCGAGCTGCCGAGCCCGGTCGATCCGCCCTCGGGCTGTCGGTTCCGGACGAGGTGCCCCGCCGCTCAGGACGTGTGTGCCGAGGTAGAGCCGCCGTTGCGGCTGTTCCACCCCGGTCACTACGCCGCCTGCCACGTCCCGCTGCAAGAGCCCATGCCAGAGGACGGGAACGAGCCCGCTGTTTCGGCGGTGAGCGCGCCCTCGGGGCTGTAGAGAGTTACTGCCGTCCGGCGGCCGCCAGCAGGTCGGTGCTCTCGATCTGCCCGTACCGGACAATCGGTTCGAACAGGTCGATGACAGTGCGGTCCGGGTCCGTGATGCCACGAACCGGTCTCGCCTCGAGCCGCCTCGAGCAGAAACGCCTCGCCACTACCGCCTTCCGGGCATTGCCCTCGTTCTCGAGCTGCCATGCAGCCTCCTCGCACAGCAACGCTCCTTCGAGCGTGTCCGCCATGAGGTAGGAGAAGCGGCGCAACTGGAGGAGCGCCAGGTCCTCGGGAACGGATTGCAGGTACGCGACGGCCTCGACGAGCTCGTCCCTGCAGGCGCGGACCGTGCCGATCGGCGCCGCGAGCACGCCGTTGGCGGATGCGCTTGCCTCGAGCGCCCGGTCGATCCGGCGGAGCACCGCCTGCTCCGCACCGGACGACCGCATCGCACGGCGCACGTCGATAGCGCAGATGTTCTCGGTCCCCTCCCAGATCGTGTGGCACTGGGCGTCGCGCAGCTGCCGCGCGATCGGCCAGTCGTTCATGTAGCCGTTCCCGCCGAAGATCTCGAGTGCCTGGATGGTGTCCTCGAGACCGACGCGACAGGAGCGGATCTTGGACAGAGGGATGGCGATCCGTCGAAGGAGGGCACCTTCCTCGGGCGACTCGGAGCCACGCGTGGCTGCGGCGCACTCGAAGGAGAGGGTGAGCCCCGCCTCGAGGTCGACGAGGAGGTCGACGAGCGTCTCGCGAACGAGCGGGTAGGCATCGATCCGCTTCCCGAACTGCTCCCGATGGGCTGCGTAGATGACGGCGTCGAGCCATGACCGGCGATGGATCCCGAGGCTCATCAATGCCACACCGAACCGGCTCCCGTTCACCATCTCCATCATCCGGTTGATGCCCTTGCCGTCACGGGCCGCATCGAGTGGCGGAGCCGTGCCGTCCGAAGGAGGCACGCTCCCGGCGAGCCACGCCTTCGCCCCTTCGAGCGTGACCTCACCGGTCGGCACGCCGACGGTGCCGAGCTTGGGCTTGAGCCTCTTGATGCGAAAGCCGTTCGGGGAGCCGTCGTCGAGGTGGCGGGGCACGATGAACGTCGCCAGGCCACGGCTTCCCGGCGGGGCTCCGTCCGGCCTCGCCAGCACGATGAAGACGTCGGCATCGACGTTCGAGCAGAAGTGCTTGTCACCGAACAAGCGCCATTCGGATCCGTCCTGCATGGCGCGGGTCGTGTTGGCGCCGACGTCGCTCCCGCCCTGGCGCTCGGTGAGGAACATCCCGCCCTCCCAGGAGTCATCCGGGTCGAGGGAGGTGAGCTTGCGCACGAGATCGGCGCGGACGTCGTCCGGTGCGTACCGCTCGACGATGTCGGCCGCGCCACTGGTCATGCCGAGGGCGCAGTAGACCGCCGTCTCCGCCTGCGACACGAGGTAGGAGACGGCGGCGGTGACCACCGCCGGAACGGGCCGGCCGGCGTGCGCCGGCATCCCGCCGGCAAAGCCTGCCCGGACGAGATCGGCCTTGTTCTCGAGCCACGTCTCGTGGTGCACGACCGTACCGACGTCCTCGCCCCAGGCGTTGTAACGCTCGAGGACCGGGCCGTGCCTGTCCGTGACCTCGGCGCGGGGAGCGATGCGTGTGCCGACGAGGCTCCCGTACTCCGAGACGACCTTCTCTGCGAGGTCTCGGTCTTCGGGCTCGGGCAGGGTCTTGTCGAGCAGAAGGCGGAGGTTCGGGTCGAGGGAGTACCAGTCGAGGCCGATCGCCTGGTCGAATTCCGCGTAGTCGGGCAGCATCTCGTCCTCCTCTGACGAGAGGATCATCGCGCCGTCGCGGCTCCCGCACCGAATGCGGACTTCGTGCTAATCACTGGGCATGTTCGGAATCGACGGCCTCGATGCCACCTTCGACCACGTGGCGCATGCCACTCGCTCCATCGCGAGCTCGTTGCCGGTGTTCCGGGACCTGCTCGGCGGGCGTTTCGCCGGCGGCGGGGAGAACCCGATGACCGGGTTCCGCGCGATCCAGCTCATCTACGGTGGAGGCGGGAGGGTGGAGCTGATCGAGGAGCTGGAGGGCTCGGGCTTCTTGCGGAGCTTCTTTGCGAAGCACCCTGACGGCGGGCTCCATCACCTCACCTACAAGGTCCCCGACATGCAGGTCGCGCTCGAGCGCGTGCGAGCGACAGGCATCGAGCCCTTCGGAGTCTTCCTCGGCCATCCGCACTGGCAGGAGATGTTCCTCCATCCGAAGGTCACAGGCGGCACCCTGATCCAGCTCGCCTGCTCGGACTTCGAGTTCGACTACGACACGCTGCCGCCGGTGACGGTGGAGGAATTCCTCGCTGACTCCACATCCTTCGGGACCTGGGGCTGAGCGATCGGCGTGCTCGTGACATGCTGGGCGGAGCGAGCATGTTGACCCTCGACGGAGGCACGAACGATGGACGACACGACGACACCTGAGCCGATGAGCGCCGACCAGATCGTCGACTGGTCACGCCGCTACACCCTGTTCGACTGGGCGGTGCAGAACCGGATCGCGCCAATCCCTGTCGCGAGAGCGGAGGGCGTTTACTTCTACGATCCTGACGGCAAGCGCTACCTGGACTTCAATTCCCAGCTCATGAGCGTCAACGTCGGCCACGGTGACCGGCGGATCGTGGACGCCATCGCCCGGCAGGCGGCGCAGGTCGCGTATGTCAACTCGGCCGTGATGGCTACAGAGGTACGGGCGCGCCTCGGGCACAAGCTGGCGGAGCTCTTCCCAGGGGACATCGAGAAGAGCTTCTTCACGCTCGGCGGGGCCGAGGCGAACGAGAACGCCATCCGCATCGCGAAGGCAGTGACCGGCCGTCACAAGGTCCTCGCCCGCTACCGCTCCTACCACGGCGCCACCGCCGGAGCGATCAGCCTCACCGGCGACCCCCGCCGATGGGCGAACGAGCCGGGCATCCCCGGCGTCGTACACGTCCTCGACTGGTACCACGGGACGATGCGGGATGAGGACTCCGCCGAGGTGGCACTCGCCGCGCTCGAGGAGACGATCGAGCTCGAGGGTCCCTCGACGATCGCCGCATACATCCTCGAGCCGGTCACCGGAACGAACGGGATCCTGATCCCCCCGGACGGATACCTGCAAGGGGTGCGTGAGCTGTGCGACCGCCACGGCATTTTCATGATCGCGGACGAGGTGATGAGCGGGTTCGGGCGCACGGGGCGCTGGTTCGCCGTCGAGCACTGGAGCGTCGTGCCCGATCTCATCACGTGCGCAAAGGGGCTGACGTCGAGCTACCTGCCGCTCGGTGCGGTCGGGCTCCGGCCGGGAGTCGCCGCTTGGTTCGACGAGCACTCGTTCCAGGGCGGCCTCACCTACAACTCGCACCCAGTCGCGCTCGCCGCAGCTCTTGCAACGATCCAGGTCTACGAGGAGGACGGGCTCATCGAGCGGTCGGCAAAGCTCGGAGAAGTCATGCGCCGGCACCACGAGCGCCTCGCCGACCGGCACCCGTCGGTTCTGTCGCACCGGAACATCGGCCTCTTCGGCTGCCTCGAGCTCGTCCGCAACCGCTCCACCGGCGAGCCCATGGCCGGGTTCAACACGACGAGCCCGGAGATGGGTGCCTTGTCACGATTCCTGCTCGACAACGGAATGTTCGTGTTCGTGCACTGGAACCAGCTCATGACGAACCCGCCGCTCACGATCAGCGAGGAGGAGCTGGCGGAGGGTTTCGAGGTGATCGACCGAGCGCTCGAGATCACCGACAAGGCGGTCGTCGGTTAGCACAGGCAGCGCCCCGATGCCGGCTACGGACTAGACGGCGACCGCGTGGGTGCCGAGCCAGGCGCTGTTGAAGGCGAACTCCCCCTCGACGCTCCGGCGGACGTCCCCCTGGGCCGCCCAGGCAGCCACGCGGCTCCCGATGAGCGGGATCTTCACGTCGACGTGGACGGAGACGTCATGCGTGGTCTCACGTCCATGAGGGTGGAGCGACATCGCACCGTAGATGTGCACAGGTGCGCCCTTCACCTCGACGTCGAACGTGCCGGCCCAAGAACCGTCGGCCCCTCGCTCCCACTCGTCGGTCTGCAACATCGTGTTCGTCGGTCTCAGGACACGCTTGGCGAAGCTCGGCAATTCGACGTCCACCACCCTCGTCGAGATGATCCACAACCTGCCACGACGCCGCTCGAGGTCGAGGACCTCGACCTCGTGATGTCCCATGGACTCGTACTTAGCGACGGTGGCGTCGCGGTCCTCGAGCATGGCGATCACGGAACCGATCGGGGCGTTGTACGCGAACGACTCGTGGAGCTCCATGTCGAACCTCCTTTCCCGGTCGCTCGATCAGACGATCCGCTCTCTCTCGAGCATGGATCCGAGAAGAGGCCGGGGCTAGGGCCGAACGGCCTTGCTCCCTCGGCACCGGGCGCTCAACTCGGCAAGGGGTCCTTCAGCGCGACGCCGTTGTCGGAGACGTCGTCGGTCCAACGGGATCCGTCGTAGTAGCGGTACTGGTGCTTGCCGGAAGGATCGGGATACCAGTTCGGTTGCACGGAGCCCGGCGCCTGCGGCGGCGGCGATGCGGGCGGAGGGGCTGAGCCCCACGGCGTCTGCTCCGGCTGCGCGGGGCCCGGCTGCTCGTAGCTGGGCTGGCCGTAGTTCCCCTGGCCGTAGTTCCCCTGGCCGTAGTTCCCCTGGCCGTAGTTCCCCTGGCCTTGGGTCGGCCCCTGATACGGCGGCGGCATGCCCGGAGGGGCACCCCCGGGGTAGCCGCCGTACTGGTTCCCGAATGCCCCCGACTGCTGGATGCGGCGCCGGGTACCCCTGCGGGCGAAGAACAGCAGGATGACACCGAGCAGGATCGAGATGAAGCAGACGACCCCCCAGAGGGCAGACGGCCAGCCCCACGGCGTGCGGCCCCACTGCCTCCTGAACTTCTCCGAGGACCGGTAGCCGAAGTAGGCGAAGAGCACCGCCAGGATGACGTCGACCACGAGTGCCGTTGTGTTCCCCGAGCCGGTCGATGTCGCTGCGAGCAGGTGCATCGACCCAAGGCTAGGCCGCCCATCAGACTGCTGTCAGCTACAGGCGCGCCGAGGCGGAGCGAGTCGCAGCTGCCTGGTAGCGGTCGCCACGGTCGTTTACGAAGGCCTTGCGCATCCTTCGCACGTGTAGACGTTCCAACCGGTGCTCACAGCTCTGACGGCCTCACGAAGCTCCGAGGTACTCGCTCATCACTTGATCGAGCACCGCCTGATCCTTGGCGAAGCGGCGCTGCCGCGTCGTCCGGCCGTTCGGCGCGTGGCGGTCGACGTGGCGGTCCACCGCGGCGAGCACCTCCTTCGCCACGACCTCGAGATCGTCCCGGTCGGCCTCCACGTGAACGGCGAACTGGCCGGGCGAGGAGCTCCACCCGCACACCTTGACCCGGTGGGAGATCTCGTCGCCCACGCGGGACTGCTCCTCTCTCGAGGGCGGCGGATCGAGCTCGGCGACGAAACGCACGGCAAAATCGTTCGACCTCTGCGGGTCCACGGTCATCCGGGTGATCATGATCGGCCCTGACGATGCGGACGATCCTGGCATCGGCCTGTCAGTCATAGCCTGAGCCTATGGTGCTTCATCCGGCTCGTGAACGCGAGGTAAGCAGCGCTTCCCCCTTGTTGCCCGAAAGCGCGTAACGCCGGGGCACGCCTGCGCCATCGACATGGTGACCCGCGAAGTGCTGTCGCGGCAGAGATGGGGGCAGGCACATGAAGCACCGGACGACCCGGCTGGCTGCGGGAGCGTTCGCAGCCTCGCTCGCATTCCTCGGGCTAGCGGCAATGCCGGCCGGGGCGACGACCAGTGCGGCGCCGCCGAGCGTGGCAGCCGCCGCTGTGTTCCCGATCGTGGCTGGCAGCACCGCGCCGCTCGGGGACATCTCGGTCACCGAGAGCCTTCCGGGCCAGCTGCAGCTCGGGAGCGTGCTGACGTTCCGATTCTCGGATTCCTCGAGCGCCGCCACGCTGCACTTCACTGCGCCTGGGACCGCCAGCGGTACGAATGGCCTGGCTGCGAGCGTGGCGCTCTCCAGCAGCAGCGGCTCGCTCGACGACGAGATGCTGGTGACGATCACCGGCTCCAGCGCGTCGAGCACCTTTCCGGGCGTTCTCACGCTGTCCGGCCTGACAGCTTCGGCCGACTCCGGAGCAGCCCTCGGCAGCGACATCGTGACGGTCTCCGGACCGGTGTTCACCTCGCCAGCGACAGTGAGTGACGCCAACGTGATCAGCAGCTCCGCGACGAAGGCGACCTACGCCGCCCAGAGCACGCCGACGATCCTGCCGACGGCGAACGTCCAGGATGCAGGCATCGTGACGATCACCGAGCCCGTGAAGAGCTACTTCCACGCCGGAGACGTCATCACGCTCAACCTGAGGGACGCGACCGGCAGCGCCAACACGATCGGCCTCGCGGCCACGCCGTACGCCGCCGGAGGCTCGATGACCGTCGGCGTGACAGGTCTCAACGGCAGCAGCGTTCAGGTGAACGACACCGGCTTCGAGGTCGACGTCATCGCCGGCGACCCCTCACAGGGCTCGGCCTCGTCGATCACGATCTCGAACATCGTCCTCGACACGGCCGAGGCGCCGCTCGGCCCCGTCACGCTCTCGGCCGCCGTCACCGCCGGGCCGGACGTCGGCACCGCCCTCATCGTGCCGGGCCGAGTCACGATCGCGAACGTCGGCGGCACCACCACCACGACCTCGGCCGGCGCCCCGACCCTCGCCGCCGGCGAGACCGGCCAGACCGCAGGCAACATCAGCATGGCCGTCACCGCCGGGTCGCTCGTCCACAACGACACCATCACGTTCTCGCTCTCGACACCCGGGGTGACCTTCAATGCCACGACCCTGCCCGTCGCGACCGTGACGACGGGAGACCTCGTGCTCGACAACGCCACCGCCAGCCTCGGCACGGGTGACACGAGCGTCAGCTGGACGGTGGCGACCGGCAACCTGGCGGCCTCGACCATCGTCGTGGGACCGATCCTCTACGACGTCGCCAGCTCGGCCGTCGCGGGCGCCCCGGTCGAGGTAGCCGTGGCCGGCGAGGCCGGTAGCGCCGTCACTGCCGCTCAGGTCACCAATGCCGTGATCGCGAGCACCACTGCGCCGGGATCCTTCGCAGCGCCGGTCACGATCCCGTCCACGGGCACGCCGCCGTTCGACGGCGCGAGCATCACCTACACCGAGACCTCCGCCGGGTCCACCCCGGTCGGCGCCTCACTCGTCCTCGTCAGCCCGTACGCAAGCCAGATCGCGGCCTACAGGACCACGTTCGCAGAGGTGCCCACGGTGACCACCACGGGTGGCCTCACGCTCGGCCCCGCAACCGTCAACAGCTCGACGATCCTCGTGCCGACGCCGTCCGGCACGATCACCGCACCACCGCAGACCGTCGCGAGCTTCCCGGTGACGGCGGCCAGCTCCGGGTCCGCAGGCACAGCCATGATCTCGGGCCTCTCGTTCACTCTCGGCAGTTTCGTGCCTCCCGGTGCATTCATCGTCACCGGCGTTGTCGAAGCCTCCGGCGGTGCCAGCGCGCTTGCCTCGAACCAGACCGTCGACCTCGTGAACACCCGCGGCCTCGGGACCTCCTCGGCGACGACGCCCCCGGTCGTGACCCTGACCGAGACCCCGCCCTCGATCTCCGGTTCGAGCGCGGCAACCTTCGCGTACATCTCCGACGAGCCCGGGTCAACCTTCTCCTGCGCCCTCGACACGGTCATCGTGAGCCTCGACTGCCCTGCGTCGATCACGTTGCCGAGCCTCACCGACGGGACGCACACCTTTGCCGTGCAGGCGTTCAACCAGGCCGGCATCGGGTCTGCGGTCGTGAGCTACACCTGGACCGTGGACACCCTGCCGCCGACGGCATCCCTGGGCGCGCTCGCAAGCCTCACGAGCCCGGTCGTCGTCGCGTTCTCCAAGCCGGTGGACCATGTCAGCTCCTCGACCGTGCTCCTCGACGTCGTCCCGCCTTCTGGCGCACCTGTGGCGGTGTCGGCGAGGATGTCCTGCACGCCGGCATCCGGCACGGCCGGGCCATGCCAGGCGACCGACTTCTACACCTCGGTGTCGCTCCAGCCGACCAGCGCGCTCATATCCGGCCAGCACTACGAGGTCATGCTCGACCCGAGTGGCGCCACGCCCGAGATCGCCGACCAGGCCGGCAACGTGCTCGCCTCGGCGACCCTGGCGTTCCGGGGAACGCTGCAGGTGTTGCCCGGCGCGCCCGGCACCACCGCGAAGTGGTCCGTGGTGAAGGCTGCGGCTGCCATCGACGGGTCGTACGCGGAGGACGACGTGGCGGGAGCGGCGATGAGCTACTCGTTCACAGGCACGTCCGTGACGTGGCGGACCGTCGAGGGTCCGAACCAGGGCAAGGCCGCGGTCTACATCGACGGCGCGCTCAAGCGGACCGTCAACTCCTACTCTTCGTCCTTCAAGTACAAGGTGGCGCAGACGTTCACCGGCCTTGCGAAAGGGCCGCACACGATCCGCGTGGTCGTCCTCGGCGAGAAGGGTGCCAAGGCGGCAACGGGCGACCAGGTGTCGGTGGACGCCTTCGCAGTCGGCACGAAGGTGACGGACCAGTCGAACGCGAGCGTCATCCAGCTGTGGTCGCTGCACAAGGGCTCGCCGGCGACGTACGTGCTGGACAAGGAGGCGGGTGCCACGTACTCGTTCCACTTCCGGGGCACTGCGGTCGCGTGGTACACCGTCGTCGGGCCGACCATGGGCAAGGCGGCGATCTACCTCGACGGCCACCTCGTGGCCACCGTGAACAACGGCGCCGCCTCGGTGAAGGCGAACGTCGTCCGGACGGTGAAGGGCCTCTCGGACGCTCTGCACGTCCTCACCATCAAAGTTCTCGGCCAGCACACCAAGGTCTCGTCCGGCACCGGTGTGGCGGTCGTGCGCTTCAAGGTGACCTGAGCAAAGGGGCAGCGGCGACCCGCTCAGGCGTTCGCGACCTCGTAGGACCACAGCTCCGAGTGCACGGCGAGCGGACCGCCGTGCGGGCTGTGGGGACTCGGTGCCGCCGCGCCGGCGTGGCCGTGCGCGAAGGCGGGAGACGACACCCAGGCGTTGAAGGAGCCCTCGTCACGCCACCGAGTCACGACGAGCCACTGCGTCCTGCCGTCTGTCGGTCTCAACAGCTCGAAACCCTCGAACCCGTCCTGCCCGTCCACCGCCCCGGCCCGCGCCGCGAACCGCCGCGCCAGCTCGTCACCCCCCTCCTCGGGCACCGTGATGGCATTGATCTTGACGACGCTCACGACCCGGATCGTAGAGGGTACGGAGGCGGCGCCGACCTCAGATGCGGGCCTGCCCCGCGACGAGCGAGGCCGCGAGGTGCACGCCGTCCCGGCGGCGGATCTCGTCGCCGATACTGGTGAGCCGCGCCCTCGGCCAATCGGCCGACAGCAGCTGGTCGATCGCCTCACGCAGCTCGTCGTCTTCGAACTCGTAGGTGGGGAGCCGCCGGCCGAGACCGGTCTCCTCTACGCGCTCGGCGTTGTCGTACTGGTCCCAGAAGAGCGGCAGCGACACCTGGGGCACGCCGAAGTGGAAGCACTCGGTCGTGGTGTTGTTGCCGCCGTGCGTGATGGCGAGGTCGACGAGCGGGAGCACCTTCGTCTGGGGCACCTGCGCCGCTCCCCACATGTTGTCGGCGAGCTCGTACTCGTCTGCAAGGGGTCCCTTGCTGACCACGTAGCGTTGCCGCGTCTCCGCCAGCACCCTGACGAGGCGCTGCATCAGCTCGACGTCGGCGGAGCCGAGCGAACCGAGGGACAGGTAGACGATGGCCCGGTCGTCTGTTCGATGCACGAGCCAGTCCGGGAGGTCGGCTTCCGCGTCGACCTCGCGTACCGATGAGTCGAGCCGGTGCCAGGTCGCCGGGAGTGGTCGACGCCGCTCGTAGTCGGCGACCTCGGGATAGACGTAGAGGTTCAGGTCGGTCGACTCGTGGACGAACTCGAGGTCCGCGAGCGGAGGAGCTCCACACTCGATGACCCATTCGTTGAAACCCGCCCAGGTGTCACGATGAACCCGGTCGTACTCGGCGCGAAAGGCCGCCCAGCCCTCGTCGTCAGCCGCCGGGTAGCCGGAGAACTTCGGCGGCAGCGATGGATCCGGGATCTCGAGCGGGTTGCAGGAGACGATGCGCACGTAGGGCACGCCTGCAGTGAGCAGAGCGGGGAAGGCACAGACGTTGTCCTCGACGATGACGTCGGGCCGATGCCGATCGATGATGGCAAGGAGCTGGTCGTGGCAGTACCGGGCGCCCTCGAGGAGTGCCTCCCATGTCGGCAGGATGAAGCCCTCGAGCTGCTCGATCGTGGGGCGCCTGAAGACCGGCGCGGTGTCCCGGATGAAGTCTGCCCAGAACTTGCCCGCCTCGGCCTCCTCCTCGGCAGGCGGTGCCAGGTCGACCAAGTCCTCCTCGAACCCGAGTCTCTCGAGACGTCCCTTCCACGAGGCCTCTGCTGCGAAGACGACGTGGTGACCGCGCCGGCGGAGGACCTCGGCGATGCCGATGCAGTTGTTCGTCGGCCCATAGGCGCTCTCGGGCATGAAGAGGAACGTCGCGCTCACGGACCGCATCGTAGGAGTGCGGTGCCGGCCCTTCAGGCGCCGGCTCGGCCGTCAGCGGCTCGGGCATCAGCGGCTGAGGCGGTATGCCACCGACGTGCCGAAACGCTCCGCCACGAGGCCCTTGATCCCCGTCGGGAAGGCGGCCTTCGCCCTGAGGTGGTCGGCGACCAGCTCCCGCTGGGCATCGAGAGACCCATCGAACGCTGCCTGGCACAGCTCCGGTCGCGCGTTGGCGAGAGCGAGGATCGCACCCGCGCACCCGACGCCACCGGCGAGCGCGACCAGCGCGGACGAGCCGGTGTAGAGGGGTCGGTGGAACACCGAAAGAGTGGAGAACAGCCGGTCGGCACCCGCGGTCGAGTCCTTCAGCCCGTCGATCGGCAGGCTCGGCAACGCGTCGACCGGGATCCCCGGCGCGGACACGCTCGGGAAGTGGTAGCCGAGGACGGGGATGCCGGCGGCGGCCTTGACGACCGCGCCGTAATAGCCGGCGAGGTCCTCGCTTCCTGGTGGTGACAGTGCCAGCACGGCGTCTGCTCCGTCGTCGCGTGCACGCGCCGTGAGCTCGGCTGCCGTGCTCGCATCGTGCGCTCCGGTCCCTGCGATGACCGGAACACCGGGTCCGGGTCCGACTCGCTCACGCACCGCTCGCAGGAGCGCCGTCCTCTCCTCGGGAGACAACGCCACCGCTTCACCGGTCGACCCGGCCACGACGAGGGCACGGACGCCGAGGCCGGCGAGCTGCGCGGCAAGGTCAGCCGTCGCCGCCGCGTCCAACGATCCGTCCTCGCCGAACAGCGTGACGAGAGCGACGCCGACGCCGCGAAAGACGGGAGCTCGCCCGCTCTCCACTTCGAGGCCGTGGTCGCCGGTCGCAGCCATCCGGTCACTCTCGCCACTCAACGCCGATGCTCCGGTGCAGCTGTCTCGGCCGTGAGGGTGGTGTCGCTCATGGCCGGTGCCTCAGTTCATGGCTCATCTTGACAAGACCGTAGTTGGGCCGGTTCGGGGACGCCGGGTGCGTTTCGGGCGAGAACCGGCCTCCGGCGAGAGAGCCATTCGAGCGCTCCGACGGCGGACCAGCCGGCAGCGATCATGAGCCAGTACGTCACGAGTCGCCACATGAGCACGGCCGACACGGCAGCGACGTGCCCCATCCCGTACGCGACGAGCACGACGGACAAGCTCCCCTCGATGACCCCGAGACCGCCGGGCACGACCGGGACGGAGCCGACGACCTGGGCGGCGCCATAGGCGAGGAGCACGCCGTGCCATGGGATCCCGGAGTGGACGGCACGCATGCTCGCGACGAGGCAGACGAAGTCACAGGTCCAGAACCCCGCACCGAGGGCAGCGACCTCGACCGTCGCCCGCCTGCTGAGCGGGATCTCTCGCATCTGCTGAAGCGCGACCTCGATGCTCCCGGCCGGCGACCCTGTCGTCCGCCGGCCTGTCGCACGGTGCGCGATGCGGACAACCACCGAGGCAAGCCGGAGCAACAGGTCCCGGCGTACGAGCACCGCTCCGGCCGCGAGGATGATCACGAGCGCCCCGAAAGCTGCCTCGGTGCCGACGCCGCCGGTCCCAGTCGCGAGCGCGACCACCACTCCCCCGAGCAACAGGGCTGACATCCCGATCGCCTGGCTCATGAGGACGATAAAGAGCGTCCAGGCGGAGCCGGCGCTCGTCGCGCCCCAAGCCCGGTACTGCCGGTAGCGGTAGGCGCCGGACACCACGGGCTCGCCCGGCACGGAGTTGGCGATGCCGAGGTTCGCCATGGACAGGAGATAGAGGAGGCCAGTGCTCGGACGCACGCCGGTTGCCGACAGGGCGCGGCGCTGGAGCAACGCCAACATGAGAACCGCACCGATCTCTGCGAGCACCGCCACGAGCACCCAGAACGGCTGGACGTCACGGAGGCGCTGCAACGCGCCCGTCAACTCGCCTCGCTTGCCGACGAGCAGGACGATCACGAGGGCGAGAACGGCCAGACCCAACCCATAGCGCGCGACGGCCCACCACCCGCGCGACCGTCTTGGCAGATGCTCGCCCGCCTCGGGCAGGTCGCTCGAGGCCACCGCCGGAGCCGGTGGCCATGCGCTCATCCTTCCGACCGTAGCCAACCCCAATACGAGCGCGCTCTGACCGGGCATGATCGCGTCCATGCCCCACGCCTTCGGCGGTCGCATCGGCCGCGACTGGAGAGAGTCCGAGCCCTGGTGGCCACCAGAGCCGCGCCCACCCGAGGGTGCACCGAACGTGGTGATGATCGTGCTCGACGACGTCGGATACGCCCAGCTCGGCTGCTACGGATCGGACATCGCAACCCCGGTCATGGACGGTCTCGCCGCCCGGGGGGTCATGCTCGCCAACTTCCACACGACGTCTTTGTGCTCGCCGACGCGGGCCTGCCTCATCACCGGTCGCAACCATCACCGCAACGCCATGGGGCGCGTGGCCGACCTCGCCGTCGGGTTCCCCGGCTACTGGGGCAAGCCGCCTCGCGAGAACGGCTTTTTGTCCGAGATCCTGCGCGCGACCGGCTATGCCACCTACGCCGTCGGGAAGTGGCACCTCACGCCCGAGGAGGAGATCAACATGGGCTCCTCACGATCCTCCTGGCCGCTCGGCCGCGGCTTCGACCGGTGGTACGGCTTCCACGGAGGCGAGACGCACCAGTTCATCCCGGCCCTCTACCACGACAACCACGCCGCACGTCCGCCGCGCCGTTTCGAGGACGGATACCACCTCACCGAAGACCTCACCGACCGTGCGATCGAGTTCCTCGGCGACCTGCGCGCAGTCGACCCCGACAAGCCGTTCTTCCTCTACTACGCGACCGGGGCCTGCCACGCGCCGCATCAACCGCCACCGCACTGGCTCGCGCAGTACCGCGGTCGGTACGACGTCGGATGGGACGCCTGGCGGGAGGCCGTCTACGAGCGTCAGCTCACGGGCGGGGTGCTGCCAGAGGGGACTCGCCTTTCTGCCCGGCCCGACTGGGTCCCTGCATGGGACTCGCTCACCGACGAGGCCAGAGCGGTAGCGGCGAGGTTCATGGAGTGCTTCGCCGGCTTCTTGTCCCATACCGACGAGCAGATCGGTCGGCTGTTCGAGTTCGTGGAGGATCTCGGCGAGTCCGAGCGCACGCTCGTGGTGCTCGTGTCCGACAACGGGGCGAGCGCCGAGGGCGGAGCGAGCGGGACGATCAACGACGTCCGCCTCTTCAACATGGACTTCGTCACGGTCGACGAGATGTACCGGCGGATCGAGGAGATAGGCGGCCCCCTCAGCCACAACAACTACCCGTGGGGGTGGACGATGGCAGGAAACACGCCGTTTCGCCGCTGGAAGCGAGAGGTCCACGAAGGCGGGATCGCCGACCCGTGCATCGTGTCGTGGCCGGCCGGCGGGCTCGCAGAGGGGGCGGTTCGCCACCAGTTCGCCCACGCCATCGATGTCCTCCCGACGGTGCTCGAGCTCGCGGGCGTGCCGCTCCCTGAGGTCGTCGACTCGGTCGAGCAATCGCGCGTGGACGGGATCAGCTTCGCGAAGCTGCTGCGTCCCGGCACGGCGAAGACTCAGGAGGCACACGTGACGCAGTACTTCGAGATGTTCGGGTCGCGCGCGATCTACCACGCTGGCTGGAAGGCCGTGACGTTTCACCCGATCGCACCGCTGTACGACGACCAGAACCCCAACGCGCCGTTCGAGGAGGACGTCTGGGAGCTGTACCACGTGGCGTCGGACCTGTCCGAGACCGAGGACGTGGCTGCACTTCACCCGGACAAGGTGAGCGAGCTCGAGGCCGTGTGGTGGGAGGAGGCGACCCGCAACGACGTGTTGCCCCTCGACAACCGCGTCCTCTGGGCGATCCTGCACCCGCGCCCGGATCGCCGGCTGGAACGCGACCGGTACCGCTACTTCCAGGGCGGTGCCCAGGTGCCGGAGCATGTGGCGGTCAACGTTCGCAACCGGTCGCACGCGCTGACGGTCGACGTCGACGTCCCGACCGATCCGGACGAGCGCGACGGCGTCCTGCTGGCACTCGGCTCGGCTCTCGGCGGCTGGAGCCTGCACGTGATCGACGGGCGCCTGCGCTACGTGCACAACCTGTACGGAGCGGAACGGCACGTGGTCGAGAGCGGCGTCGTCCTCGAACCGGGACTGCGCCGCCTCGAGTACGAGTTCACGAAGGACTCGGGACCCGGTGGCGAAGGAGTCCTACGGTGCGACGGGGCCGAGATCGGTCGTGGCGACATCCCGAGGTTCACGCCATCGGGGTTCAACAACCTCGGGGTCGGGCTGACCTGCGGGTACGAGTGGGGTCCGGCCATCGGCGATGACTACGAGGCGCCCTTCCCCTTCGGTGGCCGCATCGTGCGCGCCGTCGTCGAGGCGCGTGGGCCGATCGTCCGCGACCCGCTGGCGGAGCTGGAGGCGATCCTGTCGGAGCAGTGACCGCCGGATCCCGAGGGATACGGTGGCAAGGCGATGGACCGCTTCGACATCGTGATCCGAGGCGCGCGGGTCATCGACCCGGAGTCGGGGCTCGACGACGTCCGGCACGTCGGTGTCAACGGCGACGTGATCGCCGCGGTCACGACGGACCCTCTCGAGGGACGCGTCGTCATCGAGGCGGGCGGGCGAGTCGTCGCTCCGGGCTTCATCGACATGCACAGCCACGCACAGACCCTCGGCGGCAGGCGTCTGCAGGCCTGTGACGGGGTCACGACCGCCCTCGACCTCGAGGCCGGCAGGAGCCCGACCGCCGGCGCGCACGCACGCGAGCAGGATGGCTCACCCATCCATTACGGCTGGTCGGCATCGTGGGCACTTGCTCGCCACCGGGTCCTCGGTCGTCACGAGCCGGACGGCAGCGTCGGTGACGCCCTCCGGCTGCTCGGAGACATCTCGTGGCGCGGCACCCTCAGCCCTCGTCAGCTCGACGCGATGCTCGACCTGCTGAGGTATGACCTGGCCGACGGTGCGATCGGCATCGGACTCCTGCTCGGGTACGCCCCGGAGATCCCGCCGGAGGAGTACCTCGCCGTCGCCCGGCTGGCAGCGAGCTCGGGCGTGCCGACCTTCACCCACTGCCGTGAGCTCGTGGAGGTCGCTCCGGCGGGCTTGGCCGACGGCGCCGAGGAGATCGTGCGGGCGGCCGCCGAGACCGGCGCACACATGCACTACTGCCACGTCAACAGCTCGGCGAGCCGACACGTCGACCGGGTTCTCGGCCTCGTCGACCGGTGCCAGCGCGAGGGCGGGCGGGTGAGCACCGAGGCATACCCGTACGGATATGCCTCGACGGTGATCGGGGCTGCGTTCCTTTCGGCCGAAGGACTGCGAGGACGGGGCCTCCGACCGAGTGCGCTGACGTACCTGCCGACGGGTGAGCGGATCGCGGACGAGGGCCGGCTCGAGCAGCTTCGCCGAGACGATCCCGCCGGGCTCGTGATCCTGGACTTCCTCGACGAGGCGGACCCCGCGCAACGTGCCGTGCTGCTGCGCACCGTCGGCCGGGCGGATGTCATCACGGCGAGTGACGCCATGCCGCTTCTTCCCGTTGCGCCGGGCTTTGCCGAGGACACGTGGCCGATCGGTGCCGGGGCGGTGACGCATCCGAGGACGGCGGGGTGTTTCGCCCGGATGTTGCGGCTCGCGCGGGAGGAAGGGTGGGCGCTCGCCGAGGTCGTCCGTCGCTGCACCCTGATGCCCGTTCAGATGTTGGAGGGCGTCTGCCCGGCCATGCGGCACAAGGGGAGGGTGCAGGTCGGGTTCGATGCGGACCTCGTCGTGTTCGACCCCGCGAGCGTGACCGATCAAGCGTCACCTGCGAATTCGACCAGGGTCTCGTCGGGGATCACCGACGTGTTCGTGATGGGGACGCGCGTCGTGTCGGACAGCGAGCTCGACACGGCGGCACGGCCGGGGCGCGGGCTGCGAGGCAGCGGGCCGCCGGAGGGTCTCGCGCCCGCGGATCGGCGTAGCCTCTGGCGGTGACCGCGCAGATCCCGCTCGTCGACTACCTCGTCCTCGACCCGGAACCGCATCTGATCGCGCACGAGTGCGACGGCTGCGCCGCCCGCTACTTCGACCGCCGCAACGCCTGCGCCTCCTGCGGGGGGACGGCCTTCCACGACGAGGACGTCACCACGGTCGGCGAAGTGCGCGCCTTCACCATCGTGTCGCTCGCGGCGCCTGGCATCCCAGTCCCCTTCGTGGCCGCCGTCGTCGACTGCGGTGGGACGAGCGTGCGCGCCAACCTCGTGAACGTCCCGCCTGACCCCGCCCACGTCCACACCGGCATGAAGGTCCGCCTGGCGACCCAGGTCGTGGGCACGGACTCGTCCGGGGTGGAGGCGCTGGGCTTCGGATTCGAGCCACTGGAAGGAGCCACCGATGGCCAGTGAGGACATCTGGATCCTCGGGATCCACATGACCAAGTTCGGGAAGCACCCCGACAAGGACACCGTCGACCTCGCCACCGAGGCCGCCCTCGGTGCCCTCGCTGACGGTGGCGTCACGATGCGCGACGTCGGAGTGCTCGCCGCCGGCAACCTCATGGGCCGAGGCGCCGGGATCGGTCAGCTGATCCAGAAACAGGTCGGCCAGACCGGCATCCCCGTCTACAACGTCGCGAACGCCTGCGCCACAGGCGCCACCGCGCTCCGCACCGCCATCATGGCCATCAAGGCAGGCGAGTGCGACATGGGGCTCGCCGTCGGCGTCGAGAAGCTCGCCGGCGCCGGCCTGCTCACCGGCGGCTCACGGGCGACCGAGAAGGACACCTGGGAGCGAAGCGGGCGGTACGGCGAGGTGGCGGCACTCGACGGGCGCGTCGGCACCGAGACGATGCCAGGCGTGTTCGCGCAGATCGGCATGGAGTACGCCCATCGCTACGGCGGGATCGACTTCGAGCTCTTCGCACAGATCGCCGAGAAGAACCATGCGCACTCGACGCTGAACCCGCTCGCGAGCTACCAGAAGCGCTTCACGCTCGAGGAGATCATGAACGACGTCATGATCTCCTTCCCGAACACGCGGCCGATGTGCTCGGCGAACTGCGACGGGGCGGCGGCGGCCGTCGTCGTCGACGACTCGAAGCTGAAGACGCTCTCAGGTTCCCAGCAGCGGAGGGCCGTCAAGGTCAGCGCCTCGATCCTCACGACGGACCCGTGGGAGGAAGCCTGCCAGGTGCTGCCGAACGTCAACACGCTGACGCGAAATGCAGCGGCGCAGGCATACGAGGCGTCGGGCATCGGGCCGGAAGACCTCGATCTCGTCGAGCTGCACGACTGCTTCGCCACGGCCGAGCTCGTGCACTACGACAACCTGATGCTCTGCGAGCCGGGCGGAGCGGCCGATCTGTTCCGCTCGGGGGCGACGTGGCGGGACGGCCGGATTCCCGTGAACGTTTCGGGCGGCCTCGAGTCGAAGGGGCATCCGATCGCCGCCACCGGGATCGCCAACGTCTGGGAGATCTGCCATCACCTGCGCGGAGAGGCAGGCGACCGCCAGATCGAAGGCGCGAAGGTCGGTCTGGCCCACGTCATCGGCCTCGGGTCTGCCTGCGGCGTGCACGTCCTCGAGCGCGCGGCCGCCTGATCCCCAATCGGAGCGCCCAGATGGTGCCGGGAACCCCCGCGCCGCATCAGCCGGGCGCGATGCCGACCACCTTCGAGCCCGGCCGGGAGAAGGAACCGATCCGCTTCGCCGATCCGAACCCGTAGACGACGCCGTTCGCCGAGACGAGCCAGTAACCCGTGCCGTGCGGCCCTTCAGCCATCCCGGTGACCGGAGACTTCGGAGCTGTGCGCTCCTCGCCATAGGACTTCGCCGTCCCGAAACGGTAGACCTTGCCCGTCGACGTCGCGATCCAGTACCCGGTCCCCTCGGCATCCGGCACGAGTGCCACGGCCTTGCCGGAGAGCTGCGCCGGCGACTTGAACGACTTCACGTTCCCGAAGTGGTAGACGGCACCGTTCGAGGCGAGGAGCCAGTACCCGGCGCCGGAGGGAGCCTCCGCAACGCTCACGATGGGGTACTTCGGCGCCTTCTTCAGATCGCCATGCGACTTCGCCGTCCCGTAGGCGTACACGATGCCCTTCGACGTGACGAGCAGATAGCCGTCACCCTTCGGGGCAGCCGCGATCCCGACGACGGCCGAGCTGAGCTTGGTCGGGTGGCCGCGGGCCTTGGCCGCGCCGAACGCGTAGACCTGCCCGGTCGAAGTCGCCACGAAGTAGCCGTGGCTCAAGAGCGAGCCGGAAGCCGGCGCCAGAGCGGCGATGCCGACCACCGTCCCCGAGGGCCGCGGCGAACCATACGGCAATGCCGACCCGAAGCTGGCCACCTTGCCCTTCGCCGTGACCAGCCAGTAGCCGGGACCGGTGTTGGGCACGACTTTCAGCGAGAGCGCGGTCGTGACGGTGCTCGCGGGTGTGTCGGAGTCGGAGACCTTGACGCTGAAGCCGTAGGTCCCGGTGTGAGTCGGCACTCCTGAGATGAGGCCGGCCGACGAGAACGAGAGCCCCGGAGGCAGGTGGCCGCTCGTGAGCGACCAGTGGTACGGCGCGACTCCACCGGTCGCCTGCAGCGTTCTCGAATAGTGCAGCCCGATCGTTGCGTTCGGCAACGTCGAGGTCGTCACCGCCAGCGGTCCGGCGTAGGTGAAGCGATCGGCGGACGACGTCACAGAAGACCCGTCCGGGCTCGTCACGGTCACGTCCACGGTTCCCGAACCCGGCGGTGCCGTCGTCTCGATCTGCGTGTTCGACTGCACCACGAAGCTGATCGCCGCCGTCTTTCCGAACAGCACGCTTGTGGCGTAGTCGAACCCGGTCCCGTCTATCTCGATGAGCGAGCCACCGGCCGAAGTGCCGGCGTGGACTGACAGACCCGTCACCGTCGGTGGCGAGATGTAGGTGAACTGGTCCGATGTGCCCGTCGCACTCGTCCCACCCGCACCGGTCACCGTCACGTCCACGGTGCCGCTCCCCGCCGGTGCCACGACGTTGAGAGTCGTCGAGGACACGAAGCTCACCGACGTAGCCGCGGTCGATCCGAACGCGACCGTCGAGGTCGGCGAGAAGCCCGTGCCCTCGACCGAGACCGTCGTGCCGCCCTTGGCTGGCCCGGTCGATGCGGAGAGCCCGGTCACCGTCGGTGGCTGCGGGTTCGGCTCCGACTGACACGTCATCACGAGCGTCAGCCCGTCCTGTGGCGGTGGCACGTCGAAGGGAGACGTGACGACGTCGCTGACCGAAGGCTGGCCGGGCGCGTAGCAACCCGTCTTCGAGGCTTCGATCTCGTACCAACCGGGGACCACGTTCCACGCGAACTGCCCTCCGGCGTTGGAGATCTCCGGGTTCGTCGAGGGCTGCGTGACGACCGATCCCGATGGGATCGCCTGGTACGGCCCTGCTGCGCCACCGGACGCCGACCCGAGGATCGTGACCGTCGCCCCCACGATCGGGTTCCCCTTGTCGTCGAGCACCGTTCCGGACGGGTCGATGTACATGTTCCAGAGCTTCTGGAGGAGGTTGAGCGACGCGCCGAGAGCGAGGTCCATGATGTCGGTCGGCACCTGTGCGACAGCACAGGCACCCCCGATGATGCCGCCCGGCTGGGCCGAGGAGCACCACATCGAGAAGGCCGTGAGGGCGATCCCGCCGACCGGCCCGAGAGCGAAGTCGAGGAAGCTGCTCTCGAGGGAGCTGTCGGCCATGACCTCCGCGAGCGTGTCACTCAGGCTCCCGAAACCGCCCGCGAAGTCCTCTTCCTCGGCGATGTCGCTCGCGAAGACGTCGCCGTTCATGAGCGACATGAGGTTGTCGCCGATGGACAAGCTGTTGCCGATCCAGTCCGTGCTGCCGTTCCATTGCAGCACCGCCGTCCAGTTGCCGCTGTTGTCCGGCGGGGTGTTGCCCTGCGTCACCGCATACGTCGCGGAGCTCGAGAGCGACGAGAGGACGGCGCTCGGGTCCGGCATGGTGCCGCCGAGCCCCTCCGACAGCGGTGGCGCGTTCGAGATCGACTGCGCCGGAGGCGCATCGCAGAAGGAGAGTCCCGAGGTCGGACACGACGTCGGCGTGCCGGTGCTCGGCGGGGTCGGTATCTGCTGAGGGGTCGACGGAGTCGGCGCCGTCGCCGAGTAGGCGAACTGGTCGGCACTCGAGGTGGTGCTCGTGCCCCCGCTCGTCTCGACGGTGACGTCGACGGTGCCGGCGCTCGAGGCCGGCGGCACGTAGGCGATGATCTCCTGATCGTTGACGACGCTGAAGATCGAGCGTGTCGACCCGAAGAACACCTGCTGGGCGGTCGTGAATCCTGTGCCGCTGATGAGAACTGTCCCTCCGCCGGACACATTGCCGCTAGCAGGTGCCACTCCGGTGACGGAGAGGTAGGTGAACGTCGCGAGCGAGCTCGGGGACGTCGTTCCCGACGGCGTCGTCACGGTCACCGACACCTGGCCGGAACCGGGCGGGCTTACGGCTGTCACCTCGGAGTCGGACACGACCGTTACATCGGCGGCGGCGGCGCTTCCGAAGTGGACGGCGGTGGCCCCGGTGAAGCCGTGGCCGAAGATCGTCACCTTCGTGCCGCCGGACGTCGGCCCGGCGTAGGGCAGCACTGCCGAGAGCGGGGCGCAGTACACGAACGGCGCCACGGTGACGTTGCCGTGCACGGGCGCAAGCGGCGGGATGGAGCCGGTGTAGCTGCCGGAACCGGGCGGGCTCTCCGTGAGAGGGACGTCGCGCACGATCGTCGTCCCGGTCTGGGTGTCGGTGCCCTGGAGGACGGCATCGGCCATCCCTCCCGGGCAACCGGTCACCGTGACTGTGGACGCCGACCCCCAGAAGATGGTCGGCACTCCGCTCGTCTGTCCGTTCACGCTTACGCCGGACGGGATCGTCGCCTCCGGCGCCATGTCGACGACGATGCCGGTCGCACTCGACCCGGCACTGACCGTCACAGGACCGTACGCGGCCGCCTGGAGCGCCGAGGAGCTGCCGGGACCGCCCATAGGTGGTGGGGTCGCCTGGAGCTCGTAGGTCCCAGCAGGCACGGCGATGGAGAACTGGCCGGTGGAGCCCGTCGTCCCCCCGGACACGCACTGACCACCACTCGTCGGGCACGCCTCGACCATGACGCCGCTCACGGCGGACGTCGAGCCGGCGTTCGTCGTCTCGGCGGTACCGGAGATGGCGTCCCCGGACAGGTTCGGAGCGGTGAGCGAGACCGGCACGAGGTCCGAGGACGTCCACAACTCGGCCGGCTCACTCGAGATGACCGGCGGGTTGGTCACACCGGTGAGGGTGACGACCACCGAGTCGCCGGCGTTCACCGTCGTGTGGGTGGTAACCGTCACTGCGGACCCGTCCGCCGCGATGGACGCCGGATCGCACGACGAAGAGCGGTTCCTCGTGGTGTCGTCGACGGTCGCGCACCACGAACCACCGTTGTTGCCGAACGCGGTTCCCGCCGGGGCGAGAAGGGTCACGGTGCCCGATCCGTTGGCGAGCGCTCCGGTGGAAGACGCGGTGAACCCGACCGAGTACGTGACACCTGACTGGCCGACGGCGCCGGAGGAAGTCTCGAGGCTCCCGGACGCCGGCGTGCCGGCAGCCACGAAGGGGACCGCGTTGCTCACCGCAGGAGTCGTGTCCGAGCTTGTGGCTACCGACATCGAGTCCCCGGATCCGGACGGCGGGTTGGTGACGCCTGCCATCTCGACGACGAGGGAGTCGCCGGCGTTGATCGTGAACCCGGACGGCACGATGAAGACCGCCGCTGCGCCCCCGGCGAACAGGCTCAGGTTGTCGACGCAGCTCACCGAGTGCGTGTTGGTCGTATCCGTGACGGTGTAGTCGCAGTTGTTCCCCGAGAGGCGGGTACCGGGGGCGCCGAGCAGCTCGACGACTCCTTCGCCGTTCGCCATCTCACCTGTCCCCGATGCGGTGAACTTCAGCGTGTAGCTCACGTTGGCGGCTCCCGCTGCGGTGGAGGAGACCGCGAGGGCCGGCGTCGAGACGGAGCCCGGCGTTGCCAGCGCCACCGAGGCCGAGGCAGCGACCGGGTCCGACGACGTCGACACCCCGATCGAATCCGGCGTCGTGGTCGGGTTGGTGGTTCCCGTCACCACGACTTGGACGCTGTCGCCCGGATTGATCGTGAAGCCCTCGTTCGTGGTGATGACGACGGTCGAGCCGCCGTCGAGGACCTGCGGGCTCGACGCGCAGTTCTGGCTGTGCTGGGTCGTGACGTCGGTGACCGTGTAGTCGCAGCCGGTTCCGGGCCACTGCATACCGGCGGACCCCTGGAGCTCGATCCAAGCCTGCTGCCCGAGAGCGCCGGTCGAAGAGGCGGTGAAGCCGAGAGACGCAGTGACGTCCCCGGCACCGGCCGAGGCGTCGGAGAGGGTGGCGGAGACGCTCGACGGGGCGACGGGGGCCGTCAGCGACGCGCTCACCGCTACGGGTGCGGAGTCAGCCGTCGTCCAGAGCTCGAACGAGGCCGAGCCGGGCGTCGAGCCGGTGATGTCCGACGGCGGGTTGCCCATCCCGACGATCGCGACCTCGACCACGTCCCCTGCGGCGATGTCGAGGCCGTTCGGGGGAGAGAAGCTCACGATCTCCCCGGATGCGTTCACCGACAGGTTCCGGACGCAGTTGGCGGAGTGGAGGTTCGTCAGGTCGGTCACGGTGTACCCGCAGTTGTTGCCGGGGAACGTGACGCCTCCGCTGCCCACGATGGAGACGAGGTCGTTCGGACCGTCGAGAGCGCCAGTGGCGGACGCTGTGAAGCCGAAGGTGCCGGTCACCCAGCCGGCGCCCGCAGCCGTGGTCGAAAGAGACACCGATGGGCTCGACACAGACGAGCCGCTCGAGAGCGTGACCGGCGACGAGGCGACGGGGACCGTGTCGGTCGAGGTCCACACGCTGACAGCAGCCGACGAGGCATCCGGATTGGTCATTCCCGGCAGCGTCACCTGCACCTGATCGCCCGGACGGATGGCGAAGGCGTTCGTGGAGACGGTGAGCTCGTCGCCGACCCAGGAGTCCGACAATCCCGAGACGCAGCTCGTGCTGTGCAACGTGGACAGGTCCGTCACCGTCACCTCGCAGCGGTTCCCCGCGAGGCCGGTTCCCGGCGGTGTCTCGATGACGATCCCGCCATTCGGTTGGATCCCACCGGTGGAGGAGGCCGTGAACGTGACCGTCCAGGTGGTGTCCGCCCTCCCGGCGATCGGGTCCGACACTGCGAGGCCGAGACCTGACACCGACTGCGCAGAGCTGAGGCTCAGCGCCGGGGACGCGACAAGGCCGGGGTCAGCGCCCGTGCCGATGGTCACGCCTTCGCTGCTGCTCCCCCCGGTGCTCTGGACGTACGGCGCGTTGATCTCGAGCTGGTCGCCGGCCGCGCTCGCGAACCCGTTCGTGCCGAACGTGAGGATTTCGCCATGCGGGCCCATGAGGCTCGCATGCGCGCTGTCGTTGCAAAGCTGCCAGGAGGCTCCGCTCGTGACGTCGGTCATCGTGTAGTCGCACATGTTCCCGTCGCCGAAGACCAGGCCGGACGAGAGCTCGATCGTCACCGGATTGCCCGCGGCTGCAGCCGTGGTCTCCGTCCAGGAGATCGTGGCGTTCGTCATCAGTGCTCCCTGCGCCACGCTGGCGAGCGAGAGGACCGGCGACGAGTCGGCGGCCGGTGATGCCCCACCCGTCAAGGAAACGCTGTTGGTGAGCGCGAACACGGTGTCGGAAGCCGTCATCACCTGGAACTGCTGCGACGTGGTCTTCGGGTTGACGGCATTCCTGGCCAGGATCTCGATCTGGTCCCCGGCGTTGATCGGGAACGGTTCCGTGATGACGAGGACGTTGTTGTCCACGCCGACGCCTAGACAAGTCGTGCTGTTGCTGGTCGTGATGTCATCCCACGTGTAGTCGCAGCCGTTGTTGGACCAGGACGTCCCCGGCACCCCGACGATCGTCACCGAGCTCGGGGTGTTTCCCGCAACGGCACCTTGGCTGGAGGCGGTGAAGTCGATCGTGTCGGTGACGCTGCTAGCGCCTGCCGCCGCTGACGAGAGAGAGGCAGAGGCCGCCGAAGGGGACACCGGGGCTGCGAGAGTGACCGCCGGAGCCGCTGCGGGAACCAGATCCGAGTTCGTCGAGACCGACAGGTCCTCGGTCGCCAGTGTGGTGTTGACCGCTCCGGTGATCGCGACGGAGACCGTGTTGCCTGCACTGATCGCGAACTGCGGCATCGCGATGTCGACGGTCGAGGGCGACGGGAAATTGAGGATGAGGCACTTGGAGGCGGTCTTCGTCGTCACATCGGTGACCGTGTAGTTGCACCCGTTGCCCGGGAACGACGTACCAGGCGATGCCCGGAGCTCGATCGCGCCGTCGCCCTGCGACGCATAGCTGCCTAACCCCGTCGTGGCGACGAACGTCGCCGTGTCGACGATGCCTGCAGCACCCTCCACCGGCGTCGACACGCTGAGCGACGGGCTCGTCACGGATGTACCGGTGGAAAGAGAGATCGAGCTCGACGTGCTTCGCACCGTGTCGGAGGAGGTCCAGACGGTGAGCTTCTGTGTCGAACCCGGAGGGTTCCACCCACCGATGATGGAGAGGGACACCGTGTCCCCGGCGTAGACGGTGAAGCCACTCGGCAGGGGGATGTCGACCGAGCTCCCGCCTTGGCCGATCGAGACGGCTCCGAGACAGCCGCTCGACGTGGTCGTGGTGACGTCCTCGATCTCGTAGAAGCAGTTATTCCCTCCCGGGAAGTTGGTACCCGGAACACCCTGTACCTCGATCGCTCCTGAGCCGCCTTCGAGAGCTCCGTCCGAAGAGACTTTGAACGTGACGGATTCAGTGACCCCGCTGGCCGCGCCGACGGCCGGGGTGACGGTGGCCGAGGAGAGCGAGACTGCCGAAGCCGCAGCGATCGTGACCGCCGAGGTCGTCACCGGGACGAGGTCGGACGACGTCGACATCGTGACCGCAAGGCTCCCGGCCCCGGGATTGGTGACGTTCGTGACCGTGAGGATGACTTGATCGCCGGCACGGATGGCCAGCGGGACGGTCACCGTGACACTGGACACCCCGTTCGAGATGCCCGGCGAGCATCCGCTCAGGCGCTGCGTGGTGACGTCGTCGAACTGGTAGTCGCAGCGGTTTCCCGGGAAGGCCGTCGGGTAGGTGCCCGCAAGCATGACGGTGCCATCGCCCGATGCGAGGCTCCCGATCGACGAGGTCGTGAACTCGAGGGTCATCGTGACCCCGGATGCCCCCGCCGCCTTGCTCGAGAGCGTCAGCGCCGGCGAGGCAGGGGTCACCGACGTCGGCGCTGCGAGCGCCACCGACGTCGAGGCCGGCACGGTGTCCGAATCCGTGGAGACCGACAGGGTCATCGCCGCCACGGTCGGGTCGAGCACGCCGGACACCGTGAGCTGCACCTGGACACCCGCTGCGATGGACAGGTTGTTCGGAAGCGACACGGTCACGGCCGAGGAACCGCTCGGGCCACCGGCCGAGTCGAGGTTGGCACACCCGGTGCTGCCCGTCGACTGATCGGTGACGGAGTACCCGCAATTGGCAGAGCCGGGGAAGGCGGTTCCCGAAGGACCCATGAGCGTGATCGCGCCGAAGCTCGGCTGGAGCGCACCGTTGGACGAAGCCGTGAAGGCGATCGTGTCCGTGACCTCGCTCGCGCCCTGCGCCGTGGTCGACACGACCAGGCTCAAGCCACTGACGCTCTGCGGCGCAGCCAGGGTGACGGCCGGTGAGGTGGCAAAGATGCCGTCCGAGACGGTCGCGACCGAGATGCTCGTGCTCGCGAGATCGGGGTTGGACACGTTCGTCGCCGTCACGGACACGGTGTCGCCCGGATTGATCGCCACGCCGGAATAGACGGTCATGATCGACCCGTCTCCCGCGAAGCTTGCGGAGTTGCAGTTCCCCGAGCTCTGCCCGGTGGTGAGATCGTCCACGGTGTCGCACTGACCGCCGGCGTTGAACACGGTCCCGACCGGCGCGACGAGAGTCACTCCGCCGCCGCTCGGCAGCCCGCCATCAGAGGACGCCGTGAAGCCGACCGTGTAGGTGGTTCCGGTCGCTCCCTCAGCCGTGGTGGAGAGTGCGCTCGACACGTTGCTCACCGAGCTCGTGATCCCAGGGGTACCGCTCAGCACGACCGTCTGGGTCTTCGCGGCCAGTGAGTCCGAGGAGTCGTTGAGGCTGAACTGCTCGCTGCCTGCCGACGCGTTTGTCACTCCGGACACCACGACGTTGAGGTTGTCCCCTCCCGAGGTGCTGACCGACGGTGGCAAGGTGAAGCTCGCCGTGTTGCCGCCGTTGCCGACCGTCAAGGACCCGACGCAGTCACCCGACTTCCCCGAGGTCACATCCTTCACCTCGTACTGACAGGCGGTCGACGGGAAAGTCGTGCCGCTCGGCGCCGAGATCGAGAACGTGCCTTCGCCGCCGACGAGCCCGCCGTTCGGCGAGCTGTCCAAGCCGAAGCTGTACGTCACGCCCGAAGCCTGACCGACGAGGCTCGACAAGCTCGCGGTGGCGTTCGCGACCGCCTGTGGTGGCGCGATGGTGAGCGCAGCCGACGGCGCGGCAGTCGTGTCAGACGAAGTCGAGACCTGCACCACGTCCGATCCGGCCGGCGGGTTCGTGACACCGACCGCCGTGACGGTGACGGCGTCTCCGGCGCCGATGGCGAGAGCGCTCGGGAGGGTGAGGGTCGCTTCGCTCCCGCCGTTGGCGACGATGACGGTCGGGCAGTCAGCCGAGCTCGTCTCCGAGTTCGTCGTCGTGTCGTCGATGGTGTACGCGCAGCCCGTCGACGGGAACGACGTCCCAACGGCCGCGGACAGGGTGACCGTCCCGGACCCGCCGGCAAGCGAGCCCGAGGACGACGTCGTGAACGACACTGCATAGGTGACGCCGGTCGCCTGACCCGCAAGGCTCGTGAGGGCGGGCGTCACGACCGTGACGGTCGACGCTGCGGCGGTCGTCGATGGCAGGACCGCGATCAGGCCGGCGACGGCCAATGCCGCCCCGGCGCGATACAGGTGACGTCGTACAGGACCAGACCCTCGCATGTCCTAACCCCCTGCCTGAGCACGATCACTCGTGACCGAATCGGACTAGCGCAAAGCTGCCGCGCGATTCCAGAAGGCAAGACGCGCGCCCTTGACGTGCCGCCCCTCAGCTTGGAGAGACGGGGGAGGCAAGCGCGGCGGCGATCTCACGGATCGAGGCCAGCCGAGCCGACACGCTCTCCCGCACGTCGGCATCGAGGTCCTGCCGCGACTCGAACGCGCTGTTCGCCTCCTCGAGCGCCGCCCGGGCGAGCGCCAACACCTGGCTTCTGCCGGCTGCGAAGGCGACGGCTTCGACCTGCTCGTCCTCTTCGCGCAGTTCTGTCGCGAGGCGCTCCGTCTCGCGAGCCGCTGCGCGAGCGAAGACGTCCATGCCGACCATGGCGGCTGCGGGATGCCCGAGCGCGACCGCAAGGTCGATAAGCGAGCGCGGCCGGTCTGCAAGGACATAGGCGAGTGACGCGACGACCATGAGCGACCCGAGGGCGGCGCGTCGGTCCCGGGCCGAGAGATGCTGGCGGTTCGCCGCCAGCAGGATCCCGGCAGGGGCGATCCCGTAGGTCCCCTGGAACAGGTGACGGCCGAACTGGTCCCGCCGCACCGAGCAACCTCGCAGGCAGATCGCTCCCTGGAGCACGGCAAGCAGAGTGGCCGTCATCTGCGAGCTCCGCGCCGACGCCTCCTGTGCCCGCCCCAGGTTGGCGAGCCCGCCTGCGGCGAAGGCGGCGGAACACAGGAGCGCCTGCGACATCGGGAGGGCCCCGTCCGTCGTACGGGTGGGCATGAGCGCTGCCCAGGCTCCGAAGAAGAAGGCCGGAGGTGCCGGATTGAAACGGTCGACGGTCGCAGCGGGGTCCGCCGGTACCTCGATCACCTCGTCGTTCACGAGAAGGGAGAAGGCACGTCCGGGCCGTGTGCCAAGCGATGCCCCTCGGAGCACCTCGACCGTCATGCGGCCGCGCAGAGCTCGCTCTTCGAGCAAGTCGGCCAGCGCCCGCGCCTGATGCCCCGTGAGCAGGGTTGTCCCGTCGCCCTCTGCCACCGCGACGTCGACGTAACCGTCGAGGTCTGGGTGGTCGTTGTGTCGTTGCTGCCAGAGGCGGACCGCTGAGTCGAGGAAGACGGCGTGCTGCCGGGCCTGTTGGGCGAGGCTGTCCCGCCACCCGGCACGGACTTTGTTCAGGGCGGAGTCGGGGTCGTCCGCCTCGAGCAGGATGGCGACGGGCTTCAGCTGATCGACGATCGTGCTGGCTCCCATCGCCACGTCGTGCTGGCCGGCGAGGAAGGCGCGGACCCGCTTCGCGGCGAGCTCCGCTTCGTGGATCTCGAGCGCACGCTGGAGACGGCGGCGCTCGCCACGGCGCACAGCCATGCCACCGATGACGGCTCCGACGTGTGGCACCCCCTGAACCGGGTCGGGGCCCTGACCGGTCACCGAGCGGGCGACGCTGGCGACGGCCCCCGCAAGCAGGGGCACGACCAGACCACGAGGCCCGTGCGCGACGCCGGCCTCGAAGTCCATCGCCACGAGCCCCGTGAGAGCAGTGGTGAGGTCCGCTTTCGCGGGCCCGGCCCAGAGGGCGATGTCGGCAAGGTCGATCGCGAGGCGCCTGGCGAGGGAGAGCCTCGATCGGCGAATCGCGCGCCACTCGAGCACGTCGAGGGTGCCGGCAGCAGCGAGGACAACCGCGCGCAACCGCATTGCGGAGTGTTTCCGGATCGCGGCCAGCTGCAGGCCGCGGGCGAGGGCCCGGTAAGCGGCATGGATCCGTGCCGAGTCGCGAGGGGCGAGAGCACCCGGCCCGGACCAGTTGGACCAAACGCTGCGTCTCATTCGTGCCGCGAACGCTCGATCCGCGCCACTGCGCTCCAGAACTTCCTCAGCTGGACGATCGAAGGAGCCTCGAGGTGCATCGCCGGGTTTCCCGTCGCGTTCACCGGCCTGAGGCCATGACGCCCTGACGCGAGCAGGCGGACCCGGCTCCACCAGCGCGACCGTTCGCCGTGAGGATCTGCCTTCTTGCGTGCGCCTGCGTGCAGCACGGACTCGAGGTCCTCGGCCGCCAGCCGGTCGACTATCTCGTTCACCCGCGTCGCCGGTGTGATGCCGACGCCGGGCGGAAGGCTGCTTCCCGGCGGGCGCTGGAGCCTCCGGTGATCATCCGGGCTGACTACGACCGAGACCAGCTCCTGCTCGGTCATGCCTTCGTCGCGGGGGTAGAAGAAGTCTGCACCCGCCTCCCACATGCGGTGTCGCAGCCCTGGATGCAGGTACTGGCCCGTCAGCACGACAACGGTCACGGCGACCTGCAGTGAGCGGATCGACCTCACGACCGCCACGCCGGGGAACTGGTCGCCGCTCCGACGCGCGTCCGATGCGTCGACGACGGCCACGTCGACGCCTGTCCACTCCTCGCGCCACGACAGCGCCTGCGCGTGGTCGACTGCAGCGACGAGGTCGATCTCGGGGGCACCGCGGAGCACAGCCGCCGTACCGGCGCGCATGACCGGGTCGTTGTCCACGACGACCACTCGTCGCCGCTCTTCGGGCAGACCCATCTGCACAGGACTGGTCATGAGCGACGCCGCCCCCTTGCCGAGGCTCAGGATAGCGCCGGATCCGACCCAGATGCTGGCGCCACGGATCACTCCACCGAGAAGAAAACCGATGCCCACCACCGTCCAACGGCAGCTCGGCCGACTCTGCTCCAAAGCCACGCTACCGACGCGGGCTCGCCGTCTTCGACGCCGATGCCTTCGACGCGCTGCGGGTCTTCGGAGCAGGACGCGTCGAGGTTCGGCGAGACGTCCGTCGCGCCGCGCGTCCGGCAAACAGGTAGCCCGGGACGCCCCGGTCGAACTCGAGGAATGCGACGACGGTGTCCATTCTCTCGATCCTGGCGGCGAAACGCTCGCGATCGATAAGGCGCAGCCGAGTCGGAGGTGGCTGAGAAGCCGGGCGCAGCTCTGGTGGCAGCTCGTCGGTGGTCTCCGAGCTCAGCATCGAGTTGCCGTCCTCGACCGTCACGACGTGGCGGACCCCGAACCTCTCGTAGGTACCGGCATAGCGGGACAGATCGAGGTCGGGAGGGCTGTCGGGTGGCTTCAGCGGCTCGGCCATGTGCACGCCGGCCAGCTCTTCGAACAACCAGCGGGCGAGGTCGCGCCACAACGATCCTCCGCCCGTCGAGTTGGTCAGGAGGGCGATCACCAGTCCCTCGTCGGGGAGGCACTGCAGAAACGACAGCTGCCCGATCGTCCCGCCGCCGTGACCGATCACGCGCTTGCCGTCCCACTCCTCCATCAGCCAACCGAGACCCATGCTCGCCGGGGGCGCTGTAAAGGTTGTGGCTGTCGACCTGCGTCTCTTGCATGGCCCGGGCCGCCCCGGCCGACAGGACCGAGGTCTCGTCCGGTGCCACCCCCTCATCCAGGTGCATCGGACGTACCTCGCGAGTCCGTCGTCGTCTCCACTCCCGTGTCGACGCTGAGGACCCCGGTCGCGAAGTCGAGGAGCTCCTCCCCCCGTTTGCCCTGTTCGGAAGGCGCGCACCCAATGAGTACCGTTCACATGTGAGCAAACCCGGCGGACGATCCTTCGCGTCCGCGTACCGATCGCTCTGGCGTTTGCGCTCCTTCGTCCGTCCCTACAACCGCCAGATGCTGGTGATGCTGGCCTGTGCCGTCATCGCCGTGGCTGCCAGCACGCTGATCCCGCTCGTCCTCGAAGCGGTCGTGAACGGCCCCATCCACCACCACAACCGCGGCGCGCTCGTCCCGATGTTTCTCCTCGCCCTTGCTCTCGGCATGGTCGAGGCCGGGCTCATCGCCGCCCGCCGGCGGGTGCAGTCGGTTGCCATCCAGATGGTCGAGCGCGAGATCCGCAACGACCTGTACGCCCGCCTCCAGCGGTTGCCCGTCGCCTTCCACGACGAATGGCAGACCGGCCAGCTGCTCTCGCGGGCCACGACCGACCTCGGGACGATTCGGCGCTTCCTCGGCTTCGGCGCCATCTACTTCGTCGTCGACGGCATGCAGTACGCCGTCGTGATGGCCCTTTTGTTCGCGACCTACGTGCCGCTCGGCGCCGTGGCGCTCGTGACGACACTGCCCGTGATCTGGATGGCGAAGCGCTTCGGTGCCGGTTACTCCCACATCTCGCGGCGCGTCCAGGACCAGCAGGGCGACCTCGCCACGATCACGGAAGAAGCGGCGACCGGCATGCGTGTCGTGAAGGCCTTCGGGCGAGGGCCGCTCATGCAGGACCGCTTCGGAGTCTCGGCGCGAACCCTGCGGTCTTCGTCTCTCGAGCTCGTGAGGCTGCGCGCTCGTTTCTGGGGGTGGCTCACGCTCGTCCCGAACATCACCATGGCGGCGGCCGTCCTCGTCGGCGGGATCGCAGTGGCACAGGGCTCGCTCAGCGTCGGAGCGCTCGTCGCCTTCACGACGCTTCTCGTGCTCCTGCAATTCCCGATCATCGACCTCGGTTGGATCCTGTCGATGGCGCAGCAGGCCGCCACGGCCGCGGACCGCGTCTGCGAGATCTTCGACGCCACCATGTCCATCGACGACCGTCCGGGCGCTCTGACGCTCGGCCAGTCGACCGGCCGCCTCGCCTTCGAGCACGTGGGCTTCACCTTCCCTGGGAGTGACCGCGCCGTGTTGCGCGACGTCAACCTGACGATCGAACCCGGTGAGACGGTGGCGATCGTCGGCCTCACCGGCTCGGGCAAGAGCTCGCTCGCCGCCCTGCCGGCCCGCCTCTACGACGTCACCTCCGGCCGGATCACGCTCGACGACATCGACATCCGCGACCTCACTATCGAGTCGCTCCGCCGGCACGTCGCAGTCGTCTTCGAGGATCCGACCCTCTTCTCGATGAGCGTGCGGGAGAACATCGTCCTCGGGCGCCCGGACGCGACGGGCGACGAGATCGCGGAGGCGCTCGACATCGCGCAGGCGGGGTTCGCCTACGACCTGCCGTGGGGCCTCGACACGCGCGTGGGCGAGCAGGGCCTCGCCCTCTCGGGCGGCCAGCGCCAGCGCCTTGCACTCGCCCGGGCTGTGATCTCCCGACCCTCCGTGCTCGTCCTCGACGACCCGCTCTCCGCCCTCGACGTCAACACCGAGGCGCTCATCGAGGAAGCGCTCGGGCGCGTCCTTCAGAAGACGACCGGTCTCATCGTCGTCCACCGTCCCTCAACGGTCGCCCTCGCCGACCGTGTCGCGCTCCTCCAGGACGGCGTCCTCGTCGCCGTCGGCACCCATCACGAGCTGATGGAGCTGCCGGCGTACGCGTCAGTGCTGTCGGTCGACTTCACCTCGCCGCCCGAGCCGTCGAGGACACCATGAGCTCGACCTCGACGCAAGCGTGGCGCGGGATCGCGGCCGAGGAGGTCGAGGAGGTCCCCTCCGACTGGACCGGCCTGCTCCGGAGGCGCACCCGACGGCTCATCGGCTCCGTCGCCCGGCCTCACAAGCGCGCCATCGTCCTCATCACGATCGCCATCGTCGTCTCCAACCTGGCGGCAACCGCCATCCCCTACCTCGTCGGGCTCGGCATCGACCGTGGCATCGCCGGAGCCCGCCATCACGACTACGTGCCGATCGCCGTCATCACGGGTCTCATCGCGATCTGCGCCCTCTTGCAGGCACTGCTCTACCGCGTGTTCGTCTCGGGCTCGGGTCGGGTCGGACAGGAGATCATCCTCCAGCTGCGCGAGCGGGTCTTCGCCCACTTCCAGCGCCTCAGCCTCGCGTTCCACGAGCACTACACGACCGGCCGCATGATCGCGAGGCTCACCTCGGACTTCGAGTCGATCAACGACATGTTCAACCTCGGCCTCGACACGCTCGTGAACAGCGTGCTCTCGGTCGTCGGGGTCGGGACCATCCTGCTCGTGCTCGACCTGCCCCTCGGCCTGGTCTGCCTCTCGGGCTTCGTCCCCCTCTACTTCCTCTCTCGCTGGTACCAGCGCGAGTCGACGAAGGCGTACCGCGTGACGCGCAACGCCATGGCGCAGGTCATCGTGCAGTTCACCGAGTCGCTCCGCGGGATCCGGGCCGTGCACGCCTTCAGGCGCGCGCCACGCAACGACGAGATCTTCGGTGAGCTCTCCGAGGGCTACCGGGCGGCGATGAGCCGGTCGTTCCAGCTGCTCGGCATCTACTGGCCGGGGATCGTGCTCGTCGGGAACATCACGACGGCAGCCGTGCTGCTGTACGGAGGCTGGCGGGTGATCGGCGGCGAGATGGAAGTGGGTGTGCTGACGTCGTTCGTGTTGTATCTGCGGCGTTTCTTCGAGCCCTTGGCCGAGGTGAGCCAGTTCTACGACTCGTTTCAGGCAGCCGCCGCCGGGTTCGAGAAGCTGGCCGGAGTCCTCGACGAAGATCCCGGGGTCCCCATGCCCGCCCACGGTGCCCCGCTGCCTGCGGGCGGCCTGAAGGGCGCCGTCACCTTCTCGAACGTTCGCTTCGCATACCGCGAAGGCGCCAACGTGCTCGCGGGCTTCGACCTCGACATCCCGGCGGGCCAGACCGTCGCGCTCGTCGGGGAGACGGGAGCGGGCAAGAGCACCGTGGCGCGGCTGCTCGCCCGTTTCTACGATCCGACCGAGGGCAAGGTGACGATAGACGGCATCCCGCTCGAGGCCCTCGACCAGCACAGCCTCCGGCGTGCCGTCGCAATGGTCACCCAGGAGAGCTTCATCTTCTCCGGCACGATCGCCGACAACATCGCCTTCGGATCGCCTGACGCGAGCGAGGAGCAGATCATCTCGGCTGCGCGAGCTGTCGGCGTCGACTCGTTCGTGCACACCCTCGGCGACGGCTACGAGAGCGACGTGGGCAAGTCCGGGTCACGGCTCTCGGCGGGCCAGCGCCAGCTCGTCGCGCTGGCTCGGGCGTTCCTCGCGGACCCGGCCGTGCTCATCCTCGACGAGGCGAGCTCGTCGCTCGACGCGCCGATGGAGCGCCTCGTGCAGTCGGCCCTCCGAACCGTGCTCGCCGACCGGACGGCCGTCATCATCGCCCACCGGCTCTCGACGGTCGAGATCGCCGACCGCGTCCTCGTCCTCGATTCCGGCCACATCGTGGAGGACGGGCCGCCCGGGCGCCTGCTCGCCGAGGGGCGTGGCCACTACGCCTCGCTCCATGCCGCCTGGCGCGACAGCCTCGTGTGAGTTACGCGGGCGTCACGCTCGCGGGCACGGATTCGGCACCGAGCCGCCCCAAGCGCTCGAGCCAGGGCGCTGCGCGGAGCCCGGCGAACGTCTCGGACGCGGCGGCGCGCAGTGGTTCCGCGTCATCGGAACGGCCGGAGACAAATAGCCACTCGGCATGCTCCAACTGGACGACGGCGAGGTCGAAGGCGAAGCCGAGACGCCGGAGGATCTCCTCTGCTGCCTCGAAGCCGGGCTCGACGGCGTCGTTCTCATCCCTCGCGGCCGCGAGACGGGCGGACAGACGAGCAGTCTGGGCTCGGAGCCAGGGTGTGACCTCGCCAGGCCGGGCGGCCTGCACGACGGCGAGGAGCTCGTCAACTCGTTCGGCGTCTCCGAGCTCGAGAGCGATGTCCGCGGCCAGGACGAGTCCACCCTTCACTCTCGTGTTCGTCAATCCGAGCACCTGCAAGGCCCCGAAGGCCTCCATGGCAGAGGCAAGCGCGGTCTCGAGCTCGCCTCGTGCTCGCCAGAGGACGGCAAGGATGCCCGCACGTGCAGTCCGGTACTCGGCCGCCTCAGCCACGTTCACGCCACCGGCCGCCTCGACGAGCTCGCCGGCCGCGTCGAGATGGCCCCGGTGGACGTGCACGATGACGCCGTCGAGAACGCTGTTCGCGATGCTGCGGAGGGTGGTGAACTCGTCGGCAGACATCGCCTCGTCGGCCCAGGCGAGCGCCTGATCCCAGCGGCCGAGGCAGACGAGGTTGCCGACCGCGCCCGCGAGGCAGTTGATCTCCCAGAAACGGTCGCCGACGCGGTGGGCAAGGTCGCGCTGGCGTTCGACGAGCTCGAAGGTGTCTGCGCATCTGTCCCTCGTCTCGAGCGCGACGCCGAGGTTGTTGTAGGCACGCAGCGCCGCCCCGCTCAAGTCGTGCTCGATGGCCACCTCGAGCGCACGCCGGAGCAGCACTCCCGCCTCGTCCAGCCGGTTGCGCCGGAGCAGGAAGACCGCCTTCGAGTTGAGCGCCTGGGAGTAGACCTCGGGCAGCTCCAGCAGCTCGCCCAGCTCGAGCGCGTGCTCAAGGTGGGGGGCCGCCTCCTCCGCCCGGTCGGCGAGCGCGAGCATCCGTCCGAGCTGAGCGGACACTGTGGCAACGTCGGGATCTGGCTCGTCGCTTCCCATCATCTCGGCCGCGCGAAGCATCCGGCCGACTGCCCGGTCGAGCTGGCCGATCTGGTACTCGACCCCTGCGCTGCGAGCCTCGCAACGGGCCGCCTGATGTGTCTGCCCTGCCTCCTCGAACAGCCTCACCGCCTGTCCGTACCGCTCGAGCGCATCCTCGACCCTGCCTCGGAGCTCAGCCATCTGCCCGGCCCGCTCGGTCAGCTCGGCCCGCTCGAGCACCGAGTCAGACAGGGGAGCAGCCTTGTCGAAGTACCCCTCGGCCTCCTCGCCTGCTGCGAGCGAGGCTGCCCGCTCTCCGGCCCGCACGAGCATGCCGCGGGCGCGGTCCCGGATCCGGGGGGCGTCGTCGGCGCCTTCGTCGAGCAGGTAGGCGGACAGCAGGTGCGACGCCACGACCTCGATGATCTCCTCCTCGTCCTGCCCCCAGGCCCGCTCGAGGTACTCGGCTGCATCGAGATGCTTCCTACGCCGGTCGTGGCGGGAGAGCGTCTCGTAGGCGACGGTGCGCATGAGGTCCTGGACGAAGGCGAACTGGCCACGCTCGGGCGAGCGCGGGTCGAGCTGGATCGAGAAGACCTCCTTCCCCACGAGCGAGGACAACAACGTCTCGAGCACCTCGTCCTCCCCGCCCGTCAGTGCCACGAGCGCCTGGCGGGTGAAGCTCTTGCCGATCACGGCCGCGTCCTGCACGAGGAGGCGCTCGGCGAGGGGCATCTGGTCGAGGCGTGAGGCGACGAGCGCGTGGAGGGTCTCGGGCACCTCGAGGGCGGAGATCTCGCCGACCGGCTGGTACACCGGTCCCTCCCGCACGAGGAGACCCTTGTCGAGGAGCATGCGCACCGTCTCGACGAGGTAGAGCGGCACGCCCTCCGATCGATCGAGGATCTTCGTGCGCAGCTCCGCTGGAAGGCCGGGCACGAACCCGTCGAGCAGCGCTCCCATCGAGTCGGGGTCGAGGGGCTCGAGGTAGATGGAGGTCACGTTCCTCCGCCGGGTCTCGGTCGTCTCGGTCTCCGGGCGTGCGAGGGTCATCACGAAGAGCGGGTGGCTGCGGGAGAAGTCGAGCAGGTGGTCGATGAACTCGACAAGCGAGGGGTCGGCCCACTGCATGTCCTCGAAGACCATGACGACGGGGTAGCTCTTGGCCAGGCGCTCGAAGAAGAGGCGCCAGGCGGAGAAGAGCTCGGTCTTGTCGGTCGAGGTCCGGTCCTCGAGCCCGATGAGCTGGGCGAGACGCGGCTCGACGAAACGCCGCTCCTCCTCGTCCTCGACGTGCTCGACGACCGTCTCGTGCAGCTTGCCGAGGGCTGACGCCCGCTCCTCGCCCTCGAGGATGCCGGCCCGGCCACGCACCATCTCGGCAAGTGCCCAGTACGTGACGCCCTCGCCGTAGGAGAGGCAGCGCCCCCGGTGCCACCAGGAGATGGCACTCAGCCCGTCGATGTACTTGAAAAGCTCCCAGCTGAGGCGGGACTTGCCGATGCCTGCGATACCCGAGACCTGGATGAGGTGGGCCTTTCGGTCCTCGGCCGTGGCATGGAAGAGGTCCTTCACGAAGCGGAGCTCCCGGTCCCGCCCGACAAAGGGGGGCTCGAGGCCGGTCGACTTCATGAGTCCGCCGACGCCGGCGACGACCCGGACCGCCTCGAAGAGTTGGACCGGTTCCTCCTTCCCCTTCAGGGTATGGGTGCCGGCGTCCTTGTAGGAGATCGCAGCCTCCGTCATCCGGCGTGTGGCGTCCGACACGAGGACCGTGCCCGGCGCGGCGGCCGACTGGATGCGAGACGCGGTGTTGACGAGGTCGCCGGCCACCATGCCCTGTCCCTTGGCGGACAGGTTGACCGCCGCCTCGCCGGTCGCCACGCCGGCGCGGAGCGAGAGGCCTTCCTTGTGGATCTCCTCGCCGAGCATCGAAATGGCCTGTGTCAGATCGAGTGCCGTACGGACTGCACGCTCCGCGTCGTCCTCCTGCGCGACTGGAGCCCCCCAGAGCGCCATGACGGCATCCCCGATGAACTTCTCCACCACCCCGCCGTACCGCTCGACGAGTGCTGTGCAGGTGTCGAAGTACTTCGAGAGCAGCTCGCGCACGTCCTCTGGGTCGGCCGGCTCGGAGAGGCTCGTGAACCCCACGAGGTCGGCGAAGAGGACCGTGACAAGGCGCCGCTCCGCGACCGGCGCCGCACTTGGGGTACCGCCCATCGCAGCCTCGTTCGCAGCTCCCGGCACACCGGAGCTGGGCGCACCACTCGTCGCCCGCACACCGTTGGCGACAGGCATCCCGCACTCCGGGCAGAACCTGGCGACGGCATCGAGCAGCTCACCGCAGGACAGGCACTTCCGGGCGAGCGTGGTGCCACAGCCGTGGCAGAACTTCGCGCTCTCCTTGTTCGAGGTACCGCAGCTGGAGCAGATCACGTCACGTCACGTCCAGGTCCCTGAGTCCCCTCTCACAAGGGACGAGTTCCGGATCGAAGGGTAGCCGAGCGCCCCGCGACCGGGCCGGCTCGGATTGAGGCGTCTCCTCTACAGCGCCCCCGCGGACTGGTCGAGGTCGTCGCCATCGCTGCCTCAGTAGTGCAAAGGCGAGGTACCGCACTGCAGATAGGGGCCGGTGAGAAGCGGCGAGACAGGCGCAGGGGTCGCTCCCACCACCTTGTAGACGGTGAAGTGGGGACCCTCGTAGACCTGGTCGAGAAAGCGTGTCCGGCTCATCTGGGCGTAGTTCGTCTTCCCTGTCGGGCCTGGGTAACCGAGCACGACGACACCCCTCGCGATCACCACATAGCTGATGTGGTGCTGACGCAGGAACGCTTCGTTCGAGCGCGGGTGCTCGAAGAACCGGCGGGCCGAAAGCATGAGGTGGACGACGTAGCCCACCTTCCGGGGACGAAGGAACGGGGCCATACCCTCGGTCAGCGCGAACCTGCCGGTGGCCGCAGCGAAGGCGCCCTCGGTCCGCTGGTTGGCGAGGAACCTCGCCCCACAGGAGGTGTCCTGGCGCACCCAGTCGAAGAACTCGACTCGTGAAGCGCTCACCCGCTCGGAGACGGACCATCCAACGCTCGCTGGCAGCACCCAGATGCTCATGGACACGACCAGGGCGGCGGGGAGCAGACCCACTCGGAGCAAGCGCAGGCGGCTGACGGTGGCCATGAGCGCTTCGATGACCGCCAGCGCGACGACCAGGAGACCGAGGGAGGTGAACTCCGGCAACCGGCGTGTGCCGAAGGTGGCGGGGACGAAGACCCTGTAGTGCAGGTCGAATCCGACAGCGATGGCGATCATCGAGGCAGCCAGGCCGAATCCGACGAAGCCGCTCACCCGGATCGGTCCGCTCCCGAACAGGAGGACCACGACCGCGACGAGCAGCGCCACGGCGAAGACCACCCCGATCGTCGATATGCGCAGAGCGTGAACGCCGATCATCAGCATCGAGGTGACGACCTTTGTGAGCGAGTACCAGTGTCCAGTTGCGGGCAGATGTGGAAGGAAGCTGCCTTCGAACAGATAGGCAGTGGAGTCGAAGGGCACGTGAACCGAGGAGTAAAGAGCCTGGTCGCTGGCGCCAGCAAGGCCGAACGAGCCTCCGCCGACCAGCCGGATGACGACAAAGAGCAGGCCGAGCAGGCCGGCCATGATCGCGCCCTGGCGGAGCACGATGGGCGGCGGCATCGGCCCGCCGCCGTCGCCCCCCGCGCGATCGGTGTCATGACCCGGCGGGTCGGGAGACCCGTCGCTCAAGACCGTCCCGCCTCGCTCGCCCGGCTCGCGGCGGCTCGGGGGGGTGACGCCTCCCGTGGCGCTCGCCGCCCGCGTCTGGGCGTGGACAGTGGCCCCGGTGATGGCCGCGGCACCCCCGTCCTCTTCACCGCCGCTGCCTGCTCGGATGTCGGCCCCCGCGAACGCGAGCGCACGACCGACGCGGCCTGCATCCGTGCGTCTCGCCCCGGCGGCCGCGAGGAATCTCGGCCTCAGGGGAGGAAGCAGGTGACGCAGCATCTCGGCGGCGGCGGCGAAACAAAGCGCCACTACCGCCGCGACGACCGGAATTAGGTGAGTCCCACTTCCGGCCGCCAGCACCAAGCCGGTCGCGATCGCCGGGCCGAAGTCCCGCCTGCGGAACGCGTAGATGCCGAGGGCTATCGCGCAGAAGGCCACGGCCTGCCCGAAGTCCTCGGCGCGGTACTCCCAGAACAGCGTCGTGATGCCGACCCCGGGGATGATCCGCCAGTTGCCGAGCATCACGAGGGGAAGGAGCGCGCTCGTGCGCGGAAGACCGAGCTCCCATGCGGTCGCCCAGAGGCCGAGGGCGGTCCCCGCTGTGGCGAGCAGGTCGAGCACGCCTGGGCCTGTGGCGACGTTGTGGCCGATCATGGCCACCACCGCAGTGAAGGCGTCGAGCAGCACCTTGTCCGTCGCCGGCGGCCAGGATCGCCCGTACTCGAGGGTCGCCGACGGAATTCCGTGGGCGTTCGCTATCTGGAGCCCGTTCAGGTAGTAGACGTCGCGAGACGCCCCCACATAGTGGAGGTAGGGAAGGTGGATCCCCGCCACGGCGATGACCACGGCGGCGCCGATCACGAGCGCGAGGGTGTGCCCGCTACCGGTGATCTCGTCGCGCAAGCCACGGACCTGTTCCCGAAGTGGCAGACGGCGTGCGGCGGCGAACCAGAGGAGGGTCGTCATCACGACCCAGCCCACGAGGTAGGTGGTCGGCCAGAGGACATGAGCTGACGCGAGTGCGAAAGCGAGTCCACCCGAGGCGACGTAGCCGATCGCGAAGAAGGCGGCTGCGCGGGTGACGGTCGAGACCTGACCCGGCCTGAACGCGACGAACGTCCCGGCTAGGCCCGGGAGAAGGATGATCAGCCCCATGATGATCAACAGCCACTGGCTGTGCATTCGCTGGTCTCCCTGCGCTACCTGGTAAACGTCTCGCCCACTGCCAGTAGCCCCCCGCTGCCCCTCCCGCTCACGCGCCCGGGCTCGGAGAAGGTATGTCAGCCGGGCGGCCGGAGATGCGAGGCAAGTTCACCGCCTGCTGAACCTACACCGGCACCTTGAAGCGCCGAGGGACCGGCATCGGGCGGCGCACCCCGGCCGAGGTCTATGCGAGAAGGGAGAAGGCGGCCCCCTCCCCCTCGTTCGTGCAGGTAGGCGAGCGGCGGCTCCGCTTCGACAGGGTCAACAGGGCCAGGCCGGTGACCCTCCGCCACCGGAGACGCCTCCAACGTCGGTATCGGAAAGGACTATGCGGGCTGGCCGGTCGCCATGCTCATCGATGGCCTTCGGATCGAGATCGTCGGGCTCGACGGCGCACCGCTACCAACGGATCCCCTGAAACAAGCGGTCTACGATGTCCTGAGACACCGGTCTCCGATGTCTTGAGACATCACAGAGCGAGTGGGTTTTGCGGGTGAGGTCTTCACATAACCAGATGACCTGCTGACGCGCTCACCTGCGAGAGTTGACCGCGCAGGTTCGTCGGGCTCGGACCACACCTCGTCCACAGGGCCGTCGAGCTCAGCCCTGGCGGCGCGTGCGGGGGTCGGCCTCGAGCGCATCGATCCCGAGCTCCTCGAGGCGGCGCAGCAGCTCGTGGGCGCGACGGTCGTTTCGGATCCAGGCCGTGTAGTCCTCGCTCTGCTCCCTCGTGAGGTAGCGGCCGACCGTCTTTTGAGCGACCTTCCTCGTCCATTGGAAGTACGGCCCATGCCGCCGCGGCGGGTCCTTCATGCACGCACACCCCGCCCGCCCGCAGACCGTCGAGCGCTCGGCGATCGAACCCGGGAGCACGAGGCCGGTCCGGGCAATGGAGGCGAGCTCGTCGGCGATCCGGCGGGCCTCGGCGCGATGGGCCGGGTCGAGGCGCACGGGAGAAGCCTCCCATCGGGGATCCACCATTTCGGTCATGTCGTACTGCATACATACACGTCGATGGCCTGCACACCCGAGGTGGCGGCTGCGGTGTCGTCGTGGCGTCCCCGCCTCGTCGGCGCGCCTGAAGCCGACTTCGCCCGCCGTGTCGTGCTCGCCTGTGAGCCTTCGAGCCTGCCCGCGCACGTGCGCTCTTGTGGGCGACCTCCCGCCTTGGTGCCTTCGCCGTGTCGGTCGGTCTCCCCCTCCAGGTGGCCGAGCTGCTCCGGCCGGCGGTGATCGAGCGCTTCGTCATGGTCGGGCTCAGAGGCGCGAGCGGGTCGCGCCGGCGCACGGTGCGAGCGAACCTGCGCTTTGTCGGGCGGCGGGTGGCCCCGAGGCAGTTCCCGCCCGATCCGGTCCCGGTCAGCCGGGACGAGGTCGTGCCGGCCCTACACCGAGGCCGAGATCGCCTCGTACCTCGCGCTGGCATCGGCCCAGCCGACGAAGGCGCGCCGGATGCGCGCCACCGGCCTTGTCTGTCTCGGGGCGGGGGCCGGCCTCGTCGGCGCGGACCTCCGGCAGGTGCGCGGGTCAGACCTCGGGGTCGTCTCGGGCATCTGCTGCGTGCGCGTCCGGGGCCTGCGGCCACGAGTCGTCCCGGTGCTGCGGCCCTACCGCGAGGCGCTCGTCGCATCGGCCCACTTCGCCGGAGAGGGCTTTGTGATCGGCGGCGTGCGTCCCGAGCGCCACAACGTCACCCACCGCCTCGTCGACTCGCTGTCGGGCGGCGACGACCTCAAACGGCTGTCGCTCCCTCGCCTCCGGGCGAGCTACCTCTCGGTGCTCGTCAGCGCGGCGGGGCTGCCCGAGCTGCTCGCGGCCGCAGGCCTGGCCGGCTCGAAGGCGCTCTTCGACCTCGTCTCCTACCTCGGGCCGCCCGGAGAGGGCCGTGTCGTCGCCGTCGTCGGGGAGCTTTGTGGGACGAAGCCTTCTTGAGCTCGAGGGGATCCTCGACGCCTCGGGGCTCGCCGAGATGGTCGAGCCCGCCATGCCGAGCGGCGGCAGGCCCCGTCAGCTGCCGGTGCGAACGCTCGTGCTCGGGTTCTTGTTGGCCACAGCAGACGACCGCCCGGCACACCTCACCCGCGTGCACGCGGCGCTCGTGTCGCTCCCCGACGCCGAGAAGGCACGCCTCAAGATCGCCGTCTCGCGGCGAGGGCGCCCCCACGAGCTCACCTACCGCCAGGTCGAACACACCGGCCGCAGCCTGAGGGCGGTCTTCGACGCCGAGCGCCTCGACGGGAAGCCCGGGCAGCTCCTCACCCAGGTGACCGAGGCGCTCGTGGAGGCGAGCATCCCCGAGGCGCTCGGCGCCGAAGGCGACCTCGCAGTCGACTGGACCGACGTCGAGTCCTTCGCACGGCCAGGACGGGGCGGGCGGCCTTCCTCGGACCGCGACGCCTCCTTCGGGCACCGCCGAGGGGACGCTCCGGGCCAGGGCCACGAGGTGTTCTTGGCTACTACCTCCAGCTCGCGACGATGGTGTGCCCGCTCGGCGGGCCACCGGCACCCGAGCTCGTCCGCCGCCTCCTCGTGACGTCGTGCGACGTCGACCCACCCTCGTCGTTCGTCGAGGTGCTCTCACGTCTGTACGCCTCAGGGGTGACGCCGGGAGACGTGCTGGCCGACTGCGGCTACTCACACCGACGGCCCGAGCACTGGGCTGCCGCTTCGATCCGCTCAGGTGGGTCCGTCGCTCTCGTAGCGCAGCGCTGCCAGGTCGCCCGGCCGTGGCCGCCTGCGGTCGATTACCTGCTTCACCACCGTGAAAGCACCAGGCCCTACACGACCGACCACGGGAAGCTCCCGCAGGTCGATCCGCTCGCTCGCCTGTATCGCTTCCGAGGCAACGTGGGCGCAGATCACCAGTCCGACGACGAGGGTTGCTTCCCCCACCCTAAGGGTGCGGAGCAGCCGGCACTCGAGGGAGACGGCGGAATCAGCCACCCCGGGCGGCCGCACATACCAGGACGGCGTCCGCTCCACCTCAGCCCACGCGAACTCGTCTTCGTCCCCTGGGAGCTCGGCGGAGGTGATGAGCATCATCTCGAGCTGCGAGTCCTCAACGCTGTTGACGACGAACTCTCCGCTCTCGAGCACGTTGCGCAAGGTGTCCTTCATCCCGGTCGACACGAACATGACGGTCGGCGGGTCCGACGAGACGGGGGAAAAGTAGCTGTGGGGAGCGAGGTTCGTGCAGCCAGATCGGGAGATCGTCGAGATCCAGGCGATCGGTCGAGGCACGACGACCGAGCTCAGCAACCGCTCGGCGTTCTCGGAAGAGAGAGTCGAGAGGTCGATCCTGCGACTCGAGCGGCGTGCCCTGGGCCGCCCCGGTGGAGCGTCGCTCCCACGCGGCGGGCTCACCCCTCAGCCGCCTGCAGCTGCCAGCGTCACCTCGGTGCGCCGTGTGGCCTCGCGCTCTCTGATCTCACCAGCGATACGTGCTCCCCGTGCGGTGCGGCCGTCCTCGAAGAAGCGGCACACGGCGTCCGCATAGATGCCGCTTCGCGCCTCTGCGACTGCGGCCGGCATCTCGGAGCGGAGCTTCTCGTATGCCCACAGGTCAGCACGCGACAGGTTGATGCGGATCGACGTTGACGCGCCGACGTCGCCGAGCCCGTCCCCTGCGTAGACGGCGACATGACGCTTGAACAGCGCGACGCAGAGCTCCTGACCGGTGATGCCGGTGCCGGAGACGTCGAGAACCATAGAGAAGCCGTACTCGGGCGTCACCGGGATGCTGATGTCCAGCCCGGCTGCCCGCCACTGCTCGACCGACTCCACGACATAGGCGAGATTGCGGCGCATGATCCCTTCGGAACGCTTCAGGTACTCCTCGTCCTTGAGGGCCGCGAGCGCTCCGTGCTGTCCGAGCAGGTTCGTGTGAATCTTGGTGATCTCCATCTTCACCATGGCCGCCGCCTTGAGTAGGTCCGGGTGTCCTGCCAGAAAGCCGAGCCGGACCGCCGCCATGCCGTAGCCCTTCGAGACCCCACTCGTGAGGATCACGTGCGACACGTCCGTCTCGTCGTGCAAGACGCTCAAGGGGTACTGCTGGACGCCGGGATTCAACCGGTGCGTGTTGTGGGTGATGTTGTTGAAGATGAGGAGGTCGTGGTCGCGGGCGAGCTCGGCGAGCGCGATCAGCTCTTCCTTGCGCTGGATCGTGCCGTAGGGGTTGATCGGGTCACAGATCACGATCATCTTGGTACGCAGGGTCAGGCGTTCGCGGACCTCCTCCACGTTGAGCCGGAACTCGTTGTGCGGACCCAGGGGAATGCGCACGGGGACGGCTTCAGCCACGTGGCATGCGGGAGCGAAATGGAAGTAGACGGGGTCCGGCATGATCACCTCGTCTCCTGGGCTGAGATACGAGAGGTAGGTGAAGCCGATGCCGCCTTGTGCCCCCTCGACACCGATGACCTCGAAGTCCTCGGAACGCTCACGGCCGAACTTCTTCACGGCTGCGAGATCCCGGAGCTCGCTCAGCAGGTCCGGAGGGTATGGACCGATGTTCTCCGCCGTGCAGGCGTCCCGCATCGCCTGCACGGCGCTGTCGGGCGGCCCGATGTACGAGCACATCCAGCCGAGGTCTGACCACTCGGCCGGATCGAGGTCGATCCTTCCGCCCTTGTAGACGTCGGTGTGGTTCCAGCCGAGAACGTCGATCGCCTCCCGGTAGGTGAAGTAGTTGCCCATCCCCTGCGGGTCGTAGAAGAGAGGCTTGGCCCTCGAGGAGATGAGGCGCTTCATCCTCATGCTGAGCAAGTGGCCGTCGGTCTCGTAATCCCGGCCCCACGACATGATGAAGCGGCTCTTAGCCATCTCAGCGTCCTCCCTCTCTTGTAGTTAGCACCGCCGCCGGGGTGCCACGCCCGGACGCGGGCGCGAATAACGTGAGCAACAAGGGACCTACGCCCGCGGTGCGGTTCCGGTTCGCGCTGATGGGGGATCGGGGGGCGCATGTACCATCTGCGCTTCCCGTTGCTCCCTGTGCGAGGGTTGCCGAGCAACACTTGTAGGCCGTGCCGACAATGGTAAGCGTTCTTCTACAACGCGCACAAGTGGTCGTCGTCAACTAACACTCGCGCGGGCCTCCACCGCCACCTCGCTGCGAAGCGTGCCTGGCGCCTTGCAGCCGGGAGGTGCCTACTTGTGCAGGGTCACCCAGACGGCGCGGGCGGGCTCGGAGGAGTCGTTCCAGTACCGATGAGGGAGGCCCGAGTCGAGAGCTATCGAGTCTCCAGCGTGAAGGACGAACTGATGGAAGTTGATCTGCACGTTGAGATTCCCCTCCAGTACCACCCCGTACTCCCTCCCGGGATGCCGGATGAGCGCGCCGTCCTCCGCGGTCGACGCATGAGGCTCGTACACGTACTCGCAGAAGTCGAGGCCGTCCTCCGGCGCGGGCAGCAACAGCTGAGCCCGCACCCCGCTTCGAAGGTGGATCTCTTGGCGCTCGTAGCGGGACCTGATGTACCGATGGTTCGTGCCCGGGCGGAGGGAGTTTGTCTCCCCCTGCTCGTGAGGCTCGGCTGTGAACTCCTCGCCAAAGATGGACTCCATCGTCACGCCCAGATGGGGCACGATCGCGATGAGCAGGCTGACCGACGGTTCGACGATACCTCGCTCCACCTGGGAGATGTGACCGGCGGAGCAGCCCACCTGGCGTGCGAGCTCACGCACACCGAGGCCCCTCGCCTCGCGGGCCGAACGGAGCCTCATCCCGAGCGTGTGCAAGGTCAGCGACGCTGCGGGCCCGCTGCGGCGGTCGCTCGCCCCGCTCGCGGGCCTGATGGCCGAGGTTCCGGAACGGCGTCCTGCCACGGCAGGCACTCTAGTCCCAGGTCCCCCAACAAGATTCGGTCCGCCTCCTGCGATTCGGAGCAGATCGACCTGCTCTCTGCCTCGCCGGGGGATGGCTTCGAATGTGGCTGTTCTATTCCTTGACAGGTTGTTCTGTGCAAGAATACAGTTCGCCGGAAAGGAGTCCGACATGCCAGTGGTGAACATACACGAGTCCGCTGGACGCACCACCGCGCAGCGCAGCGAGCTCGTGAAGGCGATAACCGATGCGTTTGTCGCGGCCTACGGCGTACCGGCCGAGTCCGTGACGGTCTTCTTCAGCGCCTACACCGAGGAGCAGTGGGGCAAGAGCGGGCGGCTCAAGAGTCAGACCTAAGTGCGGTTGATTGGGCAGCTCCGGCAGATCGCCGGATGCGCTACGAAGGGAGAGGAGGAGACGTGCAGCACGGTATCCAAAGACGGCGCTCACCGATGTGGCTCGGCTGTTCGGCCTTGCTGATAGCGCTTGCGTGCGGGCTCGCCGCTTGTAGCAGCGGCGGCGGCGCGAGCGGAACGACCGCACCTTCGAGTGGGAGCGGCGGCAGCACCGCCAAGTGTCATCTCCCCGGAAACTACTGCAAGACGGGCCTCACCGTCGCGGTGACCGAGGGCTATCCGCCCTATTCGTACCAGTCGCCCTCGGGCGCCCTGACTGGTCTCGAGCCGACCTTGGACAAGGCGGTGGCGAAGATCCTCGACGTCAAAATCACGTTCGTTCCCGAATCTTTCGAGGACGAGCTTCTCGGGTTGAAAGCCGCCAAGTACAGTTGGGTGCCGTCGCTCAATGTGACGGCTGCCCGTGAGAAGCTCTACGGCTTCGTGAGCTACGTCCAGGACGGCTCCACCTTCGGGACGCTCAAGTCGTCGCCGTCGCTCACCTCGAACCCGATGAGCCTGTGCGGCTCGACGATCTCGGACGAGGTCGGTGACGTCGCACTTGCCCAGGTCGACACCTGGTCACAGCAGTGTACGAAGACCGGCAAGAAGGCGATCACAGTCCTCACGTTTCCGACTGAGAACGCGGCCTTCCTTGCCGTCGAGAGCGGGAAGGCCCAGTACACGGATACCTACCTCTCCGTCTTCGGCTACTTCCTCGCCACCAAGGGGGGCGGCAACTGGAAGCTCACCGGGCCGAAGTACGGGCTCACCCTCGTCGGCGACGCGTTTAACAAGCCGGCCACCTTGGCCCCCTACGTCGAGAAGGCGTACAACCAACTCATAGCGGACGGTCAGTACGCGAAGATCATCAAGGAGAGCGACTTCACCTCGGCGAACGAGGTGACGAAGGCTCAGCTGAACCCACCGCCGGGCAGCTGAACTCAGCTCTCAGTTAGTCGACTCCGACGGCCGGTCCGTCAGTCATACGATGAACCGGTTCGGGCGCGCCGCTGAACCCACGGCCACGGAGGATCACACAAGTGATACGTGATCTTGTGACACGCTCTGAACAGGCCGCCACCGACCGCCCGGGCGAGGAAGCTTGGACGTTGCCGATCCGGCCGAGGCGCCGGATCGGCTACTGGCTCGTCGCCCTCGTCACGTGCCTCTGCATCGCGCTCCTCATCGCCTCGCTGGCGACGAACAAGGCAATGCAGTGGGGCGTCGTCGGCACCTACCTGTTCAACAGTCAGATCCTCCACGGCGCCACGATCACCTGCGAGCTCACGGTCTTCTCCATGATCCTCGCCGAGCTGATCGCCGTCCCGATCGCCCTCTTTCGGCTCTCCGGCAACGCGTTCCTCCGTGTCGTCGGCTACCTGTACGTCTGGATGTTCAGGTCCATACCGCTTCTTGTACTGCTGATCGTGTGGTTCAACATCGGCCTCTTCTATCCGCGCATCGGGTTCGGCATCCCGTACGGCCCCGTCTTCGTCAGCGCCTCGACGAAGCAGCTCGTCACGGCGCTGGACGCCGCGGTCGCGGCCCTCGGTCTGAACGAGGCGGCATACTCCTCCGAGATCCTCCGGACGTCCATCCGCGCCGTCGCAGCAGGCCAGCGCGACGCCGCCAAGGCGCTTGGCATGAGGTCAACAGTCATGTTCCGACGGATCATCCTTCCGCAAGCGGTGAAGATAGCGATCCCACCGCTCGGCAACGACACGATCGGCATGGTGAAGAGCACAGCGCTTGTCGCGTTCATCGCGGTGCCCGACCTGCTTTACTCCTCCCAGACGATCTACGAGTCGAACTACGAGGTGGTGCCGCTGCTCATCGTGGCGTCGATCTGGTACATCGTGATCGTCACCGTACTCACGATCATCCAGTCGCTTCTCGAGCGCTGGATGGACCGCTCGATGCGTAGCGCTGCTCGCCCGAACGTGGCGAAGCTGGCCGCGGGCTCACTGCATTCTCGCGAGGCTTTCGGTGCCTGGCGCACGGTGCCGGGCCTCGGCGAGAGCGAGACCGACACATGACGCGCAACCGATGGTGCGAGGCACTCGGATGAGCACATCGCCGGCGAGCGAGTCCCCGGCGCCGGACCCCCTTCTGACCGCGCGTGATGTCGTGAAGCGTTTCCACCACAACTGTGTGGTGGACCATGTCTCGCTCGACGTGAACGAGGGGGAGACGGTCTGCGTCATCGGACCGTCCGGCAGCGGCAAGACGACGTTCCTCAGGTGCATCAACTACCTCGAGAAGCCCGACGGGGGCGTCATCTCTCTTGCCGGCACACTCATCGGCTACAAGATCGACAAGGGTCATCTCGTGGAGCTTCGGCCGGCCGCGCTCGCTCGTCAGCGGGCGCAGATCGGGATGGTCTTCCAGCACTTCAACCTGTTTCCGCATCTGACAGTGCTCGCGAACGTGATCGAGGCCCCGTTGCGGGTGCTGCGGCGGAAGCGCAGCGAGCTCGAAGACGAGGCGATGCAGCTGCTTGCCGACGTGGGCCTCGCCGACAAGGCACATGCCGCGCCGAGCCAGCTCTCCGGCGGTCAGCAGCAGCGGGTGGCGATCGCTCGTGCGCTCGCGATGAAGCCCCGCGTCATGCTCTTCGACGAACCCACATCGGCGCTCGATCCTGAGCTCGTCGGCGAAGTGCTCGGCGTCATCGAGAAGCTGACGGCAGCCGGGCTCACCTCCGTGGTCGTCACCCACGAGATGGGGTTTGCCCGGCACGTCGCAGACCGCGTGGTGTTCATGGACAAGGGACAGGTCGTCGAAACGGGAGCTGCTCAGCAGGTGCTCGGTTCACCAGAGCACCAGAGAACACGGGAATTCCTGGCGAAGGTGCTGTAGCGGATAGGTGCGCGCGGGGTGCCGAGCCGTTGCCGGCCCGAACCGCTGCAGATTGACTTGGTGTTCTGTGACAACATACACTAGCCCGGCAAGAGATGAGCGGGCTGATCGGCAGGTCGGCTGGCGGCCATCCCGGACAGAGGGTGACTACTTGTGATTTGGAACCACATCTCGCTCGCGGCGGCTGAAGATGTGGCGCTCGTGACGCTGCGCCGACCGGAGGTGCGCAATGCGCTGAGTGGCATGGCAATGATCGAGGAGCTGATCTGCGCGCTCGAGGAGGTGGAAGCGAGCGGCGCGGGCGCCCTCGTGCTCACTGGGGAGGGCAAGGCGTTCAGCGCCGGAGGCAACGTGAAGGACATGGCAGCCCGAGAGGGGTTGTTCGCTCCGATGAGCGCCGGTCAGGTGCTCGATGTCTATCGCTCTGGAGTGCAACGGTTGCTGAGCAAGCTGTATCGCTGCGAGGTCGTCACCATCGCTGCGGTGAACGGTGCTGCCGTCGGGGCGGGGCTTGACCTCGCGCTGGCCTGCGACCTCCGGTACTGCGCGCCGGACGCTGTGTTCTCTGCCCCGTTCGTGAGTATTGGGCTGGTCCCAGGCGACGGCGGGATCCCTCTTCTCGCTGAAGCGGTCGGACGCCAGCGCGCTGCCGAACTCCTCTTCACCGGACGCCGCTGGGACGCCGGGGAGGCGCGGCGGTACGGGGTTGTCCTCGACGTCGTCCACGCCGACGAGCTGCTCGAGCACGCGATGGCCGTGGCGAGAGACGTCGCAGCCAAGCCCCGCCAGGCGCTCCACCTCACGAAGCGACTGCTGCGCTTGGCGGTGACCGAGCAGCCGGCCGCCGTCAGCGAGCTGAGCGCAGCGTTCCAGGCAATCGCCCAGACAGGGCAGGAGCATCAGGCCGCTGCGGAAAGGCTGCCGCGCCGTGGTTGACAAAGGCACGGCGAGAGCGGCCGCGAGCAACAGAGCGAAGTGCGTCGTTCCGCTCGCTGGCGCGATCGACACTCACGTCCACTCCTCACCGGATGTGACGCCTCGAGTGCTCGACGATCTCGGTGTGGTGGCGGCAGCGGCGAGGGCAGGGTTGCGCGGGATCGTGCTGAAGAGCCATCACTTCGCGACGGCGCCTCGCGCGGTGCTGGCGCAGACACAGGCGGCCGAGCTGTCGGTGTTTGGCGGGATCGTGCTCAACCGTTCTTCGTGCGGAGGGTTCAACCCGGATGCGGTGAGGGTGAATCTTGCTGTCGGTGGCCGGATCGTCTGGATGCCGACGATCTCCGCTCGCAACCATCTCAACTACGTGGCCGCGACGAACAACCCAGGTCACGTCGGCGCTATCGGGGCGGGACTGAGGGAGACCGGTCTCAGTCCGCTCATGAGAGATGGACGCGTCGACCCGGTTGTCGGCGAGATCCTCGGAGTCGTTGCTGAGAACGACGCTGTCCTCGCAACCGGACATCTATCGAGCGAGGAGATCTGCGCAGTCGTCGGCGAGGCTCGCCGCCGCGGCGTCCGGCGGATTCTCATCACGCACCCGGAGGCGCCGCAGATCAGGATGCCCGTAGGGATCCAACGGGAGCTGGCCTCCCCCGGCACCTACTTCGAGCGCTGCTACTACTCGCTGCTCGCCGGCTACCCGACCGACGCCATGCTCGCAGAGGCGCGTGCGGTAGGTATCGAGTCGACAATCTTCGCAACCGACCTGGGCCAGGCTCACAATCCGATGCCTGCCGAAGGATTCCTGCAGTTCTACGAGGCGCTCAGTACGGCCGGCCTGAGCCTGGAAGAGTGGCAGAGGGCCGTTGTCTCCAATCCCGCTGCCTTGTTCTCGTTCTCCGCCTCTCCGGAGGCATGACGCCAATGGCACGCATCGTCGAGACGTTCTCCGATCTGTTCGCCGCCGCAGTGGCGTACGCCCCGGGTTCCGTCGCGTTGCGAGACGTAGGCGGCTCTCTGTCGTACGAGGAGCTTGACCGCTGGTCGAACAGAGGAGCAACGGCCCTGGCCGGGCTCGGGGTCACCCGGGGAGACCGCGTCGCGATCGTCCTGCCGAACTGCCGCGAGTTCCTGTTCTTGTGGTTCGGAAGCGCCAAGATCGGAGCGGTTCACGTCGCGATCAACGCTCGGCTGCGAGGTGAGGCCCTCCTCTACCAGATCACGCACTGCCAGCCGGCGTGTCTCGTGATTGACTCGGACGTGCTCGCCGATCTCGACGAGACCCAGCGTGCCCGCCTGCCTTCGGTGCCCACGCTGGTGCGTGACTCCGCCGACGCGAGGGGTTCGGCACACATGGCGAGCTTGCAGGATGCCCTCGATGGCGCGAGCTCGGAGGAGCCGGGACGCCGGAAGCTCGGTGCAAGCGACCCGCTGGTGATCATGTACACCTCGGGTACGACCGGCGCGCCGAAGGGAGTTGTGGTCCCTCATTACGCCTACGTGCGCGCGGCCAATGATCTCGTCGACGCCATGGCGCTGACCGAGGACGACCGAATGTACGTCTGCCTCCCGCTCTACCACGGCAACCCTCAGGTGATGGCGGTGACGCCGACGCTGCGGGCGCACGGCACGATCGCGTTGAGCCCTCGTTTCTCCGCCTCCGCGTTCTGGAACGAGGTAGTCGGCTTCGACGCGACGGCGTTCACGCACATCGGCGGCGTCGTCTCCATTCTGGTCAGCCAGCCGGTGCGCGAGTCAGAGGCGGACAACCCCCTTCGCGTTGCTCTCGGAGGTGCCCCCCGAGCAGCCGGCGAGGAGTTCGGCAGGCGGTTCGGCTGCACCATGCTCGACGGCTGGGGCATGATCGAAGCGGGCTGCAACACCACGGTCACGCCGATCTCGCATGCCCGCCCGCTCGGCCAGCACGGAGTGGCGCGCGGCTGCTTCGACGTCCGGGTGGTCGACGCGACCGACGACCCGCTCGGCCCCGGCGAGGTGGGTGAGATCGTGGTCCGGCCGACAGAACCGCACGTCATGTTCCAGGGATACTTCAATGCACCGGAGCGGACCCTCGAGAAGCTGACGAACCTCTGGTTCCATTCGGGCGACCGCGGCCTGCTGCACCCGGACGGGAGTCTTGAGTTTCTCGGTCGGGACGAAGACGCGGTACGTCGCAACGGGGAGAACGTGCCCGTCGACCTGATCGAGCACGAACTGGCTTCGATGGAAGGAGTTTCCGAAGTTGCGGTCGTCGGGGTGCCGGACGAGATTGCCGGCCAGGAGCTCGTGGCGTGCGTTGTCGCCGCACCCGGGTTCGAACTCGACGAAGCGAGCGTGGGGAAGTTCGTCGTCGACCGGCTCGGTCGCTCCATGCAGCTGGGCTACGTGCGGTTGTGCGACTCGCTTCCGAAAACAGCTTCGGAGAAGGTACAGCGCTTCGAACTGAGGGCGCTCGGCATCGACGGAGCGGTGGACGTTCGACCACGGCGGGCACAAGCGACCGTCAGCACAGTCGAATAGGAGGAGCAGTGGAGTCAGTAGGTTTCGTTGGGTTCGGGGAAGCTGCTCGCTGCTTTGCTGCTGCGTTCAGCGAAGGACTCTCAGGTGGGACCAGGGTCTTTTGCGACGGCCCTCGCCACTCGCCACCCTATGACGAGGCATTCCTGCGGGAGATCTCGGAGGCCGGCGCGACGGCCGTCGCGTCGCTCGCGGAACTCGTGCGCAGCTGCGACGTCATCTTCTCGGCCGTCACTGTCGACCAGGCGGCGTTGGTCGGCACCGCAATCATCGAGAACGCAGACTCCCAGCGGCTGGTGGTTGATGTGAACGCCGCCACGCCGTCGGTGAAGCGGCGGTTGGCTGCGCTCGCGGACAACGCAGGCGTGCGGTACGTGGATGCCAGCATCATGGGAGCTGTCAGCATCTACGGCCATGGTGTCCAGCTGATCTGCTCCGGAGAGGGCGCGAGGGACCTCGATGACGCCCTCCGCCCGTTCGGGTTTGACGTCCAAGTGCTGGAGGGACCCGCGGGCGCGGGTGCCGGCGTCAAGATGCTTCGCAGCGTCGTGACCAAGGGCATGGAGGCCTTGCTCGTCGAGGCGCTCACGGCTGCCCGCGCCCTCGGGATAGTGGAGTCGGCGTTCGCTGGCATCTGCGGCCCGATGGATGCGACGACCTACAGCGATTTCGCGGTGATGTGCATCAAGACCGACGTTCTGCATGCAGGCCGCCGGGCAATCGAGATGCAGGAGATCAGCACCGAGCTGGAGCAGATCGGACTCGACCCGATCATGACGAACGCGACGACGAAGCGCCTGACAGCGTCTGCCCGGCTCGGCTTGCGGGACCAGTTCGCAGCGCGCCCGTCCTACGCCTACCAGGATGTTCTCGAGGCGTATTACGACGTTTCCGGCATGGCGGCCGCGACGGCGGATGGAGCAGTTTCCGGGAGTCTCGAGATACTGGAGGAGAGATGATGGCACGCGCACGAACGGCTGAACGGGTCCGGGCGATCGAGGAGTCGGCGACGTTCGCCGTTGCCGACATGGTGAAGCAGCTCCGGAAAGAGGGCCGCGAGGTGTTCGACCTTGGCGGCGGCGACCCCGACTTCGTCACTGCTGAGCACATCGGTGATGCCGCCATCGGCGCCATCCGACAGGGAGACACCCACTACGTCGCGAGCCGGGGCACCCCGGAGCTGCGGGATGCGATAGCTCACAAGCTTGAGTCGGACAATCACCTGAAGTACGACCCTGCGAGCGAGATCGTCGTGACGCCGTCGGCCAAGCACGCGCTGTTCATCGCTCTGCTGGCAACGCTCGATCCCGGTGACGAGATGATCGTGCTCTCGCCGAGCTGGGTCAGCTACGAAGCGATGCTGCGGTTCATCGGCGCCGTGCCGAGGTTCGTCGCCCTGGACAGCAACGACGGGTTCCGCCTGACCGCAGAGCGGCTGCGGGATGCCGTGACCGCCAAGACCAAGGCAGTCCTGGTGAACACGCCGAACAACCCGACGGGCCGAGCACTGTCTGGCGAGGAGGCATCCATGCTCGCTGCTCTCGCTGAAGAGCACGACCTCCTTCTAGTGGCTGACGAGATCTACGAGAAGGTTCTCTACGACGGTGTACCTCACGTGAGCCTCGGCGCCCTGCCCGGTTGCTCCGGCCGGACGATCACGATCAACGGGTTCTCCAAGGCGTACGCGATGACGGGGTGGCGGCTCGGCTACGTCGCCGCGCCACGAGACATCACCCAGGAGATCGTGAAGGCGCAGCAGCACACTGTTGGTTGCGCCGGATCGTTCATCCAAGCGGGAGGGCTTGCAGCGCTCGCCGGCCCACAAGACGTCGTGTCAGCCATGCTCGACGAGTACGGAGCACGTCGCAAGCTGATCGTCGATGGACTGAACGAACTCGGTGGCGTCCGGTGCGCGCTGCCCGACGGAGCATTCTATGCATTTCCCAACATCGAGGAGGCGGGGCTTGGGGACGACGTCGAGTTTGCCGGCTGGCTCCTTGAGCGTGCTGGCGTCGCCGTGACACCCGGATCGGCCTTCGGGCCGGGCGGAGAAGGCCATGTCCGGCTGTCCTTCGCCAACGACCGCACGACGATCGCCGCAGCGTTGGATTCAATGAAGGCTGTCTGGCCTGCCGGCGTCGAGGAAGGGCGTACGCCGACGCGAACGACATGAACAGCAGGACGGAGGCGCCGGCGCACCGGGCTGTCGTTGGACCGATCGCTACTGGGGCGCTGGCCGCCTTCGCGGTTTCCCTCGCCGTGGCCTTTGTCGGGACCCTCGGCGTTCAGCTGGAACGGTCACTCCGCTTCGACCCCAGCTTTCTCGGGCTGCTCGTGTGCGTCTATTACGCCGGTTGGGTGCTGGTCTCTCCGGCGGCGGGATTTCTCGTCCACTATCTCGGCGAGATTCGGCTCATGAGGGTGTGCGCACTTTCGACCGGCTTGCTCATGGCAGCAATTGCTGCTCTCGGCCGCCCAGCCTGGCATCTCGTCGTACTGTTGCCCGCATGCGGGGCGGTAGCGGGGATTGCTCAGCCGAGCATCAACGCCTACCTCGCATCGTGCCTGCCGCCGCGGCGCATGGGCATGGCGCTCGGCGTCAAGCAGTCCGTTCCGCCGGTGGCAACTTTGCTCGGCGGCCTGGCCGTCCCTGTCGTCGCCCTCACCGTCGGGTGGCGCTGGGTGTTCCTCCTTGGAGCTTGTCTTGCCATCGCCATGGCTCTGATCTTGTGGTCGAGAAGACTCGAGCTACAGGCGGAGGCAAGCGCAGGCGCTGTTCGTGAGCGAGCGACGCCTTCCGGTTCCGGCCCGGCACTAGCCCTGCTAACCATCGGGTCTGGGCTCGCCAATGCGAGCGCGAGCGCGCTCGTCGCCTTCACCGTTGTGTCCGCCGTCTCGGCCGGTCTGCGCCCCGCGGTGGCCGGCCTGCTTATCGCCGCCGGCAGCTTGCTTGCGCTCAGCGCTCGTTTGGCCTTGGGTGCCGCGGCCGATCGCAGCGACGCCGACCAGTTCCCAAGAGTCGCCGCGCTGCTCGCCGCCGGCGCCGTCGGCTGCGCCTTGCTGGCGCTAGCGGCAGGCCACCAACTGGTCGTCTTGTTCACCTGCGGGGCGATCGTCGCGCTCGGTGCCGGCTGGGGATGGAGCGGACTGTTCTACACAGCTGTCGTCACGACCCATCGGGGCGGCGAGGCGCGCGCGACCTCGATCGTCCAGATCGGTGGCGGTGCTGGCACTGCCCTCGGGCCACTCGCCTTCGGCCTCCTGTCGGCCGATGCCTCGTACGCGGTGGCATGGCTCGGGACCTCCATCGTTGGCCTTGCAGCGGCCGCGGTCATGCTGGTCGGCGCCCGCATGGCAGGAGCGGTTGCGTCATGACCGGATTTCGCAAGAAGGGTGCACTGTGTTGAAGAGGGTGGTGATCGTCGGTGCCGGGGTGGTCGGTTGCAGCTGTGCGGTGGAGCTGCTCGAGCGAGGCTTCGATGTCGTCGTGCTTGAGCGGGCCCGGAACGTCGGCGCCGAGGGAAGTGGCCGAAGCATGGGCAGCCTGCGACTGCAAGGCCGGCTCGTGCCGGAGGTTCCCCTCGCTCGCGTCGCGCTCGAACGCTGGATCGCTCTCGGCGAGCGGACTGATATCGAGTTGGTCCGCGGGGGAAACCTGTATGTCGCCCAGTTGGCCGACGAGCTGCCGTTGCTCGAGCGGTTGGAACTGGAAGCTCACGCCACAGGCCTCGAGTCGGTGCGGATGGTCGGCTCGGCGGAGGCTTGTGACATCGCTCCGTTCCGGCCCGAAGCGGTCGTGGGAGGCCTGTACGGACCGGACGACGCGCACTGCAACCCGCGCATGGCTGTCGGCGCGCTGGCGGCCCTGGCCCAAGAGGGTGGTGCCGACCTCCGCTTCGGGGTCACCGTCGAAGGGCTGGCTCGGGCTGCCGACAGCACTCTTACCGGCGTGCACGTGGCTGGCGGGGAGCTCCTTCGCGCGGATTCGGTGGTCGTCGCCGCGGGAGTGGGCTCGCCGCGCCTCCTGCGAAGCGTCGGTCTCGACCTCCCGATCAAGGAGATGCTGGTCTCGCAGGCGGAGACTGCGGCGACCGGACCCCTGTTCCAGGCGACGTTGCGCGGTCGGCGGTTCAGCGCCCGGCAGCGGCCGACCGGCGAGCTCGTACTGGGCGCTGGCCTCGATGCTCGAGTCGACCGGCTCGTCTCCCTCGACGACCTGCGCCGGCTTCGGCAGTGGCTTCCCCGATACCGCGTGCACCGGCGCAGCATCCGGCTTCGCTTCGGGACGCGAGCTACTCGCTTTCGGCACCTCGTGACGGGTCAACCGGGGCGGGACAGGGAACTGGTGTACCTCGCCCCGAACCAGAGCCTGATCGACCGAAGCTACACGTGGCTGCGCGAAGCCGTCGTGCCGACACTTCCCCCCGTGGCGAGGTACTGGACCGGCTACGTCGACCACACCCTGGATGGACTGCCCGTCATCGACCACCCGCCCCGGGTCGACAACCTCGTCGTCGCGGCCGGCTTCAGCGGTCACGGCCTTGCGATCGCGCCCGGAGTCGGCCTGGCCGTGGCCGACCTCGTGGCCACAGGGGAGTCGCGCCTCGACCTCTCGGCGTTCCGGCTGGCTCGATTCGACGAGGCGGAGCTGGGTATGCCTCATCAATTCATCTGAGGCTATGCCGCCACTGGCACCCGCGACTGCTGTCCGGCGGTTTCCACGACCGGCGGCAACAGAGATGAGACGACACACCGAACAGCTGGAGGATGGCTATGTACGAGACATTGGAGACGCGCTTCGGCCACGAGTGGGTCGCCACCCTGCGAAGCGAAGTCGGGGCGTTCGCGGAGCAGAACGGTCCGGAACTCGAGCGGTGCCGCAAGGCGGGATCCTTTCCTGCCGAGCTCTACCAGGAGATGGGCAAGAGAGGATGGATCGGCCCCATCACCCCGACCGACGAGGGAGGGCTCGGCGGTGGCGTGCCTGAGTACTGCGCCGTCTGCGAGGAGGTAGCGCGCCACGCTCTCATCTCGCCCCAGATCTCCGTGCAAGGACAGCAGTGGCTGCTCACGTGGGGCACACCACAGCAGAGGAGCCGCTACCTACCGGGCATCGCCAGGGGCGAGTTGATCTTCGCCGAGGCCATCTCAGAACCGGAGGCAGCCTCGTCACTACGAGCCCTCACTGCCACCGCCGAGAAGGACGGGGACGAGTTCGTCATCACCGGACGGAAGACGCACGTCAACCTTGGGGCTCAGGCAGACGTGATCCTCGTGTACGCGAACGTCAAAGACGCTGGCCTCACGGCCTTCCTCGTCGACGCTCCAGCAGCGAGATTGGAAAGACGGCAGACGGACCCGATCGGCCTGCGCCTTCTGCCAACTGCCGAAATGGACTTCACCTCCGTTCGTGTCCACGAGTCGTCCGTGTTGGGCGAAGTCGGCCGTGGATTCGACACGTTTCTCACGACGTTCAACGTGAGCCGGCTGGGCAATGCCTCGGAGCTGATCGGCTTCGCCGAGCGAGCGCTCGCCAACGCCATCGAGTACGCGAAGGTGCGTTCTGTTGGGTCGGGAACAGTTGCCGACTTCCAAGGTATTCAGTGGATCGTCTCGGACGCCTACGCGAGGCTGTATGCTGCGTCCCTCGCGCGGGACCGTGCGGCGAATGTCGCCGAGGCCGGCGGCGACGTCTCACTCCTGACGACCCTCGCGAAGAAGCTCGCGATCGAAGCAGCGGAGTACGCCATCAACGAGTGCTTCTCGCTGATCGGGTCGCACGGCCTCTATACCGACACGGACTACGGGCAGCTGCTCCAGGACCTCAAGGTGTATCGGGTCGCCGGCGGATCTCTCGAGATCTTGCGGAACTACGTCGCCCGTCGCGTCCTCGGCTCCGAGACGCTCGAGGGTCTTCTCTGAGTACTACATACGAGCTTCCAAGCGAGCTTCGCGCACGTAGCGCACACGGACTCGGAATTCAGCTCTTCGAGCGTGCTAAGTGCCGGCTCACTACCAGGACTTTTGCGGGTGGGTGGGTGGGTCGGGAAGGCGGGATTCGAACCCGCGACCTCAGCGTCCCGAACGCTGCGCGCTAACCAAGCTGCGCCACTTCCCGTTGGCGTCCCCCGTCCGGTGGATCACCGTCGTC
>JAKCCH010000170.1 GCA_021838945.1 Actinomycetes bacterium
GGCGCCGAAACGCCTACCTCGCGGCCCGCCTACCTCGCGGCCCGGACCTGGTCGAGGAACGTAGGCGACGCCGGATCGAGGTGTACCAGACCGGCCACCTGCGCAAATGACCGATCAGCAGACGCCAGCGCCCAGCCGCGACGCAAGGTGGCAGCCGCGAGCACGGCGTCGAAGGCACCAAGGTCACGCGAGACCTCGAAAAGGTTGAGCCCCTCGAAGAGATCGCCCTCGTCGGGTTGCATGAGCGGAGAAAGGCCGCGGCCGTACTCTCTCCCCCGCGCGGCGGCCTCTGCTCGCGACCGGCGTCGCGCCCGTACCTGCGTGAACTCCTGCACGACCTCGATCGTGGTGCCCGCCCGTACGACACCGTCACGCGCAAGCTCCAACAGGCTGCGACACGGCGCCTTCAGAGGGTGCTCGGTGCCGACGGCGTAGACCAAGATGGTCGTGTCAAGGACGATCACGCCAGCCGACGGGCCCGAATTGCCTCCAACTCGTCGTGGAGCTCGTCGGGATCGGGCACGTCCATCGTCGCCGCGTCGAGGATCGCCTGCAGCGCCTCTCGGCGTGTGTCGGCGTCTCCCGGGAACCGCTCATCGATTGCCTCGCGCACCAGCACGGCGACGGACACACGGCGCCGAGCTGCTTCACGGTCGAGTCGGCGCCACCGGTCCTCGTCAATAAGGACCTGCAGCCGGCGATCCAACATGCTCATATAGTAGCAGGTCATATTGCCTGGAGGCTCGGCCGGCCCGTCCACCCGCAGCCGGCCCGTCCACCCGCAGCCGGCCAGCCGGCCCAGGCGCGCCGGTCGCGCGATGCTCGGCCTTCAGGCCTCTACGACAACGACGACAACCATGGGCCGGCGCCGAGTGCGCTCGTTGACGAGTCGGCCGACGGCTCGCCGAACGACACGGCGGATCGCGTCCGGATCCCGGTTGGTCTGCCCGGCACCCTCCGCAACCGCCTTCTGGACCGCCGCGCGGAGCTCCTCCGCGATGTCCTCGTGCCCGGGCTCGGAGAGAAAGCCGCGGCTCACTATCTCCGGCGGACCGACGAGATCGCCGCTCTTGCGGTCCAAGGTGACGACCGTGACGACTATGCCCTCCTCGGCGAGCACACGACGGTCGCGCAGCACCCCGACGCCGACGTCGCCGGCGAGCCCGTCCACGAACACGTAGCTCGACGAGACTTCGCCGTCGAAGTCGATCCCTTCGTCGGTGAGCGCGATGACATCTCCGTCCTCGCATACGAGCACTTCGCTCGCCTCGACACCCATCTCGATGGCGAGTCGGGAGTGGCGGAGCAGGTGGCGGTACTCACCGTGCACAGGCACGAACGACTTCGGCCGGGCGATCGACAGCATCGTCGACAGCTCGCCTTGTCGGGCATGGCCGCTCTCGTGGACATGGGCGATCGATGCATGCACGACTTCGGCGCCCTTGCGAGCCAGACCGTCCATCACCTTCGCGACGGCCCACTCGTTCCCCGGGATGGCATGGGAGCTGAGGACGACGACATCACCCTCACCGACTTCGATCCAGCGGCTCGCGCCCTCAGCCATGAGCGAGAGAGCCGACATCGGCTCGCCCTGCGATCCTGTCGAGATGACGCAGAGCTGGCCAGGATCGAGTTTCGCAATGCTCTCGATCTCGACAAATGCGCCATCGGGAACCTTGAGCAGGCCGAGCTCACGGGCGACCCCGACGTTCTTCACCATCGAGCGGCCGAGCAGCGCGATGCGGCGACCATTTCCAAGAGCCGCGTCGACCACCTGCTGGATGCGGTGAATGTGGCTGGCAAAACACGCGACGATGATGCGCGACTTGCGGTTCGACATGAAGATCGTCCGCAGCGACGGCCCGACGCTCGATTCGCTGCCTGTATAGCCGGGCTCCTCGGCATTGGTGGAGTCAGAGAGCAGCAGGCGTATGCCCTTGGTCGAGGATATCTGGCCTATCTTCGCGAGGTCGGTGCGCCGTCCGTCGACGGGGTTCAAGTCGAGCTTGAAGTCACCCGTATGCAAGATGACACCCTGGGCCGTGTGGAACGCCACTGCGAAACCGAACGGCACCGAGTGGGTGACCGGTATGAACTCGACGTCGAATGGTCCGATCCGGCGCCGCTCGCCGTCGGCAACGGGCACGAACTTGGTGGACGAGGCGAGGTTCGCCTCCTCGAGGCGGTTGCGGGCGATCCCGAGCGTGAACGGCGATCCGTAGATCGGGACCGGCACCTCCCGGAGGAGATAGGTGAGAGCGCCGACGTGGTCCTCGTGGCCGTGCGTGAGCACGACGCCGTCGACGTCGTGAGCTCGCTCGAACAGCCAGCCGAAGTCCGGGAGCACGAGGTCGACCCCGGGCATCTCGGCGTTCGGGAACATGATGCCGCAGTCGAGGACGACGAGCCGGCCCCCCTGCTCGATGACGGCGCAGTTGCGCCCGATCTCGCCGAGCCCCCCGAGAAACGAGACCCGGACTTTCTCAGCCACGCGACACCCGCCACTTTTCCAGCTCCGCGAGGACAACTCCGGCCCGTTCGTCCAGCCAAGCCGGTGCCGGGCCGTGCGGGAGCCGGCACTCTCCGGCACTCATGCCCATTGCCCGAAGCATCGCCTTTGCCGGCATGGGGTTCGGTGCCTCATCGCTCGACTGGAAGGCCACGAAATCGAGGGTCTCGGCGTTGACCTGGCGCGCCCTTTCGACGTCGCCATCAAGGTAGGAGGTGATCATCTCGCCGATCTCACGCCCCATCCAGTGCGACGCGACGCAGATCCCCCCGACCGCGCCAACCGAGAGCAGCGCCAGGGTGAGAGCGTCCTCGCCGCTGTAGCACTCGAAACCCTCCGGCGCCTGTGCCAGCAACCTCGCCGTCCCACTCACGTCCCCGGCGGCGTCTTTCACACCCACGATGTTGGGCACCTCGCGGGCGAGCTGCAGGATCGTGTCGGTCGCGATCTTGCGGCCCGTGCGCAGCGGGATGTCATAGAGGATGA